>JAUXNY010000050.1 GCA_030682615.1 Candidatus Aquicultor sp. | reverse complement strand
ATAATTCATGCCGTTCGGATAATCATTGTCCCGAACCAGCTCAAAGTATGCCTCATCGAGAACTACGACGACATCCGTCGGTATTTTTGCCATAAACGCTTCGACTTCGCCGCGCGTCATCATCGTGCCGGTCGGGTTGTTAGGATTGCAGATAAAGACCATCTTGGTCCGCTCGTTTATCGCGTCCGCCATCGCATCCAGGTCGTGGCGGTAACCCTTGAGCGGAACTTCGACCGACTTTGCGTTCTTCAATTTGACGACGTTCGGGTAGACGATAAACGACGGATTAGCCATGACCGCTTCGTCTTCGGGGTTGAGCAGCACATTCGCGAGCAACCGAAGCAATTCGTTCGAACCGCTTCCGACCATTATCATCGACGGCGTGACGCCGAGCCCGTCCGCCAGCTTCTCCCTTAAGAAGGTGCAGCCGCCATCGGGATACCTGTTGACCTCGAAGACAGCTTTCTGCATCGCTTCCATGACCTGGGGAAACGGTTGATATGGGCTTTCGTTTGAGGCGAGTTTGATGGCTTCTTCGATACCCAGCTCTTTCTCGACCACACTGATAGGCCGGCCCGGCTCATAGGGTATCAGACCTTCAAGCCCTCTGCGCAATAAGTCCTTCACTCGCCCCTCCACTAACACGTTTAAATTTGCTTCATTAATTACCAGACGATATTGCTGGATTTAAGGGATTTTACCACAGTTTAGCAGGTGTTCTCAACTGCGCGGAGATTATTCGCCGATTCTGTAGCCTGCAAGGAACGTCCCTCTTGACTTACCTTATACCGCTCAGCTCGATTACATTAACTGTTTTGTCGTCGATTTCGACTATGTTCACGCCGCCCGGCTGCGGCCAGAACGATTTGAAAAAGTGGGGGTCGCCGCCGTGAAACCTCGTCATGAGAAGCTTGATGGGGCCGCCGTGCGTCACCAACGCTATAGCATCGCCGTCTTCATTCTTGAGGATATCGTCGAAAGCAGCGTTGACGCGCGCGGCAAAAGCGGGCCAGCTCTCGCCTCCCGGAATATCGACGCCGGTCGGGTTTTCAATCCACGAGTCAAGCGTCTCTTTATCGCGCTCCATTATCTCGTTGTAGGAGAGACCTTCCCAATCCCCGAAGTCTATCTCGCGCAGCCCTTCTGTCTCGATGACATCGACGCCGAAATTGTCCGCTATAATCGAAGCCGTCTGCGTCGCCCGCAACAGGTCAGAGGCGTATATCGCCGAGATATCCTCGTCCGCTAGGCGCTCCGCCAAGGCCCGAGCCTGCGATTCACCCTGCTCAGAGAGAGCGGGGTCGGTCCGGCCAATAAAGCGAAACTCCTTGTTGAGCTTAGTCTCGCCGTGACGAATCAAATACAATCTCATTGGTTGGTGTCCCTTATGTTCTTATATGTCAGCGATTATTAAACTTCATTGATTCTTACGTCAACGCGCACTCCGCTACAACGCCGCGTATGCGAGCAAGACCGTGACCTCGGTAAGCTCGATAAGCGCGCCGACCGTGTCCCCGGTCATCCCGCCTATCTTGCGCTTGACGAAGACTATATACATCATTGCAAATGCCAGCGCCGCGAGCAAGGCGATGACGCCCACTAACCCCGCAACGGCCACCGCAACAGCTATTGTGATGATTGATGCCCATGCCAGTTCGGCCTTGCCCGCACCCTCGGCAAATAAGGCACCCAGGCCGTCTTGTCTCGCCCTCGGCTGCGTGGTCATCGCGATACTCGCCGCGTACCTGCCGATTACCGGAAAGAGCAAAATCGCCGCGAGCTTTTCCGTACCCGGGATCGCCGCAAGCAGCAGGGTCTTCAGACCAAGCACCGCGATGAGGGAGACGACACCAAAACTCCCGACCCGCGAATCCTTCATGATGGCGAGGCTGTGTTCTTTGTCGCGCCCTCCGAAGAGGCCGTCGAAGGTATCGGCGACCGCGTCGAGATGGAGCGCCCTCGTCAGCGCTATAAGGACGACGATGACGATAAGGTCGGCTGCGGTCCCCGTGATTCGCAGCGAGACCAGAGCATAGACGGCGGCTAATATAAGGCCGATGGCCAATCCAACGAGCGGGAAATATTTTGTCGAGCGGCCGAACGCTGTCGAATCAAGCTCTTCCCTTATTCCGGTCGGGATGATGGTCAGAAACGACAGCGCCAGCCTGAATGTCTTGGTGCCGATTATCCTTAACCCTCTTTCTCGGATACGCCGGCCTCGGCGAAGGTCGCCATCTCTTTGATGACTTTTGTCGCGGCCTCCACCATGCCCATCGCGAGAACCGCGCCGGTTCCCTCGCCCAGGCGCATGTCCATATAGAGCATCGGCTTCAAGCCAAGCTCATCGAGAATCGCCCGGTGCCCCGGCTCGACCGAGACATGCGAGGCTATCATGTAATCTTTGCTCAACGGGCTTAAACAGCCCGCTATCAACGCGCCCGCCCCCGAGATAAAGCCGTCGATGACGACTGGGACGCGCCTTGCCGCCGCGCCCAGCACGAGGCCGCCGAGCGCCGCTATCTCGAGCCCGCCGACTTTGGCGACGACGTCGATGGGGTCGTTCCGGTCGGGGTTGTGGAAGCTTATAGCGTCGGTGATAACTTTTCTCTTGTGGTCGAGGTCGCCGTTGCCGATGCCCGTGCCTAATCCGACCAGCCCGTCGACCGGCCTGCCGGTGAGCGCCAGCAAAATCGCGCTACTCGACGTAGTGTTGCCGATTCCCATATCGCCCGTAGCCAGCAAGTTGGCCCCGTCATCGATGAGTTCGTTTGCGATCTCGATGCCCACCTCTATCGCTTTGACGGCTTCCTCGCGCGTCATGGCCTGCTCTTTTGCGAAGTTTGCGGTACCGCTCTTGACCTTGCGCGAAACCACGCTCGCATCATCTATCGGCACCGCCACGCCGACGTCGACAACGATAACGTCGGCCCCGACATGCCGCGAGAGCACATTTATAGCCGCGCCGCCGTGGACGAAGTTCGCCACCATCTGGGGCGTGACCTCGCGCGGAAACGCGGAGACACCTTCATCGACGACACCATGGTCGCCCGCCATGACGACGACCGCTTTCTTGTCCACATCGCTTATGACCTTGCCGGTGATACCGGCGAGCTTTATCGATATCTCTTCAAGCACACCGAGGCTCCCGGCCGGTTTGGTCAACTGGTCCTGGCGCTCTCTCGCCTTCTCCATCGCCGCATCGTCGAGCGGCTTTATGGCGTTTAACGTCTTATTTAGTAAATCCATCTGCTCCCCCTGATAAAAGTTGTCGAAAAACAAAAAGCCCCCGGCTTTCCGAGGGTAACAAAATAAGCTATTTGGCAGCACTCCTTCCTCGTAGAGCGTATATTTTCATTCAGGCAGGTCTCCTGACTCGAGGATCTTCACCAACTCCGCGCCTTCCCGGACATCTGCCCGGTGGCTTTATGCGGGTGGCTCCCCTCTTACAGTGGCGGGCCCGTGCCGGATTCTCACCGGCTTCCCTATTCTCCGCTACAAGCGGCACCTGAATATTTATTCACTTTCCAACAATAAATTTATACGGGTGGGGTGGTTATGTCAAATGGGTTAGCTTCGTTGGTTGGCGGGTTGTCTTTCAACAGGCTTAGTGGACTCTCGCCCATGTAGGTGTTTGAGGAATAGGCGCCCTTTTCTAGAATGAATTGGCATGAGCTAACGATAAATATCTCTGCGATGAGCCATTGAGATTATTTCTACCTTTTTCTCGGATTCGTGGATAATATAAAGAATTCTGTAGTCGCCTACTCTTATTCTATACCCTTCTTTGCCCTGAAGCTTCTTCGCTCCCTTAGGTATAGGATGTTCTCCCAGAGAGGTTAGCTTTTTTATTACTATTTCCTGAATTTTTGAGGGCAAACGATCTAATTCTTTCTCCGCCGATTGCTTTATGTAAACCGAATATGGCATCAACTAACTCTTTTTTTCAGCAATATAACTCGCCAAAGGCCGCGATGGCTCTTCATAGCGCTGTTCAAGAATAGCTATATCAATTAAATCTTCCTTGAATTCTTTATCCTTAAGCAATCTTTCAATAACAGATAGCCTTTCCTTTTTTGGCAGGCTTTTGAAAGCCATCCAAAATACCTCTGCTTTTGCATCCATCGCAACCATTCTATTAGCCCTCCTTTTTCTTAATTACTCGCCTGCACAAATGCTTACCAAGGTTAATATTGAGTATGCAACTCGCTATTCGTTTTTTCCCTGTTGCTCCACTACATACCCATTTTACCATCAATAGTTGGCAATTTTACATACTAAATCATTATATACTTGAGCTGAGTATCCGGCAGCGGCGGGTAATTATCAAGCTAGAATCAAGTATTGTTTGCAGTATAGTTAGAATGAGTCGGGTTTATTGGTGGCATCCAAATAGAATACAATGTAACATATATGTATTACAATTTCTGGACAATGGAGGCTAATCTATGACGAGGGCAAGCACAAAACGAGTCAAGACGGTACGGCTTGAACAAGAAGACTACGAAAAGATATCGATGCTTGCAAAAAAAACCCACAAAACGGAATCGCAAGTTATAAGAGAATCGATCAGATTGGGCATAGTCGACCTTATAGGCGAAGAAGAAGAGGACGAGCTTTTAAGAAAGCGCTTATCGCAAAAAATACCGGATGTTGACGGCAAGACATTCATTAAAGAGCTTAAACAGGAGCTTGGTATCTAGTGGAATACCAGCTTAAATTTCACCCTGCGGCTGCGAAAGATTTATTTAAGCTTACTAAGGACAACAAAGCGCTGGGAAAAATCATAATCGATAATCATTTGCCCAAAATCGTTGGAGACCCCTTAAATACCGGTAGTCGCAAAAAAGGTGACCTATCACATATTCTTGGTTACAATTTTAATTACCAAAGGGTGAGCTATCGAATTCTGTATCAGATAGAAAATGACGTCGTAAGAATAATCGCCTTCGGCGTCCACGATGTTGCCTACAAAAAGGCTAAGAAAAGGCGAGAGCAGTAACTCTGCCAAGCACCTGGGGGACGTTCTTTCACCGTTAGGGCACTAAGGCTGGGCTGCCCCACGGCAAGGCAGGAGGTCAAGCGTGAATAGCTACGGTTGTTTAAACATAAGCACCACGATAACGCTGGTCATAGCGTTGCTGATAATCATGGGATGCTCTGACCACGAGAGCGCTCAATCTCCACCAAGTAATCCAGTTACGACAACAGCTCAACCAAAAACCATGTTTGGAGATGTAGAATATGTAGCGTTTCGATACCAAAGGCACGCAGAAGTGACGAGCGAACGAGTCAGTGATCCAAGGAAAGTAAGAACGATTTTGGAGCAAATAGAGCTGGTGTCAAAGCAACCTGACGTGCCGGATGAAGATATTCCCGATGCAGCGTTTGTGCCAGCTAAAACTCTCGGCATCATTATCCGTACTGCGCCTAATAAAGGTGGCTTAGACGAGCATACATTCGTCGTTAACCGCTATGAAACAGGCGACGTCTTTATAAGCATAGATGCCCCGCGATTCAAGAAGGCGACAAAAGAACTGGTAGAATCGCTGGAGTTTCGGTAGCTTTACGAAGAACCCGTTATCTTCTAGTCCCGATGGAGTCATATCAGTTATGTATACTAGAAAAACCCCGGTCAGTCCTACCCCAAAGCAAAAAACATCGGGCTGAAGAACGGTACGAGCCATATCGCCCAGACTGCCACACTCAGTTTGTGAAAGCTGGTTATCCAGCGCTCATCGCGTCTTGCGAGGACTATCGATGCCCAAATCGCATGCGCGAACATCAAGATGATGGCGAGCGTGCCGGTTACTCCGTGGATATCGAAGGTCATCCCTTCCGCCATTGCGAACATCAACCCTGTGCCCCAGGTGTCAAAGACAAGTCCCAGCCAAAAGAAGACGAGATGCCACGGCTTCAGTATCCCCGAGATTCGCTCGCTCCACACGCCGATGGAGTAACAAAGCAGCGCCAGAGTTATGATTATGCTTGCGGCTCCCGACATCGGCATCCTCCTTATCGTCGTTATTCCCAGCTCTCACGCGTCACAGATAACGCGTTTTATAGCGACCAGCGCTTCATCAACTCCTGAGACCTCGATCCTAGTATCCATATCATCATCCGCGTCACCAGCATCTTCACGCACAACACCAGGCCGCCTAACAACCACCAACGCAATCCCCAACCGCTTCGCAGCCTCGACCTTCTCGGGGAAGCCACCTTCGCGTCCGCTCTCTTTGGTGACGACGACCTTAACGCCGAGGCTCTCCCAAAGCCGCTCGTTCTCCTCGACGCTGAACGGCCCGACGCCCGTTATTATCTGCTCGGGCTCGAAGCCTGCCTCAAGGCACTTGGCGATCGATTCATCGCCCGGCAAAACACGGATGTATACGCGGTGCTTCGAGATATCGATACGCTCAGCGAACAAGCTGGCCTGGTTGCTGCCGGTCGCTAGAAATATCGTCTCTCCCAGCGCTTGCGCTTGCACTCGCGATTGCACTTGTAATTGTCTCTGCGCCAGCCCCTCTGCGATACGCGCCGCTTCTTCCATCGACTCGACGTACTCGATATTATCATAGTCGGAGTTCCCTACGGCAGCCCTACCGACCCTCAAATACGAAACGCCGGCAACCCCACAAGCCGCGCGCGCGTTTTCCGTGACACCGGTCGCGAACGGGTGGGTCGCGTCTACGACAAGCGCTATCTTCTCGCTATCGATAAGCACGACCAGCGCATCTGCGTCGAGCTTACCGGCGATATGTTTAACTAGGAGGTTTTCGGTTGCAAGCGAGTCGATGAACTCGCCCGCAAACTCATAGGCGGTGCTGAATATGACGGGGATGCGCTCTTCGGTGAGTTTTTCCAGAAGCAGGCGGGCCTCTGTGGTGCCCCCTAGGAGCAGGATCACACCCGGTAACCCCTCGGGGTTATAATGCGCCCGTCAGAGACATAGGTCTGGCTGTTTCCGATGATGATGGTGGTGTTCATGTCTATCGGTAAATCTAGAAACGTTGAGATGTCGCTTATGTGGCAACTCTGCGCACCATTCGACTTAATATAGACACCAAC
>JAUXNY010000045.1 GCA_030682615.1 Candidatus Aquicultor sp. | reverse complement strand
TCCCGGTGAGACCGACGCCGATTTCGAGCGGACCATGGACATCGTCGGGAGCATCGGTTTCAACCGGCTCCATGTCTTTAGGTTTTCTCCCAGGAAAGGCACGCCGGCGGCAGGTCTCGGCGGCCGGATACCGAAAGATGTAAAAGAGAAGCGCTCGGCGGAGCTGATTGCGCTCGGCGGGGATTTGGCGGTACGGTTTGCCTCCCGCTATATCGGGAAAGAACTGATTGTTTCTATAGAGCGCCGGCAAGGCGAGTATCTCTCAGGGATGAGCGACAATTATATCCGTGTGATGTGCGCAGAGCCCGACGAGCTTATAGGAAAGCTCGCGCGAGTGCGCATCGAGAAGCGGGAGGACGCCAGGCTCTTTGGCAAAGTCGTATAGCGCCAAAGGGAAGCCGGCAGCCAATGACATAAACCTGAAAACCGACTACCGACGGACCGACTACGACGAACCACGTATTGACCACAAACGATTGAGGAGGTCTATATGGCTCAAGATTGCTTGTTCTGCAAGATAGTCGCGGGCGAGATTCCGGCGACCGTTGTCTATGAGGACGACGACGTAGTGGCGTTCAAAGATATCAGCCCGCAGGCGCCCGTTCACATCCTCGTCGTACCGAGAGTCCATATCGAGCGGCTTTCCGACGCGACCGAGGCCGACGCAAACCTGCTCGGCAAAATAGTACTCGCCGGAAACCGGGTGGCCTCGCTGAGCGGCGTGGCCGAGAGCGGTTATCGCCTCATCGCAAATACCGGGCCCGATGGCGGCCAGGAGGTATTCCATATCCATTTCCATGTCTTAGGCGGCAAGAAGCTCGGAAGAATGGTGCAGCAAGGTTAGCCTTCGACCATAGCGCGAGTCGCCGTCTGAAGGCGTCTCGATGCCGTTGCGCAGAGAAAGGAGCCCAGTTGTCTCTGAAGGATCGTTTAAACGAAGATATGAAGTCGGCGATGCGCCAAGCGTCGGCCGACCCGGAACAAAAACTCGTCCTCTCGACCATCCGGCTGTTGATGGCGGAGTTGAAGAACGCTGAGATAGTTAAGAAAGACAGCCTTGCAGACGATGAAGTCATAGAGGTCGTGCAGCGCCAAATCAAGCGGCGAAACGAGGCCGTGGAGCAGTACCGCAAAGGCAATCGGGAAGAACTGGCCGAGAAGGAAGAGAAAGAAGCGGCCGTACTCGCCGGCTATCTGCCCGAGCAGCTCTCGGATGAGGAACTTACACGCCTCATCAAGGAGGCCATCGAGGCGACCGGCGCAACGGCTCCCAAGGATATGGGTAGAGTAATGGGCAAGCTTATGCCGCAGGTAAAGGGAAAAGCCGACGGCAAACGAGTCAATCAGCTGACGCTCGAGCTTATGCGGCAATAGAGCCCCTCACAATAGGTCGACGAAGTCGTTGCGGGACTCGGGATATGGTATAATTTTCTCACCTAAAGGAGTGAAAGAGCCAAAATTGGCGGATATCGTGGAAATCAAAGTTGTGGTGCCGGGCGACATATCGATGGTCGATTTGTTAGGCTACCATGATCAATTATTAAAAATAATAGAGGGCAAGTTTCAAAGCACAATCCTGGTCAGAGGTAACGAAATAACGATCAAGGGCGACGCTGTGGAAGTAGACAACGTAGCAACAATCTTTAAAGAAATGTTGAACATTGTGTCGCATGGCCAACAACTGACCCCGCAAAAAGTCGAGCACACCATAGACATCACCGTCGACGGCAATCAGATTACACCTTCGAGCATCTATTCCGACGTCATCATCACCCATCGCAGAAAAGTAATTGGACCGAAGACCGCGGGTCAAAAGGAGTATATCGACGCAATCCGCAACCACACGGCGACCTTCGCCATAGGCCCGGCGGGAACCGGCAAGACCTATCTGGCGATGGCGATGGCGGTGCGCGCGCTCAAGGACAAGACGGTTGGCAGGATTATTTTGACCCGCCCGGCCGTCGAGGCAGGGGAGAAGCTGGGTTTCCTTCCCGGCGACCTTCAGCAAAAAGTCGACCCGTATCTGCGCCCGCTCTTCGACGCGCTCTACGAGATGATGGATGCCGAGCACTTCAGGCACTTACTTGACCAGGGCACGATTGAGATAGCCCCGCTCGCTTACATGAGGGGCCGCACGCTCAACGATGCCTTCATAATATTGGACGAAGCCCAGAATACCTCACAGGAACAAATGAAGATGTTTTTGACGAGGCTCGGATTCGGCTCCAGGATGGTCGTTACCGGTGACAGCACCCAGATAGACCTGCCCAGCGGGCAGCACTCCGGTTTGCTCATCATCGAGAACATATTGAGAGGGTTAAATGATATAGCTTTCGTCCATTTAACCTCACGCGATGTGGTTCGCCACAAGCTTGTCCAGAAAATAGTCGAAGCATACAAGCGCCATGATGAAGAGAGGGGTTCGAAGAGACAGCTATGACTCCGAACTTTGGCCTCGACAAAATCAAAGATATGCCTGCTATAGTAGACTGGAAGGGCAAGAGCCTACGCCGGTCGCTTCTAGCTTTGCTCCTGTTTACCGTGATTTTGGCGATTCTAGTCGTCGATTTCATTCCGGATAGGCTGACCGGCCTGCAAGTGGGCAAGCCAAGCCCTAAGACAGTCAAGGCGACGCGCGACATCGAGTTCGTCGATTTCGATAGGACTGAAGCCTTGCGAAACGAGGCGTCGTCACATGTCGAGCCGGTCTACAATCGTGATTGGAGCGTCGAACCGCAAGTAATCGACTCGGTTCATAAATTTTTCGGTCTGGTTAGGCAGGTGCGCTCAAACGAAGTGCTGACCGCCGAAGCTAAACAGGATTTACTCGTCAAAGAGGTCGACTCGAGCTTCGACAAGAGCGTCTTCAAAACGGTACTCCAGATGCCGGACACAGAGCTTAATTCGACCGAAGCGCTTGTGGTCAGCAATATCAATCGTGTCTATAGCGACAAGATAACCGCTGAGAACATCGGCGAGAAAAGGATAGAGTTTGCCGAGATGGCGCAGAGCCTGACCAAGAACCCCGGCAAAAACGCGCTCATCGCCGAGGTCGGCTCGTTTTACTTCAAGCCTAATTACTTCTACGACGCGCAGGGGACTGACAAGCTCAAGAAAGAAGCGGCGACCGGTATCTCCTCGGTTCTTGTTAATAAACAAAAGGGAGAGACCATCGTCCGCGAGGGTGAAATCGTCTCTAGCCTGCAGGTCAAGATATTAAGAGAATTAGGCCTGCTCAAGAGAGGTATCGACCTGGCTCGCATCGGCGGCCTGGCGCTCTTTGCGCTAGTCTCGTTTATCGCGTTCGGCCTCTATCTATTTAACTACCAGCCAAAGATACATCGCAGCAACCGTCTCATAGGAGTGCTCTCGCTTATCTTTATAGCGACGATTCTAATAGCAAAATTCGTCGGTCCTTATTATTCATATTTTCTCATTCCCATCGGCGCGGCGGCGATGCTGACTGCGCTGCTCTTCAATATCGAGACTGCAATCATCATGGTCTTGAGTCTGAGCCTTTATTCCGGCCTCATCGGCGGGCAGAACTACCAATATACTCTTTACGGCGTTCTGACCGGGCTGTTCGCAATATATGCCATCTACAATATCCGGCATCGCACGGATTTGGCTATAGCCGGAGCATGGGTTACGCTCGCGACGACGATTCTGGCCATAACCACGACGCTTTTGAGCGGGGCTGGGCTGGTCGAGATAATGAAAAACCTCGGCTGGGGGTTGCTCGGCGGTATTTCAATGGCGGTGTTGACCATCGGGACACTGCCGTTTTTAGAGAAGGTCTTTGGAATCACGACCGACATCAAGCTCGTCGAGCTTTCGTACGCCAACCAGCCCCTCCTGCGCGAGCTTATGATGAAGGCGCCGGGAACATATAACCACAGCATCATGGCGGGCAACCTAGCCGAAAACGCCGCCGAGGAAATCGGCGCGAACCCGCTCCTAGCAAGAGTCGGCGCATACTACCACGATATCGGAAAGATAAAACGGCCGCTCTTCTTTGTCGAGAACCAGATAGGGTGCGAAAACCCGCACGACCACACCAACCCGAGCCTGAGCTGCCTGATAATCACCTCCCACGTCAAGGAAGGTATCGACCTGGGGAAGAAGTATCATCTGCCGCCGGAGATACTCGATATCATAAACGAGCATCACGGGACGAGCATAGTGGCGTTTTTCTATCACAAAGCAAAAGAGAGTGTCGTCAAAGAGACCATCAATGAAGAGAATTACCGGTATTCAGGACAGCGTCCGAAATCGAAAGAGGCGGCGCTCGTCATGCTGTCCGACTCGGTCGAGGCGGCGGCGCGCACTATCGCCAAACCAACGCCGGGACGAATCGAGCAGCTTATAAAGCGGATAGTCCAGAGCAAGCTCGATGATGGCCAGCTAAACGAGAGTAATCTGACTCTGAACGATATTGAAAAGATAATCAGAAGCTTCACCCAGTTATTGACAAGCCTATATCATACGAGGGTCGAGTACCCGACGGTACCTGTACCGCAAGCTAGGAGCTTTGCAGCGCATGGTGATTCAAATAAGTAATGAGCAGGAATTAGCGGTGGATGAAGATTCACTGGTTGAGCTTGCCGGCTATGTTCTAACTGTGGAGCGCGTCGAAGAGGATGCGGAACTCAGTATAGCGCTCGTCGGCGAAGAGACCATGCTCGACTTGAACGCGAGCTATCGCGGCAAGGACTACCCCACCGACGTCTTATCCTTCGAAGCGGGCGGTGACATGCCGACCGCCGAGAACCTCCCGAGGTTACTGGGCGATGTCGTCATCTGCCCAGCTGTAGCCGAGAAACAGGCAATCGAATTCGACCAGACCCTAAACCAAGAGCTTTCGCTCCTCTTAGTCCACGGTATCCTCCATCTTCTCGGTCATGACCATGACAGCGATGAGGACGCCGAGCTCATGGAGGCGCGCGAGCGCCTGATACTTACCTCTTTCTCAGACGGAGTAAACCCCGACGAGCTTGCGAAGGGGGGTTTTGAGCGTTAAATACGCCGGTAGCAGCTCTTTCGAGAGCCGGCCGCATGACGGGATTTTGACGTTCATATGCGCCCGATGAAAAGCATGTCGTTGCTTAAAAGCTTCAATTACGCCATCGATGGCCTTATCTATGTATTGCGCACCCAGCGCAATATGCGCATTCACTTTGTCGCCGCAGCCTTGGCGCTCACACTCGGCCTCTTCTTAAAGATAGAGTCCTGGGCCTTTGTCGCTTTGATATTTGCGGTCTCTCTGGTCGTCGTCGCGGAACTCATAAACACGGCCATAGAATCGACTATCGACCTTGTCACGACAACCTTCGACCCGGTGGCGCAGATAGCAAAGGATGTCGCAGCGGGCGCCGTCCTTCTAGCGAGCATCAACGCCGTGCTGGTGGCATATTTCATATTCTTTTCGCGGGTCAACCCGCTGGCGCTCGGCTTGCTGGAGCGGATTCGCCAATCCCCGGCGCACCTCACCATTATTTCGCTCTTAATCGTAGCGATATTGGTCGTTTCGGCCAAAGCATGGGTGGGCGGGGGAAGCTTTTTGCGGGGCGGGTGGCCGAGCGGACACAGCGCCCTGGCGGCCGCGCTCTTTACCGCGATAGCCTTCATAAGCCAGTCGCCGCTCGTCGCCACGCTCGGTTTGGGCCTGGCGCTGCTCGTCTTTCACAGTAGGTTTGATGCGGGCGTCCACACCGCGCTCGAGATAATGTCGGGCGCGACGCTCGGTATTCTCGTGACCATCCTTATCTTTCAGGTATTCTATACTTGGTAAGCGAAATAGGTCAGGCGTGTTGGTTTGTCGATAATTTAAAATTTTTGCGTGAAGCGTCCGATGTAATATAGCTAGGGAGGGATTGTCACTTGCCGGATTGGTTATACGCGGTACTTATCATAATTCTAGTCGGTTTGTCGGCCGGTTTAACAGCGGTCGAGAGCGCGATATCGTCTATGAGCCGGATTCGACTTAGATATCTTGTCGAACAAGAGGCTCCGGGCGCCGACGCGCTCGAGTCGCTGATGTCGCACCCCAGCCGTCTGATGACCGCAATGATATTATTGGACAACAGTGCCAACATCGTCGCGGTCTCTATCGCGACATTGCTGGTGAGCAGATACCTGGAGAATTTCGTCGTAGTCGTCTCGACCATTTTGATGCTCTTTGTCATTCTTGTCTTCGGAGAGATAATACCGAAGACCTTTGGCGCCCGGCGCACGGAGAGCCTCTCGTTGCGCGCGGCAATCGCCTTAGACGTGCTCTCGAAAGCGCTCGGCCCTATCGCCAGGATATTTACGTTTGTTGCGAACATCTTCATCCGTCTTTTCGGAGGCCGGCCCATAAAAGAGCTTCCCGTCATAAGCGAGGAAGAGATAATGAGCATGATCGGCGCCGGCGAGGAGGAAGGCATAATCGAAGAAGAAGAGAAAGAGCTTATCCACAGCATCTTCGAGTTCGGTGACACGATAGTGCGCGAGGTCATGGTGCCTCGGATGGATATGGTGACCGTCAGCACCGATGCGCCGATCGAGGAGGTTCTCTCGCTGGTCATCAAAGAAGGGCACTCCAGAATACCGGTCTACGAGGAGACGGTCGACAACATAATAGGGATAATCTACGCCAAAGACCTCCTGATGCAGATGCATAAGGGCAAGATAGACGTGCCTATCAAGCGGCAGATGCGCCCGGCTTATTACGTGCCTGAGCTGAAAAAGGTCGATGACCTCATGCGCGAGCTGCAGAAGAAGCGCTTGCACATGGCCATCGTCGTCGACGAGCACGGCGGCACCGCGGGCCTTGTCACCATCGAAGACCTGCTCGAAGAGATAGTCGGCGAGATATTCGACGAGTACGACCTCGAGGAGACGCTTGTCGAGTTTGTCGACAACCACTTGGTGCGGATGGATGCCCGCGTTCATATAGATGAGGCGAACGAACTGCTGGGCACGAGCTTCTCGCGCTCGGATATCGATACTATCGGCGGTTTCGTATACTCGCTTATCGGACGCACCCCGAATGCGGGAGAAGAGGTACGTTTCGAGGGATTCATATTCACGGTCGAGAAGGTTATCGGACGCAGGATATCGAAGATTTTAGTAAGCCGCGAAGAACCGGAGGAAAAAACGGAGAGCCTGGAAGTCGGATAGAAGCGCCGGCTGGGCACCTTGGGCTTGGAGGTTGTCGACATGGACGAAGTGGAGTTGATACGCGCGGCGTCTGAGGCCCGGCAAGAGGCCTATGCGCCGTACTCGGGCCTTAGAGTGGGTGCGGCCGTTATCTGCGATGACGGGCGCATTTTCGCAGGGGCCAATGTTGAGAACGCCGTCTACGGTCTCTCCATCTGCGCCGAGCGTGTCGCGATGTCTAAAGCGGTCTCCGAGGGCTGTCGCAGGTTCGAAGCGCTCGCCATCATAGCCGACGGCCCGACGCCTTGCCCGCCTTGCGGTGCTTGCAGGCAGTTTCTCGCCGAGTTCGGCGCCGAATCGCTGGTCATCATGGCTAACACGAAGGGCGAGACAAAGAAAGCGCTCATCAAAGAGTTGCTACCCTATGCCTTTACCAACGAGCGGTTGTTTGGAGACAAGGGATAAGTCCCGGTATCATAGGGTGTAACTACGATGGATTATGAATTGGTGCGCTTGACGGAATTCGATACCGGCCTGATACGGGAGCTGACCATGATGGAGGCGGAAGCCTTCGGTGACGGCGGCCTGAATCATTGGACATTTCCGGTCTTTATCAAGCACGGCGCGGTATATGTATTAAAAAAGGATGGCGCAATCTGTGGGATTGCGGATATCATAAGGGATTGGCTCGACCCCGGACTCGTTTTTATCGTCGGTTTTCTTGTGAGAAAAGAACTTAGAGGAAAGCGCCTGGGGCCGAGGTTTTTGGGTGAGTTGCTCGTAGCGCTCAAGCGCGATGGCGCTAGAGTAGTCCAACTGACCGTTGACGATAAGAACAGCCGGGCATTGGAGCTCTACAAAAAAGCGGGCTTCAAAAATATCGCGGAGTTATCGGACGAGTATGGCCCCGGAATAGACCGGATTCTCCTCGAGCTTGGATTGGAAGGGTGATCATGGACGAAAGCGACAAACGCAAGGAGAGCTTTAAATCGGGATTTGCGGCGATTGTGGGACGACCCAACGCCGGGAAGTCGACGCTATTGAATTATCTAGCGAAGGAGAAGGTCGCGATAATCTCCGATAAGCCTCAAACCACGCGTCATACTATCCGTGCGATTTTAAATCTCGAGAACGCGCAGATAGTCTTTGTGGACACTCCCGGCTTGCACAAGCCGAAGGATTCGCTCGGCGAGCATATGAACAAGAGTGTTCGCAACGCCTTGAGAGATGTCGACGCCGTGATATTTATGGTCGACGCCTCGCAGGTTATCGGGTCAGGTGACCTCTATATCGCAAATGAGCTTGCGTTGTTAAACACGCCTAAAATAATAGTCTTAAGTAAGATAGACAAGTTGGCACCGGGAGATATCGAGGTTCAATTGGAGATCGCCAGGCAGCTGGGAACGTTCGACGAGATAATCCCGCTATCTGCCGCGACGGGGCAGAACGTCGAGGTTCTGGTCGAAAAGATGAATGAGATGTTGCCGGAGGGACCGCAATATTATCCACCGGATATGAAGACCGACCAACCCGAACGAGTGATTGTAGCGGAGTTTATCCGGGAGAAAGCGCTCCTTTTGACCAGGGAAGAGGTTCCCCATAGTATAGCGGTCGAGGTGCAAGAGATGAAGACGCGCAAGGACGGCGAGATAGTCGACATTTTTGCGACCATCTTCGTCGAGCGGGAATCGCAGAAAGGAATCCTTATCGGCAAGGGTGGGCGCGTCCTCAAAGAGATAGGCTCCAAGGCGAGAGCGGATATCGAACATCTCTTGGGCAGTCATATATTTCTCGACCTCAGGGTTCGCGTTAAGAAAGACTGGCGCAAAGAAGAGCGCTATATAAAACAATTTGGTTATACGGAATAGGGTCTATAAATGCGGGATCGCAATAAGCTACTTCAGGTAGCAGCGGAAAACCTACTAAAGAAAGATGAACTCGAAAAAGCGATAGGCCTTTTCGAGAAGCTCCATCCTGCCGACGCAGCGGAGATCATCGGGGATCTTCCCGATGATTTTCAAAAGATGATCTTCGAGAACTGGGACATCCCGAGAGCGGCCGATACCTTCCAGGAGATGGATGAGCAGGAGCAGATGGACATCGTCGAGCTGCTCAGCACGCCGCTCATCTCCGACATCCTTGAAGAGATGGAGGCCGACGATGTCGCCGACCTGCTCGGCGCTATCGGCAAGAAAGACGCCCAGCGAATTCTCGCCGCTATGGACAGGGAGGACGCGCAAGAGGCGCTCCGTTTGATGGAGCACGGCGAGGACACGGCCGGCGGTATCATGACCCCGGAATTCGTCGCGCTCAGGAAGGATATGACGGCCCAGGAGTCGATTGACCTGCTGCGTGAAAAAGCCCCTGGCGCCGAGACGATTTATTATGTCTTTATCGTCAACCGGGACGACCAATTGGTCGGCGTCATCTCGCTTCGCGACCTTATCATCGGGCAGCCGAGCCGGCTCGTCGAAGAGCTGATGAACCCCAACGTGATTTACGTGGACGTCGACACCGACCAGGAAGAAGTCGCGCGCATCATGTCGCGATACGACCTTCTGGCCCTGCCGGTCGTCGACCGTGAGCACCGCCTTCTCGGTGTCGTCACCATCGATGATGTCATCGATGTCATAGAGGAAGAGGCCAGCGAAGATATATATCGCCTCGGTGGTGTTATCCGCGAAGAAAGGCTCGATAGCCCTGCGTTAGAATCGATTAAGAATCGTCTTCCCTGGATGGCATTTAATCTCGGGACTGCTTTTTTGGCAGCAGGGGTTGTCTCCTTGTTCCAGAGCTCAATCTCCAAGGTCGTGATTCTCGCCGCGTTCATGCCGATAGTCGCGGGCATGGGCGGCAATATGGGCACCCAGACCCTGACCGTTACGACGAGGGGTATTGCCCTGGGTCAGCTCGAGTTTAGAGAAGGCATACGCGTTGTGGTCCGCCAAGTCGGCATCGGCATCACAATCGGCGCGGTCACGGGTCTGCTTGCCGGTCTGGTTGCTTATTTTGCGAGGGGTAACCCATACCTGGGATTAGTTCTTTTCCTGGCGATGACGGTCAATATGGGCGTTGCGGGTTTGGCCGGGGCGGGTATTCCGATTGTTCTAAGACTTCTCCGCCAGGATCCGGCTTTAGGTTCAGGGGTTATAGTAACCACCTTCACCGATATCTTCGGTTTCCTGGCTTTCTTAGGCCTTGCGACCATTATGCTGAGATTCCTGATTTAGACTATCCGCAACGATGGACAGAGACGAATATATGACTGGGGGAACAATCGTGAAACAAGAAGAGCTAGCGAAAAGCATCGACCACACCAATCTTAACCCGGATGCCACAGTCAAGGATATCGAGCGGTTGTGTGAGGAAGCGCGCACATATAATTTCGCATCGGTCTGCGTCAATCCCTGCAATGTAAATATCGCACACCGTCTCTTGCATGATTCAGCCGTAAAGATATGTACGGTCGCAGGGTTTCCGCTCGGCGCTACGACGAGTGGCGCCAAAGCCCACGAGACGCGCGAAGCCATCGAACTCGGTGCGGACGAAATCGACATGGTGATGAATATCGGCGCCTTGAAGTCGGGCCTCTACGACAAGGTCTATACCGATATGCGGTCGGTAGTCGATGCGGCTCGCCTGGGCGAGGTCGGAGCCGGCCGTGACATCATAGTCAAAGTCATCATCGAGTGCGGACTCCTCACCGACGAGCAAAAAATCCGTGCTTCCCAAATCGTCCAGGAAGCCGGCGGAGACTTCGTAAAGACCAGCACCGGCTTTGCGGGTAGCGGGGCGACAATCGAAGACGTCGAACTCATCAAGTCCAACGTCTCTTTCGATATGGGTATAAAAGCTTCCGGCGGCATCAAGACGGCAGGCCAAGCCATCGCGCTCCTTAACGCCGGCGCCAGCCGCATCGGCACCAGCAGCGGTGTTAAGATAATGGCGGAGGCACTCGGGGAGGAGTAGCATCCAAGTAAGGCCCCGAACCTGAGGAGGAAGCTCCAGTTTGCGCTTTACTCACGCTACCGGCTATTCATACAATAAGTAAGCAATCGTTTAATTAGATAATGCTTTAATAAGTTACATTATTGAGGTAAATGCGCTACAATATAGGATGTGCAGACGTGGGCAGACCGCCTCGTTTCGGGTTAAACCGGCAACCCGGCAGGTTGCGCTGCGTACTGCTTGGAGCGTTAGGGATGCAAGAACGTTCCCTCTCTTGTCTTTCTAAAATCGTTATGTTTGCTTTACAATATTTATAACGTTTCTTAAGCTGATACGACCAACAAGCTTGAAATATCTGTGCTATCGGGGGACGAATGTCTTTATATAAAACATGCGGCATCGTTTTAAGAACCCATAAACTCGGCGAGGCCGACCGCATTGTCACGATTCTTACGGCAAACCACGGCAAGGTAAGGGCGGTCGCCAAGGGTGTGCGCAAAACCAAGAGCAAGTTCGGCAGCCGTCTCGAGCCGTTCACCAATGTCGAGCTGGTTCTCTATAAAGGACGAAATCTCGACATCGTCACACAAGCCGAGATCAACAACTCCTTTTCGGATATCCGTGAGAACTTCGATCGTATCACCTACGGCTCGGCGATGCTCGACCTGGCCAACAAAGTGTCCGTCGAAGGCGAGCGCGATGTCTCGCTGTATAACCTGTTGCTAAGAAGCCTTGACGTTATCTCTAGAACCAGAAAGAATTTCCGGCTGCTCCTCATCGCGTTCGATATCAAACTTATGGCTATCTCGGGGTACATGCCTAAACTTGAGCGTTGTGTAATCTGTGAGAAGAAAACGGGCGTGAAGATGCATTTCAGCTTTGAATGGGGCGGCGTCATGTGTGAGGAGTGCTCTATCGCCGACAGAAACAGTGTCGCAGTCAGCTCGGCGACGATAGAGACGTTTATAAGGTTGATGAGGTTGCCGTTGAGCGACATCGTTGCCCTCGATGTTATCGCGCGCTTGGAAGACGACCTCTATCTTATGGTCAGGGATTACGTTAACTACTATATCGAGTCGAAGCTCAAGAGCAGGGATTACTTGGGTCAGTTTACGTATAACTAGAGTCCAGGGGCCAGGCGTGGGCAACAGACGAGAGACTATGGAGTATGTTTAGCAGGGACAAAAGGTATAGCGCTTGCATAGGGTTGTTGTTACAATAGGTGAGGGTGCGGGCGGATACCCTATTCGTCGACCAATCGTTACCGGATATTTAATAGCTCATGCAGCTTGCCACAGCGCAAAATCCGCGCGTGAGCCATCAAATATGAGGTAGCAGACAAGGAGAGGTTGGGTTAGTGAATTTCCAGAAATTAATGTTGACGCTCCAGTCATTCTGGGCTGAATACGGCTGCTTGATCGTCCAGCCTTACGATATCGAAGTGGGAGCCGGGACTTTTCATCCGGCGACTTTTTTACGCTCGCTCGGGCCTGAGCCGTGGAACGTAGCCTACGTGCAGCCCTCGCGGAGGCCGACCGATGGGCGCTATGGCGATAACCCGAACCGGCTCCAGCACTATTACCAATACCAAGTCATCCTAAAACCTTCTCCCGATGATGTGCAGGACGTATACCTTAGGAGTCTCGAACGCCTCGGGTTCGACCTCTCCAAGCACGATATTCGCTTTGTGGAGGATGATTGGGAGTCGCCGACGCTCGGCGCCTGGGGGCTTGGCTGGGAGGTCTGGCTCGACGGAATGGAAGTCACGCAATTCACCTATTTTCAGCAGGTAGGCGGCATCGATGTGAAGCCCGTCTGCGCGGAGATAACTTACGGGCTCGAGCGTCTCGCCATGTATATTCAAGAAAAAGAAAGTGTCTACGACCTCGAGTGGGTCGAAGGCATCTCCTACGGTGAAGTCCACCATGAAAACGAGGTGCAGGGCTCCACTTACAACTTTGATGTTGCTAACGTATCGATGCTCTTTACGCTCTTCGATACCTACGAGGCGGAGGCGAAACATATCCTCGATAACGACCTGGTCTTTCCAGCTTACGAGTATGTGTTGAAGTGCTCGCATGCGTTCAACCTGCTCGACGCGCGCGGCGCGCTCAGCGTTACCGAGCGAACCAGGTTCATCGGAAGGGTTCGCGACCTGGCCCGTCTGGTCGCCCACGCATATTATGAACAAAGAGAAGCGCAGGGCTTTCCACTCTTGAAAGAGGCGGTGGTGCCGGGTGAGTAAGCACGACCTCCTTCTGGAAATCGGCACCGAAGAGATACCGGCCGCAGCTGTCGTTATCGGAAAAGACCAGCTTAAAGAGAAGGCCGAGGCGCTACTCAAACGGCACCGGCTAAATTTTGATATTATGAATGCCTTTGGCTCGCCGCGCAGACTCGCTATCATGGCGGTCGGCCTCGATGAAAAACAGGAGACGGTCACTATCGAGGCAAAGGGTCCGGCGAAGAAGGCGGCCTTTACCGACGACGGCCAACCCACCAAAGCCGCCATAGGTTTTGCAAAATCACAAGGCGTCGACGTCGAGTCTCTGACCGTAAAATCGGTCGAGGGCGGGGAATACGTTTTCGCGGTCAAAGAGGAGGAAGGCCGCAACGCGGTCGAGATATTCCGTGAAATTCTGCCCGAGCTTATCAAGTCGCTGTCGTTTCCCAAAGCTATGCGATGGGGAGATGGCGACATGAAATTTGTCCGGCCTATTCGCTGGATACTGGCGCTCTTTGGCGCGCAGGCCATAGAGTTCGATGTAGCCGGTATCGCGGCAGGCAAACTAAGCATGGGGCATCGCCAGCGTGCCGAGAACCCGGTAACAGTCGAGGCGCCCTGCGATTATTTCGAGATGCTCTTCAACAACTTTGTCATTGTCGACCAGGAAAAGCGCGCGCTCCTTGTCCGCGAGGAGATAGAGAGCGCCGTGCGGACTATCGGCGGCCGGGCCGTTATCCACCAGCATACCTTCGACGAGGTCGTCGAGCTTGTCGAGTTCCCCCACGCTGTCGTGGGAAGCTTTGCGAGCGATTTCGTCAGCCTCCCTCGCGACGTTTTAGTAACGGCGATGGAGTCGCATCAACGGTATTTTCCAGTTGAGGATGCGGATGGAGCGCTGCTCCCCAACTTCATAGTGATACACAACGGTGACCCCAAGTTCACCGACATAATACAAAAAGGCCACGAGCGCGTCATCCGGGCGCGCCTCTCCGACGCCAAGTATTTCTTCGAGGCGGATAGCGCCAAACCGCTCGAGAGCTATGTCGAGAAGTTAAACGGCGTCGTTTTTCAGGTCAAGCTCGGTACGGTCTATCAGAAGACGCAGCGTGTGGTCAAGCTCGCCGAGGAGATTGCCAAGTCGTTGGCTCTGGCCCCGGACGAGATGGGCTATGCGGTGCGCGCGGCGTACTTATGCAAAGCCGACCTCGTAACCGAGATGGTCGGCGAGTTTCCGACGCTCCAGGGCGCGATGGGGCGCGATTACGCTCAAGTCTCCGGCGAGCCGCCGGCGGTGGCGACAGCCATTTTTGAGCACTACCTACCGCGTTCGGCCGGTGACAGTCTGCCGGCAACGGTCAGCGGGCAGGTAGTAAGTATTTCGGACAAACTCGATGCGGTCGCCGGCATTTTAGCCGCCGGCCTTATCCCGACCGGCTCCGAAGACCCATATGCGCTTCGCAGACAAGCGCACGGAATCGTGTCTATAATTCTCGAGAACGACTTGGATATATCGATGGACTCTCTGATAGAACTCGCGCTCAAGCTCTACGCGGACCAGGGTATCGATTTCGATGTCGAGGCGACACACGAGCTTATCGATGAGTTTTTCCGCGCAAGAGTACGCGCTTATCTACAAGGGCGCGAGCTATCGCCTGATATAGTTGAAGCAGTCACCAGCGGTTCCATCGACGACATCGTCGATATCATGAGGCGCGCCCAAGCACTCCAAAGCAAGCATAAATCGGATGAGCTCGAAGACGTGCTCGTAGCTTTTATCAGGTGTAAGAACCTCGGAAGGGTTGAGCTGGGCACGGCAGTAGACGATAACCTTTTTATAGAAGATGCTGAGAAGGCGCTTTACGTGAGCGCTGTTAAGATAGATAGAGATGTCGAGCAAGCCGGCCGTGACTATGCCGCCGCAATCGGCCTTTTAGCGGGTTTACGCCCCGCCGTCGACAGGTTTTTCGATGACGTGCTGGTCATGGCCGATGACGAGGGCGTAAAAGACAACCGGATAAGGCTCTTGAATCTTTGCTACAACACTTATCGCAGGGTCGCGGATTTCGCATTTATCAGCGCCCGGTAGGCGCCAAGGCGGCCACCACCCGCACGGGTGATTCTGCCCTGATGCGGCCTGCTGTTTGATAAGCACGTGATGGTGCGTTTTGCTGGATCATTGTTCCAGTTTATAAATAGACGATGATTATTTTGGGGGGAATATAATGCCAGGTAGCAAAAAGTATGTCTACGATTTTAACGAAGGCACGGCTGAGATGAAGTACATTCTCGGCGGGAAGGGTGCAAACCTCGCCGAGATGACGCGGATTGGCCTGCCGGTTCCGCCGGGCTTTACAATAAGCACTGGAGCATGCAACGAATACTACGAGACCGGGGCATTTCCCGATGGGCTTCTGCAAGAGATCGATACGCATCACGGGGCACTTGAGCAGAAAATGGGCAAGATTCTTGGAGACCCGGATGACCCGTTGCTGGTCTCTGTCCGCTCCGGAGCCGCATTTTCGATGCCCGGCATGATGGACACGGTTCTCAACCTGGGCTTGAACGATGAGGCCATCAAAGGATTGACCAAGCAGACCGGCGACGAGCGCTTCGCTTATGACTCTTACCGTCGCTTCATCCAGATGTTCGGCAAAGTGGTCCTGCGCATCGAGGGCGGGCTCTTCGAGGATGCGATAATAGAACTAAAAGAAAAGAAAGGTGTAAAACTCGACACCGATCTGACCGCGAACGACCTAAAAGAACTCGCCCAGATGTTCAAGGATATTGTCCGCAAACATTCAGGCCGCGAATTCCCGACAGATCCAAAAGAGCAACTCATCCTGTCAATAGAGGCTGTCTTCAAGAGCTGGGGCAATAAGAGAGCCATTGATTACCGCAAGCTATATAAAATACCGGATGACCTCGGGACGGCGGTCAACATCCAGACGATGGTCTTCGGCAACAAAGGCGAAGACTCGGCGACCGGTGTCACATTTACACGCGACCCCGCGACCGGCGAGGACGTGCCATACGGCGACTACCTGATCAATGCGCAGGGCGAAGACGTAGTAGCGGGGATAAGGGTCACCGAGCCGCTTCTCAACCTTAAGGTGGAAATGCCGGCGCTCGCCGATGAGCTGCTGAAGAACATGGACATACTCGAGAAGCACTATCGGGATATATGCGATATAGAGTTTACAATCGAGCAGGGCAAACTCTGGATGCTCCAGACCAGAATCGGCAAGAGAACCGCGGCGGCAGCCTTGAGAATAGCCGCCGAGATGGTCGAAGAGGGTCTTATCACCAAGAGAGAGGCCGTCCAGAGAATCGACCCCGAGCAACTAGACCAGCTGTTGCACCCGCAGTTCGACCCGAAAGCCAAAATCAAGGTTCTGACGAAAGGGCTTAACGCTTCACCCGGCGCCGCCGTCGGCAAAGTCGTCTTCGACGCCAACACCGCGGAGGAGATGGGTCAAAACGGCGAGAAAGTCATTCTCACGCGCTGGGAGACGACCCCTGACGACCTTCACGGCATGGTCGCCGCGCAGGGCATTCTCACCAGCCACGGCGGCAAGACAAGCCACGCGGCGGTCGTCGCCCGCGGTATGGGCAAACCATGCGTATGCGGAGCCGATGCACTTAAAATAGATTCCAATAACAAGGTATTCACCGTCAACGGTGTTACGGTAAAAGAGGGCGATATCATATCCATCGACGGCACGACCGGAAGCGTAGTCATCGGTGCCGTGGAACTGGTACCGCCGAAACCGACCAAGGAATTCGAGCTCATATTGGGCTGGGCGGACGAGATTAGAACCCTCGGGGTTCGTACTAACGCGGACACGCCGGAAGACTCCGAAAAGGGACGCCAGTTCGGCGCCGAAGGTATCGGCCTGGCGCGCACCGAGCACATGTTCCTCGGAGACCGTTTGCCCATCGTCCAGGAGATGATTTTGGCCAAGAACGAGGATGAGGAAAAAGCCGCTCTCGTCAAACTATTGAAGGTGCAGAAAGAGGATTTCCTCGGCATCTTCAAAGCGATGGATGGCCTGCCGGTCACCATCCGCCTGCTCGACCCGCCGCTCCACGAGTTCTTGCCGCGCCAAATAGACTTAAAGGTCGAGATAACCAAGATGGAGATGAGCGGGGCAACAGACGCCGAACTCGCCCCCAAGAACGAGCTTCTTGACGCGGTCGAGCGAATGGCTGAGATGAACCCGATGCTGGGTTTGCGTGGCTGCCGTCTGGGCATCACGCACCCCGAGATATATAAGATGCAGGTACGCGCGATTATGGAGGCTGCCTGCCAGCTGAAAAAAGAGGGCGGTGACCCAAGGGTCGAGATAATGATACCGCTCGTGGCGCACGTCAACGAACTCGACATCCTGCGCAAAGAGAGCGAAGAGGTAGTCGCGGAAGTCATCGCCGGCAGCGGTGTCGATGTCGATTATAAGATCGGAACGATGATTGAGATACCGCGTGCCGCCGTTACGGCCGATGAGATCGCGACTGTAGCCGACTTCTTCTCGTTTGGGACAAACGACTTGACTCAGATGGCGTTTGGTTTCAGCCGCGACGATATCGAAGCGAAGTTTCTCCCGCGTTATCTGGAGAGAAAGATATTGCCGAGAAATCCGTTTGAAACAATCGATGATGGCGTCGCAGCGCTGGTCAAGATGGGCTGCGATAAGGGTCGTGCCACCAAACCAGATCTCAAGCTCGGCGTCTGCGGTGAGCACGGCGGCGACCCCGAATCGGTCAAGAAGTTCCACGCGATGGGCCTGTCGTATGTAAGCTGCTCTCCGTACAGGGTTCCGCTCGCACGCCTCGCAGCCGCCCAGGCGGTTCTCGGCGACGGCTCTTCGAGCTCTAAGTAGGTTACCATCGGCTTCAAGCCGATATGGTCTATAAAAGCAACAAAGGACGAGAGTTATCTCGTCCTTTGTCATGTGTATAAGTTATTGCCGGCATATGCCGATAGTCTTTTAGAATCGCATTATTATAGATAGCAGAGACTATGAACAAGAATTCGCAAGATTACCACGCACCCATAACCGTGCGCAAACCGCGGATGACTACGGAGCAGATTAGAACGATTCTTAGAACGACGAAAGATTTTAAGAACCGTAATCTGTGCAGGTTCAACATGCGCAACTTTAAGCTGCGCGGCTGCAATTTCCACGGCGCCGACCTCTCAGGCGCAAACCTTAGCGGGATGAACTTGAGCGAAATAAATTTTCGCGAGGCCAATCTCTCAGGCGCGGATTTGAGCAAAGGCGAATTTCGTAACGCTGATTTCAGAAAGGCAAACTTCAGCGAAGCCGAGATGTCGGGCGCGGTCTTAATCAACGCCGATTTGCGTCAGGCTAACCTGTGCGGGGCCAACCTGCAGCGGGCTAATCTAAGCGACGCTGATCTGCGTCACGCGTCTCTCGCCGTGTCGGATATCATAAACGATGAGGGCAAACAGAAAGTGACCGATTTGAGCTGGGCCAACCTCGAAGATGCCTATATAAGCGGGGCGGATTTGCATAAAGCGAATTTAAGCAACGCAAAATTGAGCGGTGCTCGTCTATACCGCTCCGTACTTACAGGAGCAAACTTAAGCCAAGCGGATTTACTAGGCGCAAATCTCACCCAAGCCGACTTAGCCCAGGCAAATCTTTCGTTCGCAGACTTATCGCATGCGAAGCTAAACGGCGCGAACCTGCGTTACGCAAATCTGACCGGCGCGAACCTGCGACATACTAAGATGAGCGATACCAAGGTGACACAGACCGATGTGTGCGAGGCCAATTTCGAGGGCACAGTCCTCACAAACGTCAAGATAAGCTACGCTAAAAATCTCGACCAGGCGAAGAACCTACATACCGCGCTCGGGCTCTAGGCGCGCTCTCCATCAAACCCCAGCAGTCTTGCCGGATTATCACTTATGAATTTGCGCGCGTCCTCTCCGAAGAGGCGCTCGACGTATTCGCGCTCCACCTTATGGTCTCTGAAGGGAAAATCCGTGCCGAAAAGGATGCGGTCATAGCCGATTCTACCGGCGAGCTCCACAAAGAGG
>JAUXNY010000039.1 GCA_030682615.1 Candidatus Aquicultor sp. | reverse complement strand
AGGTTGAGCACTCTCGACGTTTTGAAAATCGGCACGGCGACCGATAGCGATACCGCGTCCAATGGTATAAAGCTGTGGTACGATGCCGACAAGAACGGCTCCGTATCGGTAAACGACTGGCAGCTCTCGACATCGAAGACCTTCGTAGGCGGGCGCGCTGTGTTCAACAACATCAAGCTCGCTGAGATCACACCGGCAAACCCGGCGAAACTGCTCGTCACATACGATATAGCGGCCGATGCGATGATAGACCGGACCATAGGCGCCTCAATCGAGTCGAGCGCGAGCGTAACAGTCGCGGTCCCGGATATGGTTTCGCTGACCTTGGAGCCTCTGGTGGGCTCGCTTAACACAATCGCGCCGACGCCGCCGACGCCGCCGACCGGTTTGCGGATAGCGGCCGGTTTGAATAATGTCTACTCTCTGAGCTGGAAGAATAACCCGGCCAGCGAGAACGTCACGTCATACAATGTGTACCGTTCAACAGCGAGCGATGGATTGTTTAGCCTGGTTGGAGCGAGCACCTTAACGCAGTATACCGATACCGTAACGGCGTCCGGCAGCTACTGGTATAAGCTCTCTGCTACCAACCGCAGCGGCGAGAGCATAAAGAGCGCGGCAGAAAGTGCCGAGCGAGTCGACTTGACCATAACGCTGGGCCCGGCGGATACGACGACGACCATAGAGAGCGCGGATGCGACCGTCAAATTGGTGATCCCACCGAGCCCGCGTTACGCCAATAAAACATTTACCATAAAAAGCGCGTCGCGACCGGCGGGCGTCAAAATGATAAGCAGGTTCTATTTTGAGTTTACGACCGACGCCGTGGAGCCCTTCGACCCGGCGCTTACTCTCATGCTCAAATGTATCAGCCCGGTAGACGAATCGGTCGCTATGTATCACTTCAACGACGCCGGCAAGTGGGAATCGGTCACGGGCGGCACCTATGTCTATGACGGATATCCCGACAACTACGACGTCGGCTACACCAACATTACGAAGTTCTCGGGCTATGCAGCCGCCGACGTGGCTTTTGGCGGCTATAATTACCCGCAACAGTATATCGATAAGCCAAAGGGCCCGCACGGCGGCTATGCCGACACGACGAATAAGTGCAAGGAATGCCATGCGGTTCACCTAGCGACCGGAAGTTATAAATTGACGAGAGCGAGTTCGCGCGGCGAGACGTGTGAGTTCTGCCACGGTATTGGCGGCACGGCAAGTGTTACCGTCGTACTCGATGCCGAAGGGCACGGTCTGGCTCCAAATGAGCAATCCGGCATAATCAACGCGCCCGGTGATACCTATCCCGCATATAGCAAGAACGCGTCTTCTTGGGGCTGCCTCGAGTGCCACTCAGCGCACGATAACCAAACAGTGAAGCTCGCAAATCTCGCATCGAATAAACTACTTAAAGCCGACCCGAATCCAGCTAAGATCAACAATTACGCATACTACACGCCAGTCGAGGGGGAGACCTCACAGACCGTGAGCCAATGGTGCTCCGCGTGCCATAACGCCAATTTTGGTGCCAGCAACGACGGTAAATCGGTTCTTAAAGGGTCGGTACCCGCGACCGTCTTCGGACATGCATCGTCGAGTCACGGCATGACGACCACTCCGGACGGCAACCCGCAGGTAACGCTGGATGACGGGCAAAACAATGGCCCGACCTGCTATGACTGCCATAAAGCAGACGGCAGAACGGGCGCGAACGAATTCCCGCATGCGTCAGGCGCGGCCCCATCGATGCTTAGGGCAGGCAGCGACCCGCTGCAAATCGACAACATCTGCATAGGATGCCATCAAGCAACCGCACTTCCTTAAAGTTCAGATATCGATGTAGGTAACGTTTGAGCCGTTGAATCAACGTGATGCTTGCGGGGACGTCCGTGCTTTCTTAACCGGCGATATGAGGCTGTAATCGCTGGTGTTGGTGTGACAAACAAGACAAAACTCTTCTGAGCGATGGCAATTCTTACAAGGAGATGTCTCTACCTTGGAAGCCTGACCATGCTGCCTGACCCAACCTGTGCCGTGCGGTGAATCTGCGTGGCATTCCTGGCAGTGCGCCGGCTGATGGCACTCCGCGCAAAGCATCTTGCTTACGAAACCTTCCATGGCGTGATTTCCCGTCTTCCAGTCGCTGGGATGCGGAACCGGCAGAGTATGGCATTCCAGACATCTTTTAGTCGAATGGCAGCTGCCGCAGGTTATCTTGTCCGGCAAACTCACCGCCGGATACTCCTCCCTCTTGATGCTCGTAGGAATCTCACCGGAACTCACATGGCAAGTCGCGCATTCGGCCGATGCGTTCTTCTGGTTGTGGCAATCGACGCACCGGCTCATGCCGAATTCGTCGAGCTTCTGCTTTTCCGTATGAAAGAGGGTTTTGGATGAGTGGCAGTCCATACATTTAAAACCCGCCTCTATCGGTTCTTTGTGCTTCATCTTGACGATGCGTTTAGCCCGAACCCGCAAGAGCACATCGCCATGGCAACGCAAGCATGCTTCATTCGATATCGGGCCTTCGCTTACTTCGCCGACCATCTCGGATTTTGCGATTGCCATCTCTACTAGCTGCAATTTCTCGATGAAGACGCCGGAAATACCGGGTTCCTGGTGGCAACTCGCACAAGCCACATCTTTATGGACGGTCTTGCTAGCGTTTTTGAGCGCGGGCTGCATCTCGTGACAGCTGGCGCAGAATTCTTGCTTCGATGAGAAGAACGTGGCGGCCCCGAGAGTACCGATGACCAGAAAGCCGGCGAGCGTGCCGGCGATATAGCGAATCCGGATGCTTCGGCGAAGCTTTTTCTCCTCCACGTGACGCAGCGGTTTCTCGCTCGGGTGAACGAAGAATATGGCGATTATGACGAGGATTATAAAAATGACGAGAATGCCCAGGCCTATAAGGACCGGTATCTCCCTCATATGAAGCTCTGGCTGGCGTACAGCGTCGACCATGCGATCGATTAAGCCGCCGATGACTGGTTCGCTCATTGCTTAGCCTTCTCGTTATCCGGGTCGCCGCAACGATGGATGTGTTTTTCATGGCACGACCGGCAATCTTTTACGGAATGGCACGACAGGCACACCTTCTCGCCCGCCAGGCTTTCCTGCACGGCGTGAATGTTGATCCATAACGGTTTATGCGGCATCGTAACCTTATGGCACCCGCGGCAGAGGCTCTCGTCCTTATGGCACGTCAGGCAGTCTTCAGGGTTGCGCTTGGCCTCTTCGCCGTGGATATAGGGCCAGCCTTCCGGGTGCGGGACCGCCGAATGGCAACGCTCGCAATCTTTCTCAAAATGGCACGATTTGCAGATAGAAAGGCTCCTCGCGCCATGGAGCTTCGGCCAGTTCTCATCGTGGTTTATGCCCCAGGTCTGCGCGGGCTTCATGCCCAGCCAGACGCTGTCGAGGTGGCATGTCTCACATCGCGCTGACGCCTCCTCGTCATCATGGCAAGAGCTGCACTTCTCCATCATCGAAACCTTGTTGGTAGCCGGTTTCCGACTGTGGGCCACACCTTCGTGGCAGTCAACGCAATTGATTCCGGCTTCTATTATCTCCCGGTGGCTCACCATCACTTTGAATTTTGTCTTAACACCGCGCATAACATCATCGTGGCAACTTAGGCAGTTCTTGTTGTCGATGGGCGCTTTCATCGAGAGTCGGTAGTCGCCATTTATATAATTATAAAACATCCTTGCCTGTTCGAGCTTTTGAATGGGCAAGCTCATGATACTGGCCTTCTTGTGACATGCGGAGCAGATAATCCCATTATGCTGCGATACCTGCAGCTCCTTGGATGCGGCCTTCATCGGATGGCAGGCCTGACAAGCAATGGGATGAGACGTGAGTGATGATACGATGACGAGTACGGCCAGAATAGTGGCGAGAAAAAGGGGTATCGGCAAGCCGTATAGGCGTTCGATGCCGAACTTGTCGAGTAGGCTCCGAACGACAAAATAGAAGATCGTAAGAAAGACAAAGGCTAAGACTAGCGACACAATGACGACGTCAGCATCACTAAACTTGCTCAGTAAGACCTTGATATCCGTAGGCAATGCCACTTCCTAAATACCACCAATATTATAAGATTACCTGCTGACCGCCCTGTTTGTTAGAGCGAGGGTCTCAATGTGTAAGGGATGGCGTTGCTATAAACCAGCAGCATCGTGCATATGAATTATATCACAAACCGACTGCCTGCTGCATGCTTTTGGCAAGGACCTCTCTGCTATAAGACCACCCTTCCACATGACGTTTGCGGGCGTCGATGAACCGCACTGCTAGCCTTAAAATCTAAAATCTACATGCGGCTGTAACGCTGTATATCCCGATTATGCTATCATTAAGCCGAAAGTATCCTCAAGGAGTGAACGATATTAACAGGCGACTCTTCGCGATCATCATCTTGCTGATAACGCTGCTCGGCTCGGCCGGCATTCTCTATTACTCCGTCGCTAATATGGCGGAAAACAAAGACCCGAAGCCGGCTCCCAAGAGCAACGCGCCTGCCTTTGATTCTACTATTGCAGGCAAAAACGCGGCACAACTTAGCGGTCCGCTAAACCTTGCCGTCAGCGACGACTTGCTGTTCATAGCAGACACCGAAAACCACCGCCTTGCCGTATATTCACAGACCGGGTCGTATAAACACATGATTGATTTGCAGGCGGAAAACATCGCGATAAAGCCTCTCGGGATAACCATAGACGAGAAGCGGCGCCTCTATGTATCGGTTTCGCAAGGCCCCGACAACGCTATCCTCGTCTTTGATAGAAGCGGCCGTTTCCTCTACCGTTTCCCCGAAGACGCCGGGAACTCCGGGTCGTTTATAGCCCCCGGAAAAGCGATGGCGCTCTTTGCGCGTGGCGACAAGCTATACGTGACCGACATAGTAGACCATGACATCAAGGTCTACAGCCTCGAAGGAGACCTTATCACCCGGTTTGGCCGACCCGGTTCGGCCAAAGGCGAGTTTCTATATCCGAACGGTATCGCGGCCGACGAGAGCGGCAAGATATTTGTAAGCGACTCGAACAATGCGCGCGTGCAGGTCTTTGCCGCGAATGGTGAGTTCCTCCGCCTGTTCGCACAGCCCGGCAACGACGCGCTGGCCTTGCCGCGGGGTATGGCTTTCGACAGCAAGGGGCGGCTCCATGTCGTCGACACCCTGAAGCATAAGGTCTTCGTCTTCACCAGGGAAGGACGGTTCTTATATTCCTACGGCAAGTTCGGGACCGGAAGCGGCGGCTTCTCTTATCCAAACGGAATAGCGATAGACACGACGAGCGGCAAGATATACGTTGCGGACAAGACTAATAACCGCATCTCGGTTTGGGAGTAGGCCGTGGTTTCTAAAGCGAGCACACCTCACCCATATTGAGCAAACCGCCGAAAATTGATATATTAGTGTTGGAGGCATATCGTCTCCCTGTAATGTTTTTGGTCAATATTAGGCCATTGCAGAAGGAGCTACTTAAGAGTGACAGCTCGGCTTAGAATATTTAGCACATCCGCCCCCACTTCATCAGCAATCATCTTCATGCTAATAGCGGGCGCATTGTTCCTGGCCCTCTTATTGCCTGCCACAGCGTCGGCGGCGACGATTTCCGTCGCCTCGGAGCAAGTAAAACGAGGCAGCGCTACTCCGGGCATGGACAATATTGTCATGCAAAGGTTGGTCCTTAAGACCGACTCCGGCACCGCGCAATGGACCTCTATCAAATTGAGCGAATTCGGGACAAGCGACGCCACGCCGACCATCGAGTCGGTCAAGATATACAAGGAGACAAACGGGGTCGGAGATATCCAGTTTAGCGGCACCGCCGATACCTCGGTTACCTCGTCGCCGGTGACGTTCAGTACCGACGAGACGGTCTTTACGTTCAGCGCCGTTCAAACTCTCAGCGAAACACCACAGACATTCTACGTCGTATATCATATAAGCCCGCTGGCCAACACGAGCGGCGGTCAAACGGTCGGTTCCAGGCTGGCCGATGAGAGCTACATCATAGCCGACGCCTCCGTCGAGGCGTTCACCAATCTGCAGTCGCGAGAGATCACGCTCGCTTCCACACCGCACGCAACCGGCGCTAACCCGAGCCCATTCGCAGCGACGACCAACCTGTGCCAAACATGCCACGCGGTACACCTCGCGCCGGACTTCGGGCCGGAGTTTAACCTTACCGGAAGCGACAGAACACGCCGGATTCTCAAGCAACCGTACTTCGAGAGCCCGTCGGTAGTCAACTACTACCCATCCGACACCTATAACGCGCTCTGTCTGAGCTGCCACGACGGAACCGGGTCTTATGTCGATATCAAGTCCAAGTACAACTCGACCAATCCCGATATCGAATATCCGGGGCACCAGACTTCGAAGGAGTCTACTCATACCACAGGGTATAAGCCCCCGAACGCGGAACCTTTTAAATTTTTTGCGGGCACTAAGATGCCGTGCATGGCCTGCCACGACATTCACACGTCGAACAGAAGAAGCCATAAGATGCTCTCTGACAAGCTATATGAATACGCGGTCGGCCAAGGTTGGGAAGACCCGAATGCCAATGGGCGCATCGACGCCGAAAACGATGAGATGTGCTTGGTTTGCCATCGACGTTCGGATGAAACATCTCGAACCGTAAGCATTGCCTTCGGCTATGACCTCACATTACTGTCAAAACCAGAGCATGACGAGGGCATCTCGGCTTGTACGGACGCTTCATGCCACGGAGACCCGCACGAGCTAAACATCAATCAATAACATCGGATACCACATTCAAAGATTCCGCGCTATCTGCTACAATAGGTATGGCAAGACGTTCAACACAACACTTCACGCGCATTGCCCAACCACCCATCTTACAAGCGTGAAAGCGCGCCTGTAATATTGTGCTATGTTGAACACAGTAGCTCAGATATTCTTGTCCGGGTGCGTTCAATTACTATATCGACGCCGCCCGGTAAATCGTAGTTTTTTCGGAGGAATTAGCTTGGGTAAACGCGCTTCAATCAGAAAGGACCGGACGCAACGGATACAACCCGGTATCGGTAAAGCGGTCGTCATAACGCTCGCCGTGCTGATTTTAATATCAATAACGGGGGTGGGCGTAAGATTCTTCTCGAAAGGACCGGCAACCGATTCATCCACCCAACAAAATGCCGACCAGCCCATTCTCGATGACAAGCAAGCAATCATAGAAAAGTACAATAAAGGCGAGTTCGTCGAGGTCATCCCGAGCCTGGAGAAGTATCTCTCAAGAAACCCGGGCGATCAACAGGTGCGAGAACTTCTCGCGTCGGCGTATCTATTGAGCGGCAACGGGGCCCGCTCGGTCAAAGAATACCAGACCATCCTCAAGTCAAAACCCGACGATGCTGATACCCTATACAAAATCGGCGTGGTCTTGCAGCATATGGACAGGGGCAACGAGGCGATAACGTACCTCAATCAAGCGGTTCAGGCAGCGCCGGATGTGATTCTGTTCCACTCCGAGTTAGCCAGAGCCAACACCAGGGCTAAATTTTACCGGGAAGCGATCGAGGAATGGAAGATAGTCCTCAATCTCCTGCCTCCGGCCGACAAGGCCAGGGCAAGCGCGCTCGCGGAAATCGCAAATATCCACATACTCCAAGGCGAATTCGCGCTCGCCAAAGAAGCTATCGCGAACGGTTTGGAAATCGAACCGGCGAGTGACGCGCTTATAGAGCTTGAAAAAAAACTAGGTGGACAAATCCAAGTCGAGCCGGCGCCGAGTTCGGAGGAGACTACCGGTGGAAACTAGACAGCTTCACCCGCTGTGTTTACGCTCACTAAAACTTCTAATCGCCATCTGCTTGATTCTCACAAGTGCTCAGGGCTCGGCGGCGGCCAGCCAGCTTATAGTAAACGGCTCGTTCGAGAAGAACCTTGGCGCATGGCAAGTAAAAGAGGTAACCAAGGGGGCCGTCTTCCAATGGGACGAGGCCGGGGCCGATGGCGGTGCCCTTTTCAAGACGACAGGCCGGAGCAGGCGGGGCGAGACGCAAGCGAGCCAAAACAAGTGGGTTCATATCGAGTCCGGAAGCCGGGGCTTGCTCAAGTTTTCCTGGAAAAAGAATTGGTCGGCAATCCTCCCGAAAGAGCACAAAGTCTACATAAACCTGATAAAACCCGACCAAACCGTCGCGTCGGTTTGGTCGAACAAGACGCTCCTCAACGACAACACGTGGAGAGTCGAGTCTATAGACATTAGCCGTTTTCTCGACCAGAAAGGACAGTATTCCCTGGTAATGGGAGTGACTTTCGAAAATGGCAAGGCCAACAACGCCGCCACCTATGCCTGGTTCGACGACGTTAGCCTGGAAGTCTCAAACAGCATGCTCAAAGGACCAAAAACGTCTTTCTTGATGCCGTCCGGACGCGATAAGATAGTCGGCAAATCATATCTAGTCACAGGTATCGCCCTCGACGATATCGGCGTCTCGAAAGTGCATGTGGCTATCGAGCGTCTCTACGACGGCACCTACTGGAACGGAAACAGTTGGGTAAAGACCGCGTTCTGGAATGAAGCTAATATCTCCGGTGCCGGCGGAGACACCGTCGCATCCTGGAGGTATGACTGGCCGTTGCCGACGAGCGACGGCGCCCTCTACAAGCTTTATGCGCGAACTGAGAACATCACTTCAAACGTCGAGCTAACACCGGCTGAAAGTATCGCCCGGGTCGACAATGTCGGCCCAACCGGCAACATCTATGTCGAAGGCGAAGCCGAGTACGTAAATACCGAAGCGGTACGCATCGATATCGACATCAAGGGCGCGACAAAGATGCGTTTCAGCACGGACGACACCAAAAACTGGTCCGACTGGGAAGGCTTCATGGCATCGAAGAAGCTGATGTTACCGGAAGGCGACGACACAAAAATCGTCACCGCGCAATTCAAGGACGGCTCCGACAACCGCTACCAGATATCCGATAGCATCATCCTCGACATGACGCAACCGGTCACCAGACACATCTTCCCCGCGCAAAAAGCTAAGAATATCTCGGCAGACTCGAGTGTCGGCGTGGTGTTCTACGAAAAGATGGCTCCCTGGAGCTTCCGGAACGACGGCACGGAAATCGGCTCTACTTTCTTTCTCAAGCAGGGTTCGCGCTGGATAGCGGCCGAGGTGTCATATGACGACAAGGCCAAGACCGCGAAGCTCGTCCCTTATGGCTCGCTGGATTCAGGTACGACATATACGGTTTACCTTAAGGACTTGATTAAGGACAAGGCCGGCAATGCGCTTGCCGCTAATTTCTCGTGGGACTTTACGACCAGCGGTTCGTATACGTCCCTCTTTAAGGAAACGATCGGCACCACAGGCGGCACTATTCATGGCGGCGACCAATCTATAAGCCTCGAAGTGCCCGTCAATGCCCTGGCGGCGGAAACACTCATCGCTATCGAGGAGCTGAGAGATAAGAAAGTACCCCCGATGAAGGGTATGACCAGATATAGCCCGGTCTACCAGCTGTCGCCCAAAGAGCTTCCCTTCAACACGGCTGCACTGCTGAAAATAAAATATAAGCAAGATGAAGTCCATAATCCGACCGAGCTGCGACTCGTCTTCTTCGATGAAGAACGGGGCAAGTGGTTGCCGGTGCAAAACGCGGCAATCGACCTGGTCAACAACCAGATAACAGCCAAAATAACAAGATTGATGACTGTGACTGTGACTGCTCAGGACGATGCTACCCCTCCCTCGACCGCTATCGTAGCGCCGACCGGCGCCTCTGAGATTACGGGAAGACTCTTCAATATCTTCGGCGTCTCGCACGACAATTCCGGTATCTCCCGCTTGGATATATCGATAAAACGCCAATCCGACAACGCCTATTGGACCGGCTCCGAGTGGCAAACAGCGGAGGTTTGGTTGAAAACAAAGGTGGTGGCAGAGAAAGACCGCTCCAAAGCAACCTGGTCTTACAGCTGGCAGCTCCCGGACAACAAGTTCACGGTCTATGAGATTCGCGCTCGCGCGACGGACAAGAGCGGAAATGTCGAGTCAAACGCCGACCTGGTGAGGGTGCGGTTGAGGTAGGTGCGCTAACACCTAGGAAGCTTTAGCTCCCAGGCATGCGGAATAGAGCTGGTGGTTATTTCTTCCCTGTTCTTTAGCATGATATAGTGCTGCATCCGCGTTCTTAAGCAGAAACCGTGCGTCTTGGCCATCATTTGGATAAAGACTGATTCCGATACTGGTCGTGATATGGAATTCGTGTCCATCTAAATCAAATGGTGGCTTCATAGCTTCAAAGATTTTCTGAGCGACTTGCGACGCATCTTTTGCGCAATCTATCTGCGTTAGGAGCAATACAAACTCATCACCACCAAAACGGGCGATAAAATCACTTTCGCGGAGACATGCTTTGAGCCGGCCGCCTACGTCCTGTAAAAGCTGATCCCCCGCACAATGCCCCAGCGTATCGTTGACCGTTTTGAAGTTATCCAGGTCAAGAAAGATTACCGCCATCATTTCCTGGTTTCGTTGCGCCAGCGTTATCGCCGAGTTAAGCTGTTCGGTAAAGAACATTCGATTGGGTAGGTCGGTCAGAGAATCATAATAGGCCATATACCTGATCATCTCTTCGCTTTTCTTACGCTCGGTGATATCACGTGAAATACCTAATACGGCACTTATTTCTCCTGCCTCGTTGCTGATAGGAGTTAACCTCGTTCCAATCCACAGCTCGCCCCTTGAAGATGTCATCGTCTCTTCACTGTAAAACGATTCGCCGGATTTGAAGACTTTATCCAAGTTGGTCTTTTGTCTCTCGGCTGCTGCGGGCGGGAAAAGATCTCTAATCAATTTTCCGACGACGTCATCTCGCTTGAGCCCCAGGCTTTCCGCCGCACAAGTATTGACATACGTGATATATCCATCCCTATCTAAGATGAATATCATGTCATGCGCCGCTTCGGCTAACGTCCGATAGCGTTCCTCGCTTGCCTTAAGGGCTTCTTCCGCAAGTTTGCGCCGCGTAATATCTTCGAAGCTCTCAACACCGCCGACTATTTTTCCCTGCTCGTCCCGGAGCAAATCGAGGTTTTTCGAGGCCGTGAGAAGCTCACCGTCTTTTTTGCGGATTGTGCATATCTTTCCGATAATGGGCTCATCGAGCTCGCATTGGAACAAGCCGCATTTCGTCGAGCACGGCGGCATGGCAAAGACAGTGCAGTTCTTGCCTATAACCTGCTCGGCACTGTAACCGGTGATATCCTCGGCCTGCTTGTTAAAGCTCGTGATATTGCCCTTTGGGTCTACTGTGAAAATCGCGCTGGGCACGAGTCTAAAAATATGCTCCGCCCAATCCCTAGAGGCTCGCAGCGCTTGTTCGGTCTTCTGCTGCTCTGTGATATCGGTAATCATCGACAGGCATATTTCTTCATCTGCGTATGTAGTTAGACTGCCCCGTATCTCTACAGGAATCGTCGTTCCATCTTTCCTGGGTAGCAATGTGCTATATGAGAAAGACGGATTCTTCCGCGATTCATCTTTTATAGATGCGATGATTATTGCGAGTTCTTTCTCCTGGTGCTGCTGAGAGGTGTTGAGGTTTAAAAGCTCTTCCTGGGTATAACCGGTAAGCTCTTCGGCCTTTTTGTTTGCTTCCAGCAAATTACCCCGACTATCAATAAGCAGTATGGCAATATTGGCATTATTTATTAGAGCGCGGCATTTATCTCCGGGCGCTCGAGTTTCTTCTTTTTCGTCTCCGCGCTCAATGTCGCTCTGGGCGCTCGGCTTGTTAATGCCTGCTTCTCCCTCTCGGCTGTCCGGCATGTTGCCTCCTCTTTTATTATATATTTGCATCGGCGTAATCTTAGACAACTGAAATAGAATTTACCTGCTAGATTACTACAAAATCGATAAAAGGATTGGAATCGACATCCGAGGACGAGCTGCAAGAACTCGATTTGGCGTTTAGTCGGGATTACCGGGGTGAGCCGGCACACGACCTTGCGGTGACCGTAGTGTTCTGGGGCTAGAAAAATAAAAAGCCCCCGTTAAATAAATCACTAAGGGCTTTACTGGTGGCCGGGGACGGACTTGAACCGCCGACACGGGGATTTTCAGTCCCCTGCTCTACCAACTGAGCTACCCGGCCCTATTCAAATATTAAGACCGACATTTG
>JAUXNY010000034.1 GCA_030682615.1 Candidatus Aquicultor sp. | reverse complement strand
AGCAGGGCTAATAAATTCTTTGGCCGCGCGTTTCATCTATTAAAACACAGAATAGTGGATGTTGTGCTATCTGCCGCTCGTTAAGACTCAATTCGCCAAAAGCTATCGCAAACGAGCAGCGCCGAAATCTCCTGCTGCCATGACATCGAGAACATCGTTTCCGCGTCTTTACTCAAATCCTATTAAGCGCCCCTGGATATTCGCACCCATCTATGTAAAATAGATAATACGATAGGTTATTGACAATGTATCGAGATTGACGCGAACAAGACATGTTTCGGAGGTTGTGTTGAATTTACCGCGTGTTACAATATCGGCACCCCATAGGAGCTCCGGCAAGACCACGCTGAGCATCGGTCTTTGCAAGGCGTTGACCGACGCCGGCTATAAAGTACAACCCTTCAAAAAAGGCCCGGACTTTATCGACCCGATGTGGCTGAGCGCGGCTACCGGTCGTACTTGCCGAAATCTCGACCTTTTCATGATGGGCGAAGACAAGATAAGAGAGTCTCTGCAGAGGGCGGGGGCGGACGCCGACATCAGCATCGTCGAAGGCAATATGGGCCTCTACGACGGCATGGAGGTCGACGGCAAAGGCAGCACCGCCGATGTGGCGCGCATCATTAAATCGCCAATAATCCTGATAATAGATGCGAGCAATATGACGCGAAGCATCGCCCCGCTGCTCCAAGGATTTTTAAACTTTGAACCAGGCGTTTTGATATCCGGTGTAATTCTGAACAAAGTCGCCGGAGCTCGTCACGAGTCGAAGCTGCGCGCGGCTATCTCGACCTATACCGACGTCGAGGTCATCGGTGCGATTCCGCGCTCACCCGAGATAGGTATAATCCAGCGCCATCTGGGCTTGAAGCCGGCCAAAGAGGATGCACAGGCCATGTCGACGATAGAATCGATCGGCACTATGGTCAAGGAGTATGTCGACCTCGATAAGGTCGTCGCGATTGCGCGCGCGGCCCCGGATTTGCCCGAGGTCGAGCTGCCGGAAATCTCGGCGTTACCCGCACAGGTGCGAATCGGGATAGCCCAGGATGAGGCGTTTACCTTCTATTATCCGGAAAACCTCGAAGCCCTAGCAGCGGAGGGGGCCGAGCTTATTCCATTCAGCCCGCTTCATGACGAGAGCCTACCCAAGGTGGACGCTCTCTACATCGGCGGCGGCTTCCCGGAAGTATTCATGGAAGAACTCGAGAAGAACGCGGCTTTGCGCATGACAATACGCGAGGCGGTAGGGCGCGGCATGCCGGTATATGCCGAGTGCGGCGGCCTTATGTACCTGTCCCGCAAGATGTCGTGGGACGGGACATCCAGAGAGATGGTCGGCGCGCTCCCGTGCGATATCCTCATGCACGAAAAGCCTAGAGGGCACGGTTACATGATAATGGAAGCGACCGGAGCCGGCGGTTGGTTCGAGCCGGGAGCCAAGATGCGCGCACACGAATTCCACTATTCTGAAGTCCTTGATTTAAAAAACGCTGAGTTTGGGTATAACCTCACGCGTGGAAAAGGTTTGGACGGCAAGCATGACGGGATTATATACAAAAACGTATTCGCATCCTATGCTCACCTGCACAGTTCGGGCTCTTCTGCTTGGGCGAGAGGCTTTGTGGAGCATGTCAAACGCAACGAAATCAGCCTGGACAAGCAACCGTAATTACTTAAAAAATTTATTCGCTATACACTTGACAAAAGGAATCGTAATTGATAAGCTCATCGTAACATTTGGTACGTACTCTTTTTCTCTTTAGACAATTATAGAGACCGCTCTTAAATCAAGCATCAGGAAATCTTAATAAGGAGGTATACATATGAGTTTTGAGTTAAATGGAAAGTCTTATGAGACGGATGATGACGGCTACCTCATGAACCTCGAAGAATGGAATAAGGACGTGGCCAACTACATCGCTCAGCAAGAAGGTGTCGAGATGACCGATGCACACTGGGAAGTCGTCAACTTCTTGAGAGATTACTACAGCGAGTACAAAATCGCTCCGATGATCAAAATCTTAATCAAAGAAATGAAAAAGATGTTTGGTCCGGAAAAAGGTAGCAACGCATACCTGTACCAGCTCTATCCGGCAGGCCCAGCATTGCAGGCCTGTAAGATCGCCGGGCTCCCGAAGCCAACTGGCTGCGTGTAAGCACAAGACTCCAATTCGTTTATTGAAGAGGATTACAGAGGACCGACCTGACATATTTTTAATATTTCGGTCGGTCTCTGTTAGAACGTAATCTGAATTCGAAGCTGGACGAGGCCGCTTTTAGCTTTGAACAGAAATCGTACTCCAGTACAAATGAGAACGATCGAAACCCTGATGGGATGTATCTGATAATTAGTAGTAATCGCATCATACATGTTCTTGCTAGGAATACGTTCCAGGGTATTCCCTAAGAGCGGGAAACCTCTAACGTCAGTCCGAGAGCGAAAGCTTATCAGAAAAGGGATTAAATATGAGCGGTTTAACATTGGTTTTTACAACCGTCGGCTATTTAGCGATAGCCATATTTCTAGTCGGTTTCATGGCTAGGGTATGGAAATACGCGACTACGCCTGCCCCTTTGAAGATACCACTCACTCCTGCGCCTGTAGGACCCACCGGTGTTATCTACAGAATGGCTCAAGAGGTGGGGCTTTTCAAAAGCTTGTTTAACAGCAACAAGATAATTTGGCTAGCCGGCTACATCTTCCATCTAACCCTAGTAATCGTATTGATTAAGCACACAAGATTCTTCTTTAAGTATTTCGTCAGAGCGGACATTATCTCTGTAAAGAAATTTGTTATGGGCTTAATTACTTTCAGTCCCCAGGCGATGCCCGGAGATATTATCTTTAAGACGAAGCGCACTAAGCACGTAGGTGCAGCAGGATAAATCGCGTGCAAAGCTCAAACGTTAGCTTTGCTTACAATCGCGTTAAACAGAAAAGGAGGCTAAGTAATGTCAGACGAGCTGAAAACTCCACTCTTAGATGAGCTGGAAAAAGGGCCATGGCCAAGTTTCATAACGGACTTGAAGAGCATGGCCGACAGACCAATGGTCAGAGACCTTTTGGGTCAGCTTGAGAAGTCTTACCGTGACAAGCAGGGCTATTGGAAGCACGGAGGCTTAGTAGGCATAATGGGGTACGGCGGAGGTGTTATCGGTAGGTATTCCGCGATCCCGGATCAGTTTCCGGGGGTATCACACTTCCATACCGTCAGGGTAAACCAGCCATCAGGGTGGTTCTACACCTCGGAAGCGTTAAACGAGATCATGGATATTTGGGATGAGCACGGCTCAGGTTTGACCAACATGCACGGCTCAACAGGGGACATGGTGCTTCTTGGTACCACGACAAAAGAGCTGGAGCCCATCTTTAGAGCTTTGACGGCCAAGGACTGGGACTTGGGTGGTTCAGGTTCCGACCTTAGAACACCGAGCTGCTGCATCGGGCCCGCTCGTTGTGAGAACGCATGCTACGACACACTGGCGCTCACCTACAACATCACTCACAAATATCAGGATGAGCTCCACAGGCCGATGTTTAATTACAAGTACAAAATCAAAATGTCGGGTTGCCCGAACGACTGTACCGCGGCGATGGCCAGGTCGGATATGGCAATCATCGGCATCTGGAAAGACGATATCCAAATCGACCAGAGTGCTATAGCCGAATATGTCGATGCGGGCTTCAACATCCAGGAATATGTCATAGAGAAATGCCCGACCAAGTGCATTACTCTCGAAGGCAAGGAGCTAAAGATCGATGACAGTGACTGCGTAAAATGCGTACACTGCATCAATGTACTGCCTAAAGCTCTGAGCCCGGGCAAAGAGCGCGGCGCGGCTATCGCGCTTGGCGGTAAAGCTCCTATCGTAGATGGCGCGCTCTTCGCAACGCTCATCGTTCCCTTCATCGAAATCGACGAGGAGAACGGCTTCGAAGAAGTCCACGACCTCCTCGAGAGAATCTGGGAGTTCTGGGATGAGCATGGTATGAACAGGGAGAGAATCGGCGAGTTTATTGAGAGGGTCACTCTTAAGACGTTCCTCGAGGGAATCGGCGTTGAGCCAATGCCTCAGCAAATCACGCAGCCGAGAGACAATCCGTACATCTTCTATGAAGAGTACTTTGAGGAAGAGACAGAATAGGAAGAGGCTATATGTTTCCGGCAAATGGTGGGCTACCAAAGCCGGGAAAGCCTAAGTAATTGCGAGTATGCAGGAGGTAATACTTCATGGCCACGACAGAGAGAAGGACTGACATAGGCCCACCGCATTATGATAAGTTCTTGCATCCGATAATTAAAGAGAATTACGGCAAGTGGAAATATCATGATACATTGCGGGCGGGCGTATTGGTACACGTCGGTGAAACGGGCTCTATCTACACGGTAAGAGCAGCATCACCGAGACTTATCAGCACGAATTTCATAAGGCTGATGACTGGTTTAGCGACCAAGTATGCTGACGGCTATCTGAGATTCACGAGTAGGAATAACGTCGAGTTCTTGCTTGGCAACAAAGACAATATCGACCCCCTGATAAAAGAGTTGTCGGACAACGGCGTTCCGGTCGGCGGTCTCAACAACTCTATATCGAACGTCGTTCACACGCAGGGATGGGTACACTGCCATTCAGCCGCGACCGACGCATCGGGACTCGTCAAAGTCGTCATGGACGAGCTTTACGAGTATTTCGTCGAGATGAAGCTGCCGCATAAGCTGAGAATAGCCGTTGCATGTTGCTTGAACATGTGCGGCGCGGTACACGCTTCGGACATCGCGATCCTCGGTCTCCACAGGACACCACCGAGAATCGACCACAGCACACTGCCGAATCTCTGCGAGATTCCGACGACCGTTGCTTCGTGCCCGAACAACGCCATCCGGCCTACTTCGATAGAGGGCAAGACGACCGTCAAGGTCGACGAGGACAAGTGTATGTATTGTGGTAACTGCTTTACGGTGTGCCCGGCTATGCCTATGGCAGACCCGCTCAACGACGGTGTTTCGATATGGGTAGGCGGCAAGATCTCTAACGCCAGGACGGAGCCGATGTTTACGAAGTTGGCGATTCCGTTCATACCGAACAATCCACCGAGATGGCCCGAGGTAACAGAGGCGGTCAAGAACATCGTTGAGGTGTACGCAAAGAACGCTAAGCCTTACGAGCGCGTTGGCGAGTGGATAAACAGGATAGGCTGGCCGAAGTTCTTCGATTTGACAGGTATTGAGTTTACAAAATACCATCTCGATGACTTCAGGTATGCCGGCACGACTTATAGAAGGTCGATGCATAACAGGTATTAGGAGGTTGCAACATGGCTGGGGAAGTCCCTATCGAGCAATTGGCCGATGACATGTTTCAGGTCGTCTCCGATAGCGCAGGACAGAAGAAACTGAAAGCGAAAGATCTGACAAAAGCGGTAATCGCAAAGTATGGAGACAAAATCTCCAAGGACGATACGAAAGCAGCAATAAGGCTGCTTATTGACTCCGGCCGGTGTGTTTATGGTTATTTCGGCGGAAGCTCGATTGAGCTGCCGCACACAGAAGGGTCCGCGAACGAGTAATCATAGGACATTACTTAGGCCCAAGCGCATAACGATCCGGCGTTGCGTGTCGCTGCAGAGCGCAGCGTATGAATCGCCGGAAAAGGATGCATGAAAGCCAGGATTTCAAAGGAGAACGGTATGGCAGTTGTACTTAAGTTAAGAACGCGAGAGATTGGTGCAGCCGGTTATTCCCGCGGCGGCGAGGGGTCGCATTTAAGGCCGCGCTACACCAAAAAGACTCCGCCTTGCAAAAATGCCTGCCCCAGCAATAACGATATAAGAGGGTTTTTGACGCTTATTGCTCAATCCGAAAGCTACGGCCGGACATTTGATGAGTCGTGGGAACAAGCCTACAGGCTTCTGACGGAGACGAACCCCTTACCGTCGGTTATAGGAAGGGTATGCCCGCATTTTTGCGAAACTGACTGTAACAGAAAAGCGAAAGACGAAGCCGTATCGATTAACCAGGTCGAGAGGTTTATCGGGGATTACGGTATTAACAACAACCTCGCTCACGAGAAGCTCACGGATGAGGTGCGCTCGGAGAAGGTGGCAATCGTAGGTTCCGGTCCCGCCGGTCTGTCGTGCGCGTTCCAGCTGGCACGCCGCGGCTATCCCGTAACGATTTTCGAAGCGTTCGACAAATCGGGCGGCATGCTCCGCTACGGTATCCCGAGCTACAGGCTCCCGGAGGACATTCTCGACGCCGAAGTGAAGAAAATCGCGGACCTGGGAGTCGATATCAAATACGGCACCAGGATAGGGACGGATATCTCAATCGATGACGTCAAGAAGGACTATGCGGCCGTCTATATGGCGATTGGCGCGCATGATGGCTGGAATATCGGTATCCCGGGAGAGGCTGGTCCCGGCGTTCTGAACGCTGTTGAATATCTCAACAGGGTCAACGCCGGCGAGACAGTCGATGTCGGCGAGAAAGTTCTAATCATCGGCGGCGGCAACAGCGCGGTCGACGCGGCGCGCGTAGCCTGGAGAACAGGTTCGACACCGCAAATCGTCTACCGCAGAACCAGAGACGAGATGCCCGCGAGTCCAGAGGAAATCGATGATACCGAGGGCGAGGGAATTCATATTGAGTTTCTCGCGGCACCGGTCGAGGTCGTCCGCAACGGCGACAAAGTAACCGGCTTGAAGTGTATCAAGATGGAGCTTGGCGAGCCTGACGCGAGCGGTCGCCGCAGGCCGGTTCCGATTGACGGCTCGGAATTCGTTATCGAAGCCGATACGATTATCCCGGCCATAGGGCAGGGTCCGAATTTCGGCGGTCTTGAGAAATTCGAAGACAATGGCTGGATAAGCGTCAATGAGCTTGGCGAGACGACTGAGCCGGGCACGTATGCCGGCGGCGACGTCACCAACAAGCTTGGAACCGTTACCGAAGCTATCGGTCTTGGCAGGAAAACCGCGGAAGCGATAGACGCCTACATCAAGGGCGAGGAGCTTCCGAAGGTATACCCTGGGCCGGTAGTCAAAAGCACCGATATGGCGATGAACTATTACGAGGCGCTGCCTCGTGTTGAGAAGTCGCACATCTCCGTCGATGCCCGCAAGGGCAACTTCGACGAGGTAGTCGCTACCTACAGCAACGAGAGTGTTGTCGAAGAGTCGAAAAGGTGCCTCAGTTGCGGCATGTGCTTCGACTGCGGGAATTGCTACAATTTCTGCTCCTACAATGCGGTCGGCAAGTTGCCCAAGGGTGAGCACTACGTGTTCAAACTCGAGACATGCGTCGGCTGCAAGAAGTGCGCCGAAGAGTGCCCGTGCAACTATATCGATATGGTATAGCACTGGTTTCTGTAGTAGCGCTCAGCGAGCCCTGCTATCGCTAATCGCATAACGCGATTGATACGAAGAATAAAGCCCGCTTCAGAGATGAAGCGGGCTTTTTGCCGTATGCCGGCCTTTAAAAATATCGGATACCATGCTCGATAGTCACAAGCGACTCACGCTGGATAACCGCTCTCAAAAACAACATTAAAAAAGTCGCGCGTTATGTTTATAATAGAGTAGGACAAATCGTGCGGAGAAAGACCTTTATCACCCTAGGAGGAGATGCGCATAGTGCGAACCGAAGAGAATATAGCACTGGAGAACGCCGAGGAACTCATCGAGGAGACCCTTGAGAAATATGATAAATACGTCAACCCCGGGTTTGCCCGGTTGATGAGGTTTCTCGGGACTACCCTTGAGGTAAAGACCGAAGGGGTCTACATGTATGACGCGCGCGGGAAGAGGTATCTGGACTTCCTCAGTGGGCACGCTGTTTACAACCTGGGTTTTGCCCACCCCAAGGTCATAAAGGCCGTAGAAGACCAGCTTAAGTTAATACCGCAGACCAGCGTGCGCACCATGCTCAACAAACCCCTGGCCGACCTCTGCGAGAAGCTGGCAAAAATCACTCCCGGCAATCTGACCTACTCGTTTCTATGCAACAGCGGTACCGAGGCGGTCGAGGGCGCGCTCAAGCTCGCCCGCATGGCGACCGGCAAAACACAGATAATAGCGACGCAAAACGGTTTTCACGGAAAATCGATGGGTTCGCTCAGCGCGAGCGGGCGACCGCAATACAAAGAAGTCTTTGAGCCCCTCGTACCGGATTTCCTACATGTCCCGTTCGGCGACATATCCGCGATGGAGGCGGCTGTCACCGCTGAGACCGCCGCGGTCATCCTCGAGCCCATACAGGGCGAGGGCGGCGTCATCTGCCCACCCGACGGGTATTTGAGAGACGTGCGGCGTTTATGCGACGACAAGGGCATCCTGCTTATCCTGGACGAGATTCAGACCGGCCTTGGAAGGACCGGCAAGATGTTCGGGTGCGACCACGAAGATATCGCGCCGGATATCATGACGCTCGCCAAAGCGCTCGGCGGTGGTGTGATGCCTATCGGCGCCTTCATAGCGACACCCGAGGTATTCGCTCCGTTCGAGGAGAATCCGCTCATCCATTCGTCGACCTTCGGCGGCAACCCATTGGCCTGCGCAGCCGCGTTAGCTGCAATCGACGCGATAATCGAGGAAGACCTGCCCGCGCAGGCCGCCCAAAAAGGCGAGTACTTGATGTCGAAACTTAAAGATATTCAAGCGAAATATCCGGACATGATGGTGGATATCCGCGGAAAAGGCTTGACCATCGGTGTAGAGTTTGCGGATGAGGGTTTTGTCGGGGGCACGATATATACTCTTCAAGACCGAGGGATACTCGCGCTTCACATGCTCAACAACCCGAAGGTCATAAGGCTTCAACCGCCGTTGATTATCGGTTATGACCAAATAGACTTCTTCCTGGAAGCGTTCGCGCACTCAGCCGAGATAAATAAATCACTTCTCACGTAGACCTTAGGAGGGTACGATATGCCGTTGATAGAAGAGACCATCAATGTACGAATGAGCGCAACAGAGCTCTTCCCCATAATCTCAGATTTCGAGAAGTACCCCGATATGATGGCGGACGTAAAGAAAGTCACCATACTGGAGCGAGGCGAGGGCTATACGGTCTCGGAATGGATAAACGAGATAGACGGACGCGTCATCAAATGGGTCGAGAAGGATTTGATAAAACCTGAAGAAAACCGGATAGACTTCGAGCAGGTAAAAGGCGATCTTAAGATGTTCCAAGGCTATTGGCAGCTCGACGAAGCGAGCGATGAGACCAAGATAACATTTAGTATCTTGTTCGAGTTCGGAATACCGATGCTGGCTCCTCTGCTGCACCCGCTACTCTCTAAGAAATTGCGGGAAAACATGAAGCAGATGCTCGCAGACATAAAAATCAAAGCCGAAGGCCAAGCGGTCGGTGCAGTCGAGTAGCTCAACGGTTGGGCGCTAGGGCCGGTCTCGGAGAACCCGGTGACGGCAATCGATAGATCGGGTGATTTATGCTAATAAACATACCCAACGCTCTGACATTTTCGAGATTATTGTTTATCCCGATATTTTTGTATGCGCTTTTTGCCGGGGATTTTGAAGCGCGATGGCTAGCCCCGCTGGCGTTCGGATTGGCGGCGCTGACCGATTGTTTCGACGGCTATTTTGCGCGAAAACTAAACCAGGAAACGGAATTCGGCAAGTTGGCCGACCCCACCATAGACCGGATATTCGTGGCCGTAGCGGCGGTCGCGGTCTATCTGAAATTCCAGGCCATTATTCCTATTTGGCTGGTCATCGTCATCGTCGGCCGCGACGCGTTGATGTCTTTGGGTTGGATGGTGCTTTCCCGCTACGATGTAAAGCTGCGCGTATCCATGCTGGGTAAAACGGCGACCGGTTTCTTGATGTCCGCATTCTTCATTCTCCTGGCCGATGTCGAGTTGAACATGCTACTAATCCAGTTCGCCGGACTGCTCGCTCTTTATACGGGGGCGGTCCTCTCCGTAATCTCCGGTTACATTTACCTGAAAATGGGAATATCTACGCTTAGAAGCAAGCAAGCCAATTAGCCTTCTTGGCGATTGGTCGAAGGGCATTCGCGGCTTAATAACAACGATAAGGGGGAACTGACTTTGCTCGGGAGAGTCAAAATAAGCTGGCTCGGGCACGCCTCTTTCAAAATTGAGACGTCCGCAGGCATGGTTATAGTCACCGACCCGTACAGTGAGAAAACAGGGTACGTACTCCCGTATGTCGAGGCTGACATAGTCACAATCAGCCATCACCACTACGACCACGACAATGTCGGAGCGGTCGGAGGCTCCCCGCAGGTCGTCGAAGCCGGCGGGAAAATTGTGATTGGAAGCACAACTATAGAAGGAATCGACTCGTTCCATGACGAAGTAAGCGGAGACAAACGAGGACGAAATATAATATTCAAGTTCTACGTCGACGGCCTTGTCATCGCGCACATGGGAGATTATGGGCAATCTATGACTCGGGAGCAGCGAGACGCTCTGGGCGATGTCGATGTTCTTCTGATACCGGTCGGTGGGACATTTACCATAGACCATGCGCAAGCAGCCGAAATCGTGCGAGAGTTAAAGCCTAAGATTGCAGTACCCATGCACTATAAAACAGAACTCTCCACGATCAACATCGGCCCGGTTGGGCCATTTTTGGAATCTATGACGGTAGTGCGAGAACAGGGCGTCACCATCGAGCTATCGGCGGACGAGTTGCCTGCTGAGACAGAGGTCTGGGTCATGGAATATCTGCAAGCATAAGATCGAGCAGGAATCGCCAAGGAGGTTGCCGGGGGACCCTTAATGCGCAGCTGAGAAGTGGCAAATTAGATTTAACATTACGAAGATTAAGAGCAAAACTATTGGGGGGATTGACATGAAGGCCGTAGTCATGGCAGGCGGCGAAGGGACGAGGCTCAGACCACTGACGAGTAATCAGCCCAAGCCCATGGTGCCGATAGTGAACAGACCTTGCATGGATTATATCTTGGAATTATTGCGAAATCACGGAGCAACCGACGTCGTTGCCACGCTGCAGTTTCTCCCGCAGCTCATTAAAAGCTATTTCGGGGATGGCTCCGTTCACGGTATCAACCTCAACTACTCTATCGAGGAATACCCGATGGGCACGGCGGGTAGCGTAAAAGAAGCGGAAGATTTCCTTAACGAGACGTTTATGGTAATAAGCGGCGACGCGCTAACCGATTTTGACCTCACATACCTCATGGATTTTCACAAACGAAAAGGCGCCATGGTCACTATCGCTCTCAAGCGGGTCGAGAATCCGCTCGAGTTCGGCGTCGTGATGACCGAGGAGTCTGGACAGATAGACAGGTTTTTAGAGAAGCCTACCTGGGGCCAGGTCTTCAGCGATACCGTAAACACCGGTATTTATGTGCTGGAGCCGGAGATATTCAAGCACGTTCCAAAAGGCGAGAAGTTTGATTTTAGTAAAGACCTCTTCCCGATGTTGCTCGAACAAGGAGCGCCGCTCTATGGCTGCATAATGGATGGCTACTGGTGCGACATCGGCAACTTCGAGCAGTATGTGCAGGCGCACAAAGACATTCTCGACCTTAAATCCAACCTACAGCCACCGGGCATACGGATGCGCGACAACGTATGGATTGGCGATGGAGCCGATGTCGACCTTTCAGTCGACATCTCGGGCCCGGTCGTCATCGGGCAAAACGCCAAAATCGAAGCCGGAGCCGAGCTCAGCGAATACTCGGTAATCGGCAACAACGTGCTCATGATGAGCAAGGCTCATACCCACCGGAGCATTATTTGGGATAACGCTTATCTTGGGCAGCACTGCCATATTCACGGCGCGGTCATCGGCAAGAGCTGTGACATCAAGAGCGGTGTCAGGATAGAGCAGGGAGTGGTCGTTGGTGATGACTCGGTCCTCGGCGAGAACTCGGTAATCAACCACGATGTAAAAATATACCCGTACAAGAAAGTCGATGCCGGGGCGGTCGTAAACAGCAACCTTATCTGGGAATCGCGCGGCATGAGAACGCTCTTCGGGGCGAAAGGCGTGAGCGGGCTGATAAACGTCGACATAACGGTCGACCTGGCGATGAAGCTCGCGATGGCCTATGGCACCACGCTCAAGCGTGATGCGCGGGTGGTGGTGAGCCAGGATGCGAGCCGCGCGTCCCGCATGATAAAAAGAGCCATGATAGCGGGTCTAAACTCGACCGGCATCACCACGAACGACCTGCGTATCACGTCGGCCTCGGTAAACCGTTTTCTTATACAGACCGGGCAAGAGGTCGGCGGTATCCATATCCGGACATCACCGTTTGACCAGCAATCACTCGAAATACACTTCTTCGACACGAACGGTCTCGATATTAAAGAGGGATTGCAGCGGGATATCGAAAAATATTTCTACCGCCAGGACTTCAGACGCGTGTTCTATAATCAGATAGGCGAGACGGAGTTCCCGCAGCGCTCGATAGAAGCATACAGGGACGCGGTTCTAAAGAGCGTGGACATCGAAAAAATACAGGGGCGGCGCTTTAAGGTAGTCGTCGACTACGCCTTCGGCAGCACCGCGATTATCATGCCTCACCTTTTGGAGAAGCTCAATTGTGATGTGGTCGGCCTGAACGCCTATACGAGCGAGCGGCGCACCACAATCTCGCCCGACCAGTTAAACGCGGCCACTCAGCAGATATCGAGGCTTGTCGACACATTCAAGGCGGATTTCGGGATTATGATAGACAGCGGTGGCGAGAAAGTCACCGTCATCGACGATAGGGGTCGCATGGTCTCGCTCGACGATGCGCTTCACCTCTTCGTCTATCTTACCTGCAACTACGAGCAAAGCATCGGCAAAATCGCGGTTCCGCTAAACGTCTCGTCGGTTGTAGAGGATATCGCTAAACGCTACGGCCGAGGGGTCATCCGAACAAAAGTCAGCTCGCGCGCGATGATGGAAGCGGCGCTCGACACCAACGTTATGTTTGTCGGGGCGCAGAGCGGGGGCTATATTTTCACCCGGTTCCTGCCGGCATTTGATGGCATCGTGAGCTTCTTCAAACTCATGGAATATTTAGCGGCGGCGGAGAGACCGCTCTCCGAAATAGTCGCCAGCATGCCGTCGTATCACCTCGCCCATACAAACACCTTCTGCCCGTGGGACAAGAAGGGGCTGGTCATGAGAAGGTTGCTCGAGAAAGCCAAGGGCCATGAGGCGGAGATGATAGACGGCGTAAAGATATACAACAGTACGAGCTGGGCACTGGTCTTGCCCGACCCTGATGAGCCGGTGGTTCGCATCTATGCGGAGGGCGATACCCAGAAAGACGCGGACCATGAAGTGGAGAACTTCGCTGATTTCGTTAGAGAGGTAATCGAGGTCGGAGAGTAGTCATTAGTTAAGTCATTTAAAGGGGTGGATATGGCGGAATCCGTAATCAAGTTCGGAACCGACGGTTGGCGCGCGATAATGAACGACACGTTCATCTTGTCCAATGTGAGAATCGTAGCCCAAGCTATCGCCGATTACATCAAGGGCGAGGGCCTTGGCGAAAAAGGTATAGTCATCGGCTATGATACACGGTTTTTCGCTGAGCGGTTCGCTTCGGCGTGTGCGTCTATCATGGTCGGCAATGGTATCCCCGTTTTTATGCCAAGAAGAGCGCTGCCGACACCGCTCACGGCT
>JAUXNY010000032.1 GCA_030682615.1 Candidatus Aquicultor sp. | reverse complement strand
AATGGGATGGTAGTGATGGTCCCACCGCAGGCCGAAGCGGCGCTCGCCAGCAGGCCGGGCGTGCTCCGGGTCGAGAACGATACATTGGTAAGCGCGTCGGGCAAACCTAGCGTCGTGCAGCCACCGGAGGATCTCCCGTGGGGCATCGTTAGAATCAACGCCGACCGAGCGTGGACGACATCGACCGCAAGCGGCGTCAAAGTCGCTATCATCGACACCGGCATCGACCTGTCCCATCCCGACTTAGCCGCCAATATCAAGGATGGCATCAACCTGGTCAACGCCAAAAAGAATGCCAATGACGACAACGGCCACGGTACGCACGTCGCGGGCATCGTCGCGGCGCTAGACAACACCATCGGCGTTGTCGGTGCCGGAAACGCCGCCAGTCTCTATGCGGTCAAGGCATTGGATAGAAACGGCATGGGTTGGACTTCTGACATCATCGCGGGTCTCGGGTGGTGTGTCGATAACGGAATACAGGTCGCCAACATGAGCCTGGGCTCGAATTACTATAACGAGACACTACATAGCGCGGTTCAGGCGGCAAACGCCGCCGGACTGATAATGGTCGCCGCCGCCGGCAACGATGGCGCAGCCGTAGACTACCCGGCGGCACTCCCGGAAGTGATAGCGGTCTCGGCGACCGACTTAAATAACAACGTGACGAGCTGGAGCAGCCGCGGGCCCGAAGTGCTCGTTGCCGCGCCGGGAAGCAACATCTACTCCACCTATAAGGGCGGGGCATACGCGAACATGAGCGGCACCAGCATGGCCGCACCGCATGTGGCCGGCGCAATCGCGCTCAAACTGCAGGTAGCGCCCGGACTTACGCCGGCTCAGATGGCCAGCCTTTTGCAACAGACGGCGACACCGCTTTCGGGCGCTACTGCTTATGAGCGGGGAGCCGGTCTGGTTAACGCGCGCGCCCTCGTTAACGCCGAGTAGTCTTATCTGGAGACCATTGAAAGCAACCATACGCGGGGTCTTATCCGACCCCGCGTATTCTATTGTGTGCCCGGCAAGGCGCCCCAGACACTAGAATCTATTTAGCCTGGAGACAAAGAGGCTGACGCCCTTTGAGCATTAAGATTCCTCATGTATCTCCAGACTCGGTACAAGCTTAATGGGATTTCTAAGTGTAAAGACCACGGGACACCTCTCAAGGGCTAACTCCTCAGCTTCCCTAATTTTTTCTTCAGGCGAATCACTCACAACTTTAAGAATCACTCTTACCTCTTCCATAATGGGTTGATCGCTAATCCCGAAAACCCGGGAAAAGTTGATATCTGCCTCCACGCGAACCGCAAGCTTTTCGAGCTTAATGCCGAGCATTGAGGCCATTGTTGCAAAGGTGCCGATGTAGCAAGAAGCAAGACCAGAGAAGCAGTAGTGCATGGGGCCGGGCAGACTGCCACCACCACCCATAAAAGTAGGGTTGTCTACTTCGAATGTGGCTTGGCCTCCTTCGAAATTAACGGTTGATTGAAATTGCGACCCACCATCTCCTAGAAGCCATTCCCCTTCGATTACCTGTGTTCTTTTTGCCTTAGAGGGATCGCCCTTGATTTGCTCACCAAACTCCTTGACCTTGTCAACGTCGACGTTATTTATCCGTGCCATAACCAATTCTCCTTTTGGTTTTGAGGTTGCATCGATTCTTTTTGCTTACCAATCTCTTTAAAATCTAAACACAAAAAGGTGCTCCTTAAAAAGTTAGATTCATGTCCGCTTGCATTACAACGTCTTTGTAATAGGTAGATGGATCCGCAACCTTTACGCCCTGCACTAAATCAGCCTCGCTCATACCGAATACTGGTAGATTAAGCGGACAGGCAAGGATGGTCGCCCCTTCAAAATAAAGTGTCTCGAGAAGCAGGCTCGCGTCAGGCAAATCCATCGCCTCCATCCTTTTCATGACAGCATCGCTTATCTCCTTTGGTTGGTCGGGTAGACATGTGAGGCTATCGATTTTATCTTTGTGCACTGCATTTATACCCCTTGAACCAAAAAATATGGTAACCTTTGAACCAGATCTTAAGAGGCTCAATGCTGTCATCATGGCGTTAAACACTTGACAGAGTTCGTCATGAAAACACATTATTGAGACTTGCTTAACCACCTTTGGCTGCTGATTCATTTTAAATACCTCCTTGTTCGAATAACAGGCTTTTAAATAAAAGTGTCCGACAGCGCACCTGTCGGGCAACTCTCTATGCATTGCTGACATTTTAAGCAATCGCCATGGCTTACTAGACCCGCTTCTTTATACCCGAAAGGCTTAATTTGCATGCGGCAAACCTCTGCGCAAGTTTCGCAATCGGTGCATATATCCCCATTGATTGAAATTTGCTGCTTACCACGGCCAAGTAGGTTTGCCATTGTTCCCATAGGACAAAACATGCACCATGCGCGATATTGATAAATTGCGCCGAATAATAAGCCTACTCCCGTGGTTACAGTGAGGATAAGAACGAAAGGTTTTCCCATTAAGTAGAGATTGCCCCAGACTGGTATTAATTTCGAGATCACCATATACATGAGTAGAGCCAGCCAACCCGCCCTAAATAGTGGGTGACGGAATAACGCGGGGACAGTTACATTTCGACTAAACCGCTTAAGAAAGGCATCATAAAAGCTTCCCCTTGGGCAATACCAATCGCACCACTTGCGCCCCTTTACGGCTCCAATCGCTATCGCGGCAAACATACAAAACACCATGAAGTAGCCGAGTGGTGGATAAAACCAGCCACCGATAAGAAGCATTACGAATGCGATGCTTAAGATAAATTGTCTGTGCGAGTAGAGTGCGTTAATCATAGAGCCTCCTTAAAGATCCGAGCGTTCTCATCGAGGGCATATCGGCATATCTTAATATGCACATATTATAATAAGCCGATATTTAAAAGATAAAAAAAATTACTTACTAGCGCACAACCTCCTTTCATCGCCCCCCTTTCTATCGCCAACAATAGCTCGCAATAGCCGGCACTCATGTTCCATTGTCTCGATTGACGCCAACTCACTCTCCATGAAGCGCTTACATGATTGTTCGAAAGCCAAGAAGTTTTCCCAATTAAGCGCATAATAGACCACCTGGCCCTCTCGTCTTTCAGTAACCAACTTTGCGCTTCTTAATCTCGCTAAATGCTGGGATACCGAGGATTGGGCAAGGCCTAGTATTTCGACGATCTCGCCGACGCGAAGCTCTTGCTCGCTAAGGAGCTTTACTATCTTTAGCCTGGTTGTATCGCCGAGGACTTTAAAAACCTCGACTAGTCGTTCTATGCTTACCATATTAATTATCATCCATTATATCGTTATATTATGATATAACGATATAATAAGTTATGCGTTGTGTCAAGCATCAGCATTACCTAAGCCGGTTAAGTTGAAATTGAAACCATAAAACTTTACTAAAGGTAATTAAGCTTGTGTAACACGTCTAGCCACATACGGATTGCGGCAAAGGCTATAACAACACCCAGCGCCTTTTTAAGCGAAGCGGCAGGTACTTTTTTTGTAAATTTTGCGCCTATTCTCGCTCCCGGCACCGCCCCTATTACTACGGCTAGCGTTAGCAAATAAGGAACTTGCCCTGTCGTAAGTTTTCCGATGGCCCCAAAAATCGACGCGGCAAAAGCTATTCCCAAAGTGCTTCCAATGGCGATTTTGGTTGGAATGCCAAGAAAGTAAATCATAAGGGGTGTAAAGATATAAGCACCGGGCGCACCGACCATGCCGCCGATAAAGCCTATGACAACAGAGATAAGAAACGCTCCAATCTTATTATACGTTACATCCTCGGGAGCGACGCCTTCACCGACCTCTTTCTTAGGCAACCACATGATGATAGCGGCAAAAGCAGCCATGAACGCAAAGATAATTAGGAGTGTCTCGCTTGAGGTTTGCTTCGAGTAAATCGAGCCTAAAAGTGCTGTGAAAGCAGCGGTGACTCCCATGACAAGAACCAAGCTTCTCGAAACAAGGCGATTCTTATTGTGTGTAAGAACACCCGTAAGTGCCGAGGCAAAAACAACGATAATCGTAATACCGGATACTTCCTTCATGGTAAGGGCGCCAACGCCAATCAACGGAGGTAGATATAATAGAAGCGGCACCAGGATGATAGCACCGCCCAGGCCTAATAGACCCGAGAAAAATGCACCAACAAGTCCTATTAAAAATAATGTTATAAGCAGACCTGTCTCAGTCATAACGCCTCCATTCAAAAAATAAGACTCGGGCCACAATTAATCTTTTGACTAGAAAGTTACGACCCGGTCGCTTTCTTTAACCATTTGATGCATATCTTTTAGCCCACCGATAGGGCAAGCTTGGGGTTCTAGCCCCCGTATCTTCTTAGCGCACGTGCCGCAACAGAGGATTTCTCCACCTAAGGCCTCCAGATTTCTCATCATCTCAGTAACCGGAAACTGTTCAGTACTTAAGTTCTCTGCTTCAACACCCGGGCCGGTTAAAAAAACCTTTACGCTATCGCCCGCCTTAATAACATGCTCTCCGTAGCGAAATGCATTCCATACGGTCTCCGGATCATTTGAGCTAATAATAATCCCTATTTTCATTAACGCCTCCTTATCCCTGGATATGTTCCTTTCTTAGTGACAGGACAGCAAGCCGGAGCCGGCAGGTTGCCGCTATACTGTTTTCTTAGAATTTTTAAAATATCCGGCACTACCGGATCTACGAGAAAATAGCAGCGTAGTCTTCCATCGTTGTAGTAATCGATGAGACCATACCTTCTAAGAAGTGCCAGGTGCTGTGATATGTTGGGCTGGCTTGCATTAATAGATTCCTCGAAATCACTTACGCATTTTACGCCCTCTTCGAGTTGCTCTAATATTTCAACCCGTAAAGAATTCGCAATTATCTTTAACAGTTCAGTCCTGTTTCCTGTAGACTTCATGCCCATCTGCCTCCCCCTAAAGGACGACGAAGCGTTCATGGTTTATATAATAACATTGTTATATTATTATATATAATTTGTCAAGGGAATATTGTCTATGGTGCTGTGAAATAGGCATTCATGCACCGTGTTGAAGCTAACAAGATAGTTATAATAGCTAACGGTCGTTTGTTATAGATGCAGACACTTAATAAAATAAACAATTATAGCTACTTTTCTCCTTTACATCATGCATGCTTATAGTTATAATAATCATCATGGATTATGCGCGTTAAGCCTGGAATTAAAGACGTCTGTCGCTGGTAGGGGGTTTAGATATCGATGGCATCTAACGGAATCATGTTTCTCGTTCTTTGGATTATTCTTACTATATGCACTCTGTTCGCCTTTAGGCTCAGCAAAAAAGAAGTTCGGAGCGTATCGTGGCAGCTGAGACTGAGTTTTAGTGCATTTACGTCATTGTTTATGGCGACGATTCTTTTAAGCGCAATATACGATATTAGTCCCTAGGGATTAAGCGCGGAAAAGATCGCATCCGCGCGGCTTTCTCTAGTGCGAGTCTATTTTTGGCTCTTCGTGCGCACACCGCACACCCTCGACATCAGTGGATTCACAATCCTTCTGCTGGGGGGAGCCCATTCACGTCGGAACGCTTATCATCGGAAAGACCCACTTATTAAAGACAATGTACACCACCACAACGATGATTACGACCATCCAGTCCGCCAAATAACTCATCCTTCCATATTATACGTTAAAGCGGAAATTGATGATATCGCCGTCTTTTACCACGTAGTCTTTGCCCTCCAGGCGCGCTTTGCCGGCCTCTTTGGCCTTGGGGATGCCCCCGTGCTCGACAAAGTCGTCGAAGGATACGACCTCCGCGCGGATGAACCCGCGCTCGATGTCGGAGTGGATTTTTCCCCCTGCTTGTGGAGCGAGGGAGCCTTTCTTTGCCGTCCATGCTCTGACCTCGTCTTCGCCGACGGTCAAAAAGGATATTAGGCTCGATAGAGCGTAAGCTTCGCGAATGAATTTGTTCTTGGCGGACTCGGCTATCCCCAGGCCTTCCAAGAACTCAGCCTGCTCGCCCTCGTCCATTCCCGCGATTTCCATTTCGATGGCACCGCAAAAATCGACCAGCGGCACTCCTTGGCCGGCGCACGCCGCTGCTAGCGCCCCGAGCTCCGCGCTTTCGGTCTCGCCCGTATTGGCGAGGACTAAAACGGGTTTCATGCTCAGGAATTGAAAACCCGACAGCAGTTTCTTTTCAGCTTCGTCCAGTTCTATCGTGCGCAGCGGCCGCTCTTCCTCCAGCCATTCCTTAGCGCGCTTGAACAGCTCGTATTCGGTGCCCTTGACCCGCTCTTTGTCGAGCCGTTCGAGCTTCTTTTCAAGAACGATGAGGTCGAGCACGACAAGCTCACCGAGGACTTGTTCGAATTCGGCGAGCGGGTCGGCGACCTCGGTAGCGTATGAGCTGTCGTTGAAGGCGCGCACTACGATAGCGAGGGTGTCGACGCCTTTGATGAGGTCGATTGTCTGGGTGCCGCCGAGCGCTGCCTGTGAGCCCTCGTCGCCGCCCGGAACATCGACAAAAGCGATTTCGGCGAAGGTGGTTTTTTTCGGTTTATAGACGCTGCTTAGGTGTGTTACGCGCTCGTCCGGCACCTTAATTACGGCAAGGTTCGCCTTTTTAGCCCCGAAGGAACCGGTCTGCGCCGTCGAGCCCGTTATCGCATTGAACACCGTAGTCTTGCCGGCCCTGGATAGGCCGATGATTCCAACTTTCATTTGACCTCCAAATATGAAGAACCTTTTCACTATAGCGCAAAGCCCCGCTGCTCACAACCCTACAACAACTTTTTGCGCCATGCCGGCATCATTGCGGGCGGCCTCGTAGCAGTGTAGAATTGATATATATACTAAATTGGAGGTAGATAGATGAACAACTTTAGAACCTGGCTCCTTATGGGAGCGCTCACGGTTCTTCTCGTCACAACCGGAAAGTTTATCGGCGGAAACTCGCTGATGCTGATTATGCTTGTCTTTGCGATAGCGATGAACTTTTCCAGCTATTGGTGGAGCGATAAGATGGCTATCAAGATGACGCGCTCCCAACCGGTCACCGAGGCCGAGGCACCCGAGCTATACTCGATAATGCGCAACCTCTCGCTACGGGCCGGCATGCCGATGCCGCGTCTGTACAAGACGCCGTCGCCGCAGCCGAACGCTTTTGCGACTGGTCGCAACCAAGACAAAGCGGTCGTAGCGGTAACAGATGGCCTGATGAGCCTGCTCTCGCGCGATGAGGTCGAGGGCGTACTCGCGCACGAGCTTGCCCATATCAAGAACCGGGACATCCTGGTCGGCTCGATGGCCGCCATGATGGCCGGCGCCATCAGCGCTATCGCGAACATCGCCCAGTGGAGTCTTATTTTTGGCGGGGGCGATGATGATGACAATCCGCTCGGTATCGTCGGGCTGCTGGTCACGATTATCGTTATGCCGTTGGCGGCGATGGTCGTTCAGATGGCGATATCTCGTTCGCGGGAGTATGGCGCCGACGCTGCCGGGGCTAAGATTGCCGGGCGGCCCGATGGGCTCGTCAACGCGTTGCTCAAACTCGAGCGAGGCTCCCAGGCTATTCCTATGCAGGTAAACCCGGCGACGTCGCACATGTTTATCGTCAACCCCCTGTCGGGGCGGAGTATGGCGGCACTGTTCAGCACCCATCCACCCGTTCAGGAGCGAGTAGCGAGACTAAGGCAGAGAAGGCCGTAATCGTCGGCTTGCTTCAATATAGCTAAGATACGAGCCCCCGGCTAAGCCTGGGGCTCTCGCTACAAGAGAGCGGCTCTTTCAGGAGGACGTTTAAGCATGAAGGCCTCGGTCGGCAAGAAGCAGTTTATCGCGGAACTCGATGAAATCATTAGCTGGGGAACTATTGCCGCGCCGTTCATCGTCGCGCTGGCGTTTTTTCCGCTAAACTATGACTTCTTCGGATTGCCCAAGCTCTCAGCATTATATATCGGCACCCTATTTCTCTTATATTTTCAGGCTCGCCGATGGTTGGCCGAGGGCTATATCGAGGTCCCTTCAAGCCCGGTGCTAGTGCCCGTCGCCGTGCTCTTGTTGGTCGCCGTCGTCTCAGTCGCGATGTCGGCAACACCGCTTGCCAGCATAACCGGGCGCTTTAACCGCTACAACAGCCTGCCCGGCCTTATATCTTACGCCGTCGTCTTCTGGTTTGCCCTAACATATGCGGCACCTAAGCGTGTTTTTATCGAGCGCTTCGAGACGCTCTTTGTCCCCGTGGTTTTTATTATAACCAGCTATGGCCTACTTGAGATTCTGGGGCTCGATGTTCTAAGTATGAAAGGGACGCACGGGGTTCGGGTCAGCTCTACCCTCGGAAACCCGGTTTTTTTCGGCGCGTTTCTTGCTTTAACGCTGCCGATTCTTCTGGCTAAAGCGGTAATGTTTTCAGAGAAGACCTCGTCGGTTATTCGGACGCGAGGGGTAGCTGTCGCACTGTTATTGTTCGGCCTGGCGATGCTCTTTACTTCGCTTTCGAGGGGCGCCTGGATGGGCGTAGCCGCCGGGTTCGCCGCCGTTATATATTTTTGGGCGCGCAGTGGGCAGAAGCCGATGAGGGCGGTCGTGCTGTGGACATTCCTTCTCGCCGGTGCCTTCTTGGCAGGAGTCGGCATAGTCTCCGTGCTGGCCGGCACCGATATCGGCGGCATCGTAGACGCGGCAGGTTCATCGAGCTCACTCGCAAGCCGTATCGAGATTTGGAAAACCTCGCTACTTATGATCGGGGATAAGCCGCTTTTTGGTTTTGGCTTAGACCAGACCAAGGACTGGTTCAACCTCTATATGACCGAAAGACTCGCCGGCCTGGAGAACACCCTCCACGGCCGGGCGCACAACATATTTCTGCAGATGGGCCTCGATGGCGGAATCCCGTTGCTCTTCGCCAATCTCTGGCTTTTTTTATATGTGATACTCAAGGGCACGAGGCATCTGAAGAAGCATCCCGATGATTATGTGGTCGCCGGCCTCCTCGGTTCTTTGCTCGGCTTTTTCGTACAGGGGTTGACGGGCATCGCCACGGTGGACCAGGAGGTCTTTGTCTGGTTTGTCATGGGCTCTATCGTTGGACTCGTCTCCAACGGCCCACAGCGTGAAGTCAAGATGAGGCTTTCTGGTGGAAAGTCTCAGGTGTTGGCGGTGAGCGCACTAGCTGTATTCGGTTTGGCCGCAATCCTTTTTCCCTTAGGCGCAGAAGCGCGATACCTAATCGCCTCGGAGGAGGCCAATAAGAGTTTGAGCAACGGGGCCTTAGAGCACGCACGACAGGCTGGTAAATACCTGGTAACGCAGCCCTACTACGAGGCTAACCTGGCTAGAATCTATCTGACATTTGGAGCGGAGCTTGAAGACGTCCGCTATGCGCGCGAAGCCGCCGAAATTATCGAGCACGCACTTAAGTATGCGCCAAACGCCTCTGAGCTGCGTATTTCGCGGGGAACTGCATATTTAGCCATAGCCGAGTTTACAAGAGAAGAAGCGGACATCGAGAAAGCAACCGAAAGCCTGCTGAAGGCGCATGAATTAACGCCGCTGATGCTGAGCATAAACGAGGATCTGCTCGAACTCTATATCCTTAAAGGGGACTACCGGGCGGTACTTGAGACGGCCGACTTTGTTGACTCGTTCAAAAATAACGATGTTCGTTCAATGGTAGCACGAGCGGTCGCTCTCGAGGCCCTGGGCAGGAAAGCAGAGGCCAGGCAGTTCTACAAAGAAGCACTGAAGCTTAATCCCGATGCCTCGGGAATCAAGGGGTGGCTTGTAGAACTCAAGCCCGGCCCGGCTGCGGTCACGGAAAAAGCGGCGAGCAACGACTGAGATGGAAGCAGTTATTTCCCGGTCGAGCAGCTCCCGCAGCCGCCGCTACACGTGGCGTGACCCGGGAGCGGGTTCATGCAGCGCGGGCATACCAGTATCAGCAAATCCTCTGTCTTAAAGCCGCACGTCTTGCAGACCTTCGGCTCGGGTTTCTTGCTAGCGCACTTCATTCTATCGCCACCTTTCAATGGATGTTTTCGCCCCGACCAACCGGAGCATTACAGCAATATCTGGGCGAGTATGCCGCCTATGCCGAAGGCGAGCACCCAGCTGCCCAACCAAATCGGAATCCCTTGCTTCCAGCCCCGTTCTTTGAAAAGGATCATCAGCGAGGCGATGCAGGGCACAAATAGCGTTATCGTTACCAGCGCGACGAGCGTTTCCATTGGCGCCAGGCTCATCTCAAAGAGCCCCGCCGCGCCGAAGTCCCGTCTGACGAGGCCCATGACAAAGGCGGTCGACGCCTCTTTGGGGAGCTTCAGCCAGCCGGTCGTGAGCGGCGCCCATGCGTTCTGCCAGGCGGTCAGCGCGTTGGTGATTTTCATTACCGAGATTATCAGCGCACCGATGGCGAACCACGGAATCGCTTCCTTCATGAAGTAGTAGGTGCGGGTCGCGGCCTTTCGCGCCACGTTGTCCGGTCGCGGCAGGCGCAACGGCGGCAGGTCGATGAGGAGCGGAGACGATTTGCCCGGCAGCACCCTCGCCAGGACCGTGCCGATAATAGCCAAGGTCAAAAAGATGATTCCTATGTATAGCAGGATGTAAAACCCGCCGATTGCCGCTAGAAGAACGGTGATGACGCCGAGCTGCGCCGAGCAGGGAATCGCCCACTGCAATATCGCGGTAGCGATAGTCTTCTCGCGCTCGGTTCCCAGAAGCCGTGTCGTAATCGTTGCCATGGTCACGCAGCCGAAACCCAAGATCAAGGGGACGACGGCGCGGCCATTTAAGCCTATTGCGTTTAGCGCACGGTCGACCAGGGTTGCCAGTCTCGGCAGGTATCCCGAGTCCTCCATCAGGGCCAGGGCCAGGTAAAAACCGAGCACCAGCGGCAAGAGCAGTCCTAAAAGGTAGGTGGCGGTCATGGTCAGCACACCGAACTCGCCGATGAGAATCTCGCCCAACGGCGTACTCTCGCTTACAATCGGCTCGATGATGCCGCGGATAAACGGTTCCCAGTAGCCCTGCATGAGGGCCTCTTCCGTGACGCCTACGACAGTTTGCGCGATAAATACCGCGACCAGTTGATATAGCCCATATAGGACCAGGACGAGGAATGGCACACCGGTAAGCGGGTTCATGACGAGCAGACCCATCTTTTGCCGCACCGTCTCGACGAGCGCCTTCTCTTTTACGACGTGGCCGACAATATCGTTGACCCGCTCGCGGCGCCTGACGTAAATCACTTCACGGTCGGCGGCGGGTTTTATTCCGTGACGCGCGGCGACATGCTCATCGCCTTCGAGGACCATCAGCGCCTCGGGCTGCGAGCCGACGCGCGATAGCATCTCGTGTAGTTTTTTGTGGAGGAAGGGGTCCTGGTTGCCTTCTCGCGCGTCATCTAGCGTGGCTGTGACCTCGGCCAGACCCCGCTTCTTTACGGCTACCGTCGGAACGACGGGCACGCCCAGGAGGTCCGAGAGGAGGTCGACATCTATCTCGATGTCCTGCTCCTCGACTTCGTCCATAAAATTGAGGGCGACCACCATCGGCAGGCCCATATCGATCAGCTGCAGCGTCAAGAACAGGTCGCGCTCGATGTGGACCGCGTCGACGACATTTACGACCATGTCGGCGCTTAAGATTATATCGCGGGCGACGATCTCCTCGTCGTTGAAGGAGGAGACCCCGTAGATTCCCGGGGTGTCGACAATGGCGTCGTCGCCGTAGCGTGCCTGCGATATTTCGATTGTCGTACCCGGATAGTTCGAGACATCGACGTACAAACCCGAGAAGTAATTGAAAAAGACCGATTTGCCGACATTAGGGTTTCCCGCGAGTACTATTTTCTTGCAGCCCTCGGGCAGATTTATAGCCAGGGAGCCGGTATGCGAGTGGCCCCCATGAGTAGTTTTGACGACGCCCAGTTCTTTCTTAGGCGTTTTTTCCTCGGACATGCGTGCTCCTTTCGACCGTGATTGTTTTGGCCAATTCGCGGCCAATCGCGATCTCTTGACGGTTCTTTCTTAAAACCACCGGGCCGAAAGGGATTTTGGTGTGACATATGACGCTGCTGCCTTCGCCGATTCCAAATCGGATGAACTGCGTCTTCGCCATCGTGTCAGGGATTTCTTTGATTATTACCTCTTCGCCGGTTCTAATTTGATCCAGGCACATAGTGCTCTCCTCGTCTATCTGAGATTGTGACTCCATCTCAATCTTTCATCAAAAAAATTTCTCTATGCTTTAACGGAAAGCTTACATTTGGCGCACCAACCATAAATGTTCAGGCTGTGCCCGATTGCCCTGAAGCCCGCTTTTTCACACGCCCACTCTTGAAGCTGCTCGATGAGCGGTTCCTCGAACTCCCGCACCTCGCCGCAGACCGTGCAGACGAGATGATCGTGGTGGGGGTGACCCGCCGTGTGCTCGTATGCGGAGCGCCCCTCGCCGAGGTCTATCTTTTCCACCAGGCCGCTCTCGACAAGGAGGTCGAGCGTGCGATAGACCGTTGCGCGGGATGCTTTGCTCCCGGTGCTCTTCAGCTTCTTGAGCACTTCTTCGGCGTCGAGGTGGTCGTGGGTCGAGAAGACCTCCTCAGCTACCGATTTACGCTCGGTGGTAAAGAGCAGCCCCTTTGTCTCTATAAACTTCATAAACTGCTGCGTTTCAGGCTTCATAACACGCTCCATTGAGAATGTATCTCAATAATAATATATAATCCGTCGTCATGTCAACTACTTTGTAAAACAATTTTAGAACTGCGATGCGGCTCTCTGTCTGTTGTTTTTGATTTGGGTCTGCGGAATGCTTATACTTAAGCTAGCAGAGGAAGCACGGTTTATAGCCGAGGGCCGGCCACACGCGAGGCGAGTGCGCACATCAACTCGGCGAGGTGCTCTCTTTGTTTTTGCCGGTATTATGTTCGAGCGACAGCGGGATTAATGGGTAAGAAGCCAAGAACAAAGGAAGAGAATACGTTCGCGCCGCTCGTCGCGGTTCTCGCGGCATCGTTGATGCTTTTGCAGCTCATCATGTACCCGCTTATGGCGGATGTGTACGCTCTGCCCAAGGCGACCTTTCTCTCAGTCGCAACCCTGCTCCTGCTCTTTCTCTATTTTCGATACGCGGTGGCCGCACAGAGGTTCACCGTCTATCGCTCGCCGCTCGACACCATAGTCCTTCTTTATTTAGCGGCGGTCACCATTTCACTTTTAATCTCCGACCAGCCGCTCTTGGGCCTGGTAGGCAAATACAAGCGCTATGAAGGCCTTCCCGCGTTGTTTTCGTTTGCGGTCGTCTATTTTATTGCCGCTCAGACCATTCGCGACGAGAAGAGTCTCGAGTGGCTTCTTAAGATTCTTGCCGTCGGCTTGATTCCGGTCGTGCTCTACGGATTTGCGCAGGCCGCAGGCTATGATTTCCCGGGAGTGCTCCTCTTTGAGAGAAGGGTTCAATCAAGCCTGGGCAACCCTATTTTACTCGGCACCTATCTGGTAGTCATGCTGCCGCTCTTGTTTGGCCTGGGCAGGAATAGCTCTCAGCCGAACTGGCGCACGCTTGCGTGGTTGTTGATGCCCGCACTCTTCGCTAATATTCTTCTGACCGAGTCCAGGGGTGCCTGGGTCGGCTTGGGCGCAAGCATGGTCGCACTCTTCGTGCTTGGGCGACCGCCCTCTACGGCACACGCGAAAAAAAAGCGACGGGACCGCGCCGAGCAGGGCAGACGCATACGCGGAATATATATTATCGTGGGCGTCTTGATCGTCTCAATCGCGCTCTTCGCTCTTCTCCCAACAGACAATCTCGAGAAGCGCTTTGTTTCCACCTTCGCCTTCTCGGAGGGTTCAGTCTCTACGCGTATCGAGATTTGGAAAGCATCGCTCTCTATGGTCGCCGACCGGCCGCTGACCGGTTTCGGCTTAGAGCAAATGGGCTACTGGTTTCCGCTGTTTAAGACCGAGCGGCACTCGAAAATCGCACCGAGCGCGGTCACAGACCGTACGCATAACGATTTTCTGCAAACAGCAGTCGACTCCGGCTTGCCCGGACTGCTGTTCTTCTTGTGGATGATAATAGCGGTTGCACTGAGCTTATATTGCGGCAGGCGCGCAACACCTTATGCCGCCGCTCTCTTTGCCGCGCTCACCGGTTATTTCGCTCAGGCGCAAACCGGGATTCCGGCGGTCTTTATGACGCCTCTCATCTGGATGCTTTTGGCCGTTGCCATGAACCTGTCCGGTCAAAGCCGGGCGACGAAAGTCAAGCTGCCGGCATGGCTCAGGTCGCCTGCGAGTGCCTACGCTGTCGGCGCCGTGTGTGCGGCGCTCGCTTTGGCGTCGTTCTTGCCTGTCGTGGCCGACCTGCGTATTTACAAAGGCCAGCAAGCGGCCTGGGAGTCCTTCGAGATGGTCGCTCCCGAGATGGCGGCCCCCGATATCGAGAGCGCCCTGAGGCTCTACCCCTACCAGACGGCTTACTCGAAGATAGCTTCTGAGTTCTATCTGGATTACGCCGTTTACGCCGGCAACGACGTCTTCGCTCAACGCGCAGTGCTCATCGCCGAGCAGGGGCTTGCGTTTAACGAGCGTGACTTTGAGTTGACATACTATGCGGGAGAGGCAAGTCTTCTCAGCTACCGCTTCAAGGAGAATCCGTTATCGTTGGCTAGAGCCCAGGATTACTTTGAGATGACCGAGAAGCTTTGGCCGCAGCTTAACTTTATAGATAGTAAGCTATTAGAGGTCGCCGTATTAAAAGGCGACAACGAGAAGGCGCTCGCAAAAGCGCGCGAGATGGTCGCCGAGGGGCAAGAGGATGTTCGGGCATATTATGTCTTGCTCGCGGAAGCGCGGCGGCTCGATGACAGCGAGCAAGTCACGAAGTACCTAAAGCTAATTGAGAAGATGCAGCCGGGTGTCTTAGAGCGCACCGAGGGGCGCTAGGGCATGCTTGCCGGCTCACCCGAATCTTCGTAACAGCAGACGAGGTTGCGACCCCGCTGCTTGCACACCGTCAGCGCCGTGTTTACAGCGGCTACCAGGCTGTCGGCGTCAGTTCCCAGACAGGGGAATTCCGCGATACCCACACTTATCGAGAGGCGCATCTCGTCTTGGTCGCCCGAGACAAAGACATCGTTAACCTGTCTTCTGATACGGTTTGCAAGGACCGAAGCCTGTTGGCAGCTGGTGCTCGGCAAGACGAGCGCAAACTCGTCACCCCCATAGCGGGCCTTGTAGTCGGTCAGGCGTGAGCAGGAATTGATTATCTCGGCAACCTGCTTGATGGCCCAATCGCCCTTAGTGTGTCCCAGGGCATCGTTGATGAGCGCGAGGTTGTCCACGTCCATCATGAGAACGGAGAAGTAGCCCCCGTAGCGCTTCGCACGTCTGATCTCCGAGTCGAGTAGCTCAAAGAAGTGTCGGCTGTTGTTGAGCCCGGTGAGCGCATCGGTCGTCGTCAGCTCCTCGTTTTTCTCAAGCAGAAGTGCTTTCTGCAGGGCCATCGCGGCTTGCGCGGCGTATGTGTAGAACACCCGGAGTTCACTATCCGAAAACGCGCGGTTTACAAAATCACCGACGAACAGGAGACCGATAACCGTCTCGCCCTCGCGAAGCGCGGTGGCGATGACCGACATCGTCCCCTCGTTCATGACGGGATTGTCGAAGAGCGGCTCTTGGGTGGCGTCTGCGATATATAACGGGCTTTCTTTGTCGAGCAGGAGCTCGGTTATCCCGCCCGGCTCGATCTCCCAGCTTGTATAGTCTTCGAGGTTTTTGGCGTAGCCTACGGCGTCCGCGAGACGGCAAACCTCGTTTCGCTCGTCGAAAATGAGGAGGCTCCCTGTCGCGCACCCGGTAAGCTCAACCGCGCCCTCAACGATGGCGCGATAGATGCTCTTGCTCTCTTTTTTCGCGGCAAGCTCGATCGCCGACGCGAAGATGCTGCCCATGCTCTCATGGTGGCCCCGACTTTTCTTGGCCAAGGTACGTAGGATGTCAGCGCCTCGACCCCGTAGAATCTCGATGCCACCGAGCGATTCCAGCCCAACCGGCAGGGCTGCGTCGTTATCGCCTGCGTCGATTATGATATCGACATCGCCGATAGATGGCAGCTCCTCAAGTTTTTCGAAGACGGGGATGTTTAGCTCGGATACGAGCGCGGTGTTGAGCGGGTCGCCGCCTCGCCCACAGAAGGCTACGATGTTCGCGGCTTGGCACTCGCTAAGTGCGGATACGAGATAGAAACCTTCATTGCCAGCGCCAATTATTGCGATGTTTATGGTGTCGTTATTGCTCATGGCTTGCTACCCCCAATTGGTTTGACGGAACCTAAAAGCCCTCTTACGAAAATATCGTCATGGCGATTTGAAGCTTTAGCTATTATAACATAGGGGAGGGTTTTGCAGAAAACGATAAGGGCCCGCTGGCCAAGCGAGCCCTTATATTGCGCGCAATCGTTTTAATCTTTCTATACGGATTCACGTGCCGCGCTACGTCCATCTCTTCGCTCCCGTATCGGGGAGCCTTGCGGATACGTCCGCTCGTGGCGTCCGCTCACGTTCATCCGAACCCTACATGACATTTACTACTAATGCCGACCCGCCCGTCGGAGGGTTGGCGGTGCGCCCTGAGGCACGGGTACTACTGCTACGGCAAGCCGCGAGTGAGCAGCTCGTCGTAGTGGTCGTCGAAGTT
>JAUXNY010000028.1 GCA_030682615.1 Candidatus Aquicultor sp. | reverse complement strand
CGCGGCGGCAGAGCACATCCAGGAAACCATCGAACATCTAGTTGACAGAGAGGCGTAGCATATCATGGGTTTAGCGACTTCGGGGATTTACTCAGGCTTAGACGTTGAAAGCATGATCAAAGGGCTCATGGGGGTCGAGCGCCAGCCGCTCGTAAAGCTACAGACAAAAGAGGCCGATTACCAGGCGAAAATAAGCGGCTTAGGCTCATTGCTCTCGTCTCTTTCAGGTTTTAAAAGCTCTCTTGGCGCTCTTAAAGGCAGCAACCTCATAAGCATGAAAGCGGTATCGGCAGATAATAATGTCTTTAGCGCATCTGTCGCCACCAATGCTGCGTCCGCTACTTACAACATCAAGGTCAACAATATTGCGAGCGCCCAGAGCGTTCATTCCACAACGTTTACCGCCGAGACGGGCGAAGTAGCCGACCTATCCGTGGTTACCTCGCAAAAACTACAGATACAAATCGGCAGTTCGGCTCCGGTCACAATAACCATCGACTCCACAAACAACACGTTAACCGGCGTAAAGGATGCGATAAATAATGCTAATGCCGGAGTCAAGGCGTCCATATTAAATGACGGGACGGGCTATAGGCTGGTGCTTTCTTCAACCAGCACCGGTGCTTCCAACAGGATAGTCATACGGGTTGACGAGGACAATAATGGCACATTTGAAGAGGCCGGCGAGACGGATATGACCGGGCTTTCAAAGCTTGCTTTTAATCCCACAAGCTATGACGTAGACGGAAATCCTATCGCTGGTGTCATTAACATGACGCAGTCCTGGGCGGCCAGGGATGCTTCCCTTGTTATCAACGGGCTAACCATCATAAAATCAGCGAATACTATAAACGATGTCATCACTGGTGTTACGATGAGCCTTAAGAAGGATTCAGCCGGCAGCACACTTACCCTGGATGTCTCGACAGACACGGATGCCGTAAAGGCTAAGATAAACTCGTTCGTAATGACATACAACAGCCTTGTTGCCACCATAAAAAACCTTCGCGGTAGTGCCACAGGAAAGGGTCTATTGAGAAGCGATAGCACCGTCAGTTTGATATATGCTGGTGTTAGGGGCCTTACCGCTAATACGTACGGCGGACTTTCCCTGGTGGACCTAGGTGTCTCGACTGATAAACTGGGTGTGATGAGCTTTGATTCTGCGAAATTCGACGGCAAACTGTCGTCGGATTCGAATAGCGTTACCAGTATGCTAAACGAAACGGCAACCGGCTTGGAGACGACACTAGATAGTTATATCAAGACCGTTATTCCCGACAAACAAAGTGGATACAGGCAGACTATCAAGACAATCACCAGTCGAGGATTGGACATGGAGTCAAGGCTGAGCAAAAAAGAGAAGTTGCTCAGAAAGAAATTCGAAAATCTTGACCAACAGTTAGCTCAGCTTCAGGGTCAGGGCAACTATATAACGCAGCTGCAAGCTCAAATGAAGAGTATCGGAGGCAGTAGATAATGTTACCAAATACAGCTTACGCGCAAAACGCATATACACATGCTATGGTTAATACATCGACAACACCGCTTGATCTTATCATTCTTCTCTATGATGGAGCCATAGGGTTTCTTAACAAAGCGCAATTCTACATGAACGATAATAACGTCTCTCAAAAAACGCAGTATATAACAAGGGCGATGGCGATTGTCGAGGAACTCCTCGCCTCTCTCGACCATGAGGTTAGCGGGGAAATTGCGGAAAACCTGCAGAGCCTCTATTTGTACATGCAAAAAGAACTAGCGATTGCCAACATCACGAATGATGTTGTAAAGATACAGCAAATCGAATCGCTGTTAAAAGAACTAAGAACCGCATGGAGAGAGATTCGATAAGTTTCTTAAAAATCAAGCATACCCTCGAGCCACCTTAGGATTTTCTAAGGTGGTTACGTTTTTCTTGGAAGGCTTCTTCAAATAGACAGTACGGCCTTTGTTACTCAAGAGCTAACGTAGCGTGGGTCGTCTAGTCGGTCGATAGCCGTCAAACCCGCGCGGTAACTTTACAATGCGTCGCTTCTGTTATAGATTTTTGATAACATGGATATAGTATAGTTTGGTATTCTTATGATCGCAGCAGTAATTAAAGTCTTTGTCTAGAAGTGGTTGAAGAAGGGGTTGCAGGTGAAGGTTGTATTCGTTAACTCCGGCTTGGATTCGGCTGATAAGCCGTTTGATAGGTATATCGACCTGACCCTTCGAGATATGGATATCAATTACAGGCTGTTTGATTTTGCCGCCCACATCAAATTCTTTGACGACGCATTTAATCATGCGAAAAAAGCATATGATATAGACTATTCATCTAATCAACTATATAAGTATTCAGCCGCTCCGCTTCTGCAGCTCGTCTCTGATTTTGAGCCCGATTTGGTTCTGACGACCCAAGGCTGTTTTCTGCCGCCGATGACCGTCCGGTCGATGCAAAAAATGGGAGCCTCAGTTGTATTGTGGGTTCTGGACGATAATGGGGCGGACGAGACACTTAAACACGCGTATATTTACGACTATGTATTCACATTCGAGTCGAGCCTCGTCGAAATTTACCTCGACTGCGGTTGCGCGAATGTATCTTACTTGCCACAAGCGGCATTCCCGGGCGTCTTTAAGAAACAGCCGGTTTCCCATTTTGAGTATGACGTGTGCGCTATCGGGTCGGGCGAGGGCGGCCCTGCCGAGATCATCGATGCGATAGCGGGTTTTCTTGTCGATAGCGATGTTCGAACGAGAATCATAGGTGAGCGATGGGACGCGCTAAAATCCGCACATATGCTTAATAAGTCGATTTCTAACCGGGCGATATACGCCGCGGATAGGGCAAGATACTATTCGAATGCAAAGATAAATCTAAATCTGCAGGGCAACCGCGATTTGACGCTGCGAGTCAACGGGCAAGAATACAATATCGTGCGCTCTTCGCCGGACCACAAGACGTTCGAGATTGCGGCCAGTGGCGGCTTCCAGCTGATCGAGAGTGCATCACCCAATCTTGAAAGATACTTTGAGGTCGGCAAAGAGGTCGACATCTTCACATCGCCCGTTGAGTTAGCCGATAAAATCGCGCATTACGTAGAGCATTCTGATGAGAGAGAAGAAATGGCTCGTCTCGCGCGAGAGCGATGTTTAAAAGAGCACACTTACGTCAACAGACTAGAGTTTATACTAGAGCATGCGTTACACAAGGATAACGGGATATTGATTCAAGATGCCATCTCATCCGTAAACAACGATCAGGCGTATCTCTACGAAAAGAACAGGTTTAATTCCCGAAGAGACGACGAGATTCTTGCGAGGACCGTGCCGGCCGAGGCAAAGAGGGTTCTGGAAATTGGGTGCGGCGAAGGACTGCTTGGCGATATTTTGAGGTCAAAAGGCGTGAAGGAGATTTTCGGCGTTGAAGAGAACGAGGTCGTCGCGAACAAGGCCATCGATCGCCTCGACAAGGTGATCATAGGCAATATCGAGGAAGTGGAGCTTCCGTTTAGGAGTAATTTCTTTGATTGCATCATCTACAGGGGGGTGCTGGAGAACTTGCAGGAGCCCTGGCGGGCGTTGTCAAAGCAGGGTAACTTCTTGACGGCAAGCGGAAAGATCATAGCCTGCATTCCCAACACCCTGTATTTACCGGTAATCAAGGACTTCCTAAAGGGTTGTTGGCGCTATAGCGGTAGCGGCACCTTAGATGGGACCCATCCCAAATCGTTTACCCTGCGAGAAATCGTTTATATGTTCAAATTGGCAGGATTCGAGATCGAAGCCGTAGAGGGAATTACCAATGGGCGCGTCGACTCCGATGAGGCGAGTGCGTTTATGAAGAGCATCAAACCGTTGAATGTGGCGGCGGCAAGCCTGACCGCCGAGATTCAATACTCTCATTATATGATGGTGGCCAAGAAGGTTAGGGTCGACGATAGAGGGGGGGTGGGCTTGTGCCTGGTAAAAAGCTAGACGACGAGAGAAAGAGCGACTGTGGTTTAGCGTTTGGTTTCACGAGCACAGACCCGGGTTTCCCGGCAGATGATTTGGGAGAAAGCGACCCGATAGAGGTCTTTGCTACACGTTTTATGCAGGAGTCCTGGCGATTTCCGGATAAGCATATTGAACTTGCGTCACTATCGGTAGCCATGATAGTCAGAAATGACGAGACCAATATTGCACGGAGTTTGGAGAGTATCAAAGACGTAGCGAACGAGATTATTGTTGTGGATACAGGCTCATCCGACCAGACCGTAGAAATCGCGCGAAGTCACGGCGCCAAGGTCGTTTTCCACCCGTGGAACAATAGTTGGTCTGAAGCCGGCAACATCTGCCTGGAGAACGCTACCTGCGACTGGGTGCTCTTTCTCGACGCTGATGAAGAGTTGATAGCAGAGGATGTATCGAGGCTGGCTGAATTGATTCAAGACATCGATCATAGTGGATTCTATCTTGGTGAGATATATTACGTCGGGGAGCGGGAGGAAGATGGTGCCGTTTCAAGTCTTTCCTTCAGGCTCTGGCGGAACAAAGCGGAGTATCGTTTCGCTGACGCAGACCGGGAGCAGTTAAAAGCGAGCGCTCGGCATAATAACCCAAGTGTGGGTGTCGCAGAGGTCAGGATCAACAATTTCGGTTACCTGAATAAGCCGAACGCCAACAAAGCGCAGCGTGACCTTAGGATTCTTATGGGCGAGCGAGATGACGGCTCGGGTGATTTCAGTCTTCGAATCAAAGTCGGGGTCGATTACTTAGCGCAGGGTGATTTTAAGAGAGCGCTCGAGAGCTACAAGCGTGCTTTCGCGAATCTCTCGGGCTCGGATATTCAGAATGCCGCGAGGCTCGCGAGTAACATGTCTCTGTGTCTTAAGAGTCTGGGCCGGCACCGGGAGGCACTCAAGCTGCTCAGGGACGCTCAAGACGCTTATCCGGAATACGTGGACCTATTCTACCTGGAAGGTCTGGTCCATTTCGAGGAGCGGGACTATGAATCGGCCACAACGTGTTTTGAAACTTGCTTGACGATGGGTTCGCATAGAAGTCTCTATTACAGTCATTCAGGTGTCGGTAGTCATATGGCAGCATACATGGCCGCCCGAACGTGTTTGGCGCTTGGTAATGAGGCGAAGTCTTTATGCTATTATGAAAAAGCTCTGGCGCTGAATGCCGGGTATGGCCGGGCCGCATATGATTTAGGCCTGCTTCTATTGCGCAAAGACGGGCCGGAAAATGTCAGGCAAATTCTAGAGTCGCAGGTTGACCTGACATCCGAGGCCGTGCTTTCTGCCTTATCGCTCTTATTTAGTCAAACCGGCTATTATGATATAAGCCTCATATACGTAGAACAACTAGCGGAAAGGGGATCTGCCCCCTCCCAAACGGCGCTCCTTAAGGGGGAATGCTTGTTCAATCTGGGGTATTCCAAAGAGGCGATCGCTGAGTTCGATAAGGTCGCGATATCGAGCCGACATTACTCCGCGGCATGCGCAAACAAGTCAGTCTGCTATATGCTCATCGGAGATAGCAAACGAGCGATTGAGGCCATCGACCTCATCAAAAGCATCGAAGATTTTGCTTTGGTTCACGCGATTTATCGATCGATAGCTTCTCTATCGAAAGGACGGGTTTTTTCGATTTCGCTGGATGACGCCCAGAAAGATAGCGCCCTGCAAATTGTCGCTGACCTTATGGGGAAACTCTTAGAGCTGAAGAATCTGGATGTCTTTGAAAAAGCCGTAGCCCTATTAGACGAGCTAGGCCTGTCGCCGGGCGAGAGCAGTCTCTTTCTTGGGAAAATATATTATGATGCCGGTTATAACGAAATCGCTGTCGAAGAGCTGATTCATGCGTACGAAAGCGGAAGTGCTGATGGAGAGTCTTTTTATATTCTTGGTAGCACTGCGTTTGACAATGAGTTCTTCGAAGAGGCTAAGACTTTTTTCTTTGAAGCGCTGCATAGAGGAGTCGAAGAACTTGGGCTCTTCGTATTGTTGGGGCGCACCCTCATAAAACAAGGTGAGATAGGCCTCGCCGTGGAGGTCTTCGACGCCGGCGCAGGCAAATATCCGAACTCCCCCTTAATTGCCGAGCTTAGACAGAACATATAAGCAAGCCCATTAATCTTAAAAAACCTTAAAGCGCCTTCTGCTCTTTGCCGAAGTTAACATTAGGTCGCGAGACCGTTGACAAGGAGCGAAGATGTCGGAAGCAATAGCTTTAAATATAGATTCTGAGGCGCGAGGCGAACAAAGGGTTGACAGGGCCGGGCTGGTAACAGGGGCCAAGGAATACCGAATGACAGAAGTATTCCGCACAAATCAAATCAACATCAACCTCCCCGAAGATTCCTCAGATCTTGAGCCGAAAATTGTTTTCTTCGCCGCTCGCATATAATTGTTCTAGAGCTGCGAGATAGGAAAACATCAAAAAGATGTTATATCTTATGGAAAACGATAGAATGGCTTGTGATTCGCACACAAAAAGCGTAAACAACCGCATCTTATGAAATAAGCTTCTAAAAAATAATAATTTGGCTAATCAGTTGATAAACAACCGGATTTTATCTTAATATATAGAAAGCCATTGCTTGCTGGATAAAGGATTTGGTGCTTAGCCAGTGAGACCAACGGCAAAGCCGGAGGATTGCGATGAAGAAGAGTATCACCGATATCATGACCGCAAAACAGCTTGCCGAATATCTGCAGATGAGCCAGATTACGGTTTGCAGGCTCGCGCGCGAGAAAAAATTGCCGGGCCTTAAAATAGGCAAGGAATGGCGTTTCCCCAAGGCGCTTATCGACAAGTATATAGCGTCGGGGAGCAATTTTGAAGAGGTCTTTGAGAGCTTGGAAGCGGCTGGGGGTGACCAGAATTGATTGGGAAATTATTTTCGGGCGATACGTTCGTTGCTCTGCAAAAAGGTATGGATGCTACTTCACTTAGACAGCAGGTAATCTCGGAGAACATCGCGAATATTAATACACCTGGCTATAAAAAGCGAGACGTCCTCTTTGAGGGGGAGTTAAAGCGCGCGTTGGCTAAAAAGTATGATTCTCGAATGCAGCAGACAGATGCGCGGCATTTACCCGGAGGAAGGTCGCTTGCAGGGGTCGGTGCGCGAGTCGACGTGCTTAACGCGACATCAATGCGCGAGGATGGTAACAACGTTGATGTCGATGAAGAGATGACGAATTTGGCGGAAAACAATATCCGATTCAATACTATGGCACAGCTGATCGCAAGCCGTTTCACCGGTCTTAAAAATGTCATCAATGAAGGAAGGAGGTAAGAAATGAGTATATTTTCGACGCTGCGGATAAGCTCATCGGGTCTTAGCGCAAATCGCTTATGGCTGGACACGATATCGAGCAACATTGCCAACGCAAACACGACGAGGACGGCCGAAGGCGGCCCATACCGGAGGCGGGATATCGTCATGGCGCCGCAGGGTCGAGGTAGTTTTTCTCAATTACTTGGGAGCGCAGGCAGCACTTCCGCAGGACAAGGAGTCAAGGTAGCGGCCATATTGAAAGATAGTAGCGCTCCGCGCTTGACGTACAACCCCGAGCACCCGGACGCAGACGCGAATGGATATGTAGCAATGCCGAATGTAAATATCGTAACAGAGATGGTAAACATGATTGCAGCGACACGTGCCTATGAGGCCAACGTCACTGTGATGAACGCAGCAAAAAGTATGGCCATGAAATCGCTAGAGATATAGTAAAGAAGGTCGGCTGATATGGAAATAGTTCCCATTAAGCTCAATCCGATACAGGGTGCGGCAATCTCACCAGCTAAGATCGAAAGCCCATCAGGGAAAGTCCTTGGCTCATTTACCGAGGTCTTCGATCAAACTATCAACAAAGTATCTGAATTGCAGAAAAGCGCAGATACGGCGGTCGAGAAATTTGCCGCTGGTGAGCTTGATGTCCATGAAGTAATGATCGCGGTAGAAAAAGCAAGCGTCGCAATGCAGCTGACAATCCAACTCAGGAACAAAGTAATGGAAGCGTATCAGGAAGTAATGAGAATGCAAGTTTAAGGTGGGTGAGAATTAGCTCATGGCATCGCCCCCTGGAATGCTTGAAAACGCCAAAACAGGCTGGGATAAGCTGGACATAAATCAGAAGATGATTATCTTGATGACGATCATCTTATTTGTCGTTGCGCTGGGTTCGCTCTTCTATTGGGTCTCAAGACCATCATATTCCGTTCTTTTTTCGAATTTGAGCTCCGAAGACGCAGGCGCTATCGTAGCCAAGCTCCAAGAGAAGAAAGTCCCCTACCGTCTCAACGGTTCGAGCATAATCGAGGTTCCGAGCGATCAGGTACATGAAGCCCGTATCCAATTGGCCGGCGAAGGCCTGCCCGAAGGAGGCACGGTCGGTTTCGAGATATTCGACCAGACCAATTTTGGATTATCGGAGTTCGCTCAGAAGCTCAATTATAGAAGAGCCCTGGAGGGCGAGTTGGGGAGGACTATCTCGCAGATAAATGAGATAGAGGGAGCTAGGGTGCACATAGTCTTGCCCGAACCTTCACTCTATAAAGACAAGGAGAACCCGGCGACGGCATCAGTCATAATAAAACCGCGTGCCGGTGCTAGGCTCGCCGATAGTAAGGTTCAAGGTATTGTAAACCTGGTCTCAAAGAGCATCGAAGGGCTAAAAACCGAGAACATAACGGTCGTTGATACCACCGGCAATATTTTGAATGAGGCTACCGGAGATTCGTCGTTCGCATCGGGTGGTAATTACACCAAGACCCAGCTGGGTGCGAAGGAAGCTTATGAGGGAACTCTCGAGACATCAATCGAGTCTATGCTCGGAAAAGTCTTGGGAAGCGAGAACAATGCCGTCGTGCGAGTCTCGGCCGACCTTGACTTCACCCAGAAGAACAAGGCAAGCAAAATCGTCAAACAAGAAGAGACGCCTGTCGTAATCAGTGAAGAGGTCGACAAAGAGAAATACGAGGGCCAAGGCGCCTCGCCCGGAGGTATTCCTGGAGTCACTTCCCAGGTGCCGAGCTCTAATACGACAGACCAGCAGGCATCCGCGACGTACCCGAGTGCTGGCCAGGGCGATGGTGACTCAACCTATTCGCACCAAAAGAAAACGACCAATTACGGTTTTACCGAAATCAGCGAACAAGAGGTGAAGGCGCCCGGCGAGCTCAAGAAGTTGTCGGTCGCGGTAGTCGTTAACAATGATGGAAGCAAGCCGATTCGTGATGAGACGATTGAGGAATTGGTGTCAGCGGCTTGCGGTATCGACAAGGGCCGGGGTGATGTGCTAACCGTAAGCAGCGTGCCTTTTGACACCGAATGGATGAAGAAGGAAGAAAAAGCTATCGCTGATGCCCAGCAAAGGGAGATGTACGCGGAATATGGCAAATATGCATTGGTAGCGATTCTGTTTATGGTGGGCTTGTTCGCACTTTTGAAAGTCGTCTCGAGTTTAAGGCCTGCAAGGCAATCGGAGTTGTTGACACCGCGCTCGGTATCGGTGGCTGGGGCGGCTAGTTTGGACCTTGGGGATATAAGTATCAGCAAGATTACACCTGAGAAAAAGAGAGAGATGCAGATAGAGCAGCGAAGGTCGCAGCTCACGAAAGAGGAGATACAAAACCTGGCGAAAGAGAGACCCGGAGATGTCGCTCAGTTGTTGCGTATCTGGTTAAACACGTAGGGGCACTGCTATCGCAGGCTCCAGCACTTGGGGCATAATGCCGGTCTTTTGTTTTAAAGCATACGTCTTTTATGGTAACGGTCAAAGAGAAAGCTTACTAATTTTCTATATAGTATCACGGGGGTTGATTGCAAGTGGTGGCAAGGACGCGTTCGGCAGGTCCTAAACAAGGAGTATCCGACAGACAAAAAGCCGCAATCCTCCTACTCGCACTTGGGCCGGATTTGTCGGCACAGGTGTTAAAGAGGCTCAACGAAGGCGAGGTTGAACTGCTGGTCTCAGAGATAGCTCACGTTGAGAAGTTACCCCAAGGAGTCACCGACAAGGTTCTCAGCGAGTTTCATGACCTATATGAAGCGCAAGGTTTTATCACCTCTGGTGGACTCGAGTACGCAAGCGATATTCTTGAGCGGGCGCTCGGCAAGAACAAGGCCCGTGAGATTATTGAGCGCTTGAGCGCTACTCTTGAAATAGCCCCATTTCATTTTTTGCGTAACGCCGATCCG
>JAUXNY010000014.1 GCA_030682615.1 Candidatus Aquicultor sp. | reverse complement strand
CGGGACACTTCCGCCTTACGGCAGAACTCCGAGACCGAATCCAGCCCGGAGCATTTCTCGAGCTGATCGGCAATCTTTTTCATAGCGGTGGTAGGCTTCCAGGGCTTAGCGTCTGCCTCTGGAAGTGTTTCATTTTGTGTCAGTTTCTCGTCCATCGTCCTCATCGCTCCTGGCGCATATCGGCGCAAAATAAAATCCCGAGAGTGCTATCCCTCGGGATTCTTTCGCTTACATAGTAACACGGCTATTCATCGTTAAAATGCCGCATTTTTAAATTTTGTTTGCTTCGGCGAGAACTCCTGGCAACTCTTCCTCGATCACAACAGCAGCTATTGGGCCGTAACAATTCAGTAGATATGCAGCTATATTGCCATTATCATCGTCGAGGTAGCTATAGATCACCTCAATGCTCGGATAATGGTTTTGCCATTTCTCGATAGTTGCTTGAATCCGGACAGCGTGCATGCGCAGCCAGAAGTTAAACAGCTGGTCCCTTCTTACTAGAATCTCCTTGGTTCTTTCATTATCGAGAACGAGTTGCGCGACTATTTCTGCGTTAGTTTTTGGTTGCTGCTCAATCATGGCAATCGACCTCCCGGGTGCTTCGTCCGGCTGAGGCCGAGTTCCACCTTCATTAACGCAAGGGCTCCCTCAATTTCATCCAGGCCAGAGAGGGCTTTTCGCGCATACATGATGAATGGTGTATTGTCGCACCTGGTTTTAACCCACAATTCAGAAATCGATACCATGACGGCCCCTGGGTGGCCGATGAGCTTCGCGGCCTCGTAAGAATTGCAGCCCTCGAATGTTTTCCCGAGTTTAGCAATCGCAAGGATAATAATGTCGTCCTCCAGATGCGAGAGGTCGGCACCGAACAGATAGCATATCTCGCGGATCTTCTTAACGGCTTTTCCCGCCCGATATCTGAGAATCATTTCCTGAATCTCTTCGCGCTTTAGCGCAAGGGCCTGCGATAGCGCTTTAATCACTGTTCTCCGCCTCCTCGTCAGGCTCCTCCATACCGCCGAAACATGTTGTGGCATCATCCGGGACTCCGATAGTGTCGATTCCGCTGCTTTCTTTCATGAGGTCCAGGCGCTTGTTTGCTATCGCTTCTCTGATCTCGTAGAGCTCGTACTCATCGAGCGGCTTTATCCAGACAACACCGATCCGCTCGGCCTCCTGGATAAGCTCCTCGCGCTCGATCTCCTCATCATTGCCGACATCGATGTCGTTGATCGAGCCGACAAGACCCTCGAAGCCCTCCAGTAACGAGCCCTGCTTCGTCTTGATGAGGTCCTCTTTCAAAAAGAACATGGTTCCCAGAGCAAAATCGATCTTGAAATTGTAGGTCTTCTCATCATCCGCCTTGAGGTAAATGATGACCGGGCCGATTCTTCTCTCGGCTTCGCCGGTTGCGATCATCTCGGTTGCGATCGGTTCAAGCTCTTTGAATATCTCGCCCTCGCTCGGGACGTAATCCAGCAGTTTCAAATTCGAGTGCTTTCCCTCGGCGTTAAAGCTGAATTTCATTGCTTTGAGTAGTTTTTGCAGCAGCGAGCACATCTCGCTTATCCCGTAATATTGACGTGCCATAATTCCTCCTTAAAAAGTTAAATCCCTGATAGATGTTTTGCTCCTTGCGCCCGGCGCTCTTCGTAGCGCGTCCGCATCCCCTCCTTAAACAGCCCGCGTTCCAAGCACAGCATGACCCCGTCGAGCTGGCACTGGCGCCATTGCTTGTCGATGGTCGACTCTTCGATGTAAAGACCTCTGTGTGCGAGTTTGCGCTTTATGTGCGTGTTTGCGCGGCGTCCGCGGGTCCTCGGGAAACAGTCTCGCTTTGCGTCGATTAAGGGGCCGTGCTCGGAAGCCTCCATGGCCTCGACAACGGCAAGCATCTTCTCGCGGTAGGCGAACTCACCGAGCGCCATACCGAGCGTGGCGGTCCTGTCGCCATGTCCGCTTTTCTGGGACGGCATGCCCTCCAAGGACGGCGAGCCCGGAGAATTATGGACAATGCCCTCAAGCTCGTAGCGCTCCAGCGTGAGCATGTTCTCCTCGGCCCCCGCTTGATACAGCCAGTAGCGTATCTCCTGGAAGTACCGATCGAATTTCTGCTTAAACGGTCTGTTTTTCAATCCTCGCCCTCCCGGTACGCGGCAAGCGCGCCAACGGGGCGGGATTTCATAAGTCGCTCCAGATAGGCCTGAGTAGCTGATAACGAGTCGATCAGGTTGCCAAAATCTGCATGAATCGTGACTGTGAGCTCACCGAGTCTTGGGCTTGGCTCGTTAGGATCGGTCTCGGGTTCGAATAGGCCTCTTGAGCGAGCTTGATACGTCTCCTCCAGGAGCTCCTCAAGCCTGGCTGTTGTCGTGGCGTCCGAGCGCCAGAGCAAGTAGTCCCGGAGCTTAATGATTCCGTTGTGTCTCTTCACGCGCGTGCCTCCTGCTGCCGTGTCTCCTGTTTCTATAAAAAGCTGCTCTTATTAGTCCCCATTGTCCGCTTGCAAAAAGTGCGTGTTTTACTGCATCGATTGAGTGGTTGTTGTCGGGTGCCTTAATACCTTTGGCCTTAAGGTACATCTGCGCGTTTTTGAACGTGATCTGTTGTGAAACGGTCGTCGACATCTGGATCCAGGTGCGGATGTTCTTGTCGCGCTGTGGGATAAGGGAGAGCTCCTCAATAAGCTTCGCCATCGCCGGACCATCCTTAATGATGCGCCCCTTCGTCTGCCAGAACTTGTCCTCCCATCCCTCGATCGCGACGATGTGGTGACTCGCTTCGCGCAAGCTAAGCGCCTCGACGTAGCGCGTAAGCCATGCCAGCGCCTCCCTCCCGGCGATCACCTCGATAATGTCGATCGTGTCCGCTTGCGTATCAAGACGCGCAACGCCGGTCTTGTCGAGACCTGGGTCGAGTGCGAGTATCATCATGCGCTTTGCTCGCTCTTGATTATCTTGTTGAGCACCCATGTCGCGGCCCGAATTATGCCGACCTCTATCCGCCACCGATAACGCCGGCGCCTACTCATCGCGGTCGTCCCGGATCGGGCTCAAATGCCGGCCGGCCATGATGCTGATATTGTTGTTTGGCGGGACCGGAGGCGGTGGTGAATAGTCCTCCAGGGCCTCAAGATTCTCCGAGACCATCTGCGAGGTCGAGCGATGGCCCTTAATTCGCTCGGCAGTCTCGATAGCAAAACCCATCGCCCCGATGAAGATGAGAACAGCGCCAGGGATAAGAAACGCACCGGCGAGAATCCAGTGGACGGCTAGAAGCGCTTTTCCGGCCCAACAAAAACCGGCGCCGGCGGCCAGTAGCAAGATTGCGATCATCATTGTATTCGTCCCTCCTTTACGTGGGCGGTGTGCTTCGCGATCTCTCTGAGAGACACACAGACCGGGCACTTGCAGCCCGGCGCGAGTTTGTTGAAACCTACCGCGTACCTGGCGACGGCCTCAGCGCTTCTGAGCATGTCGGCGACGCCATTTAGGTCGCGGTTTGCATTGATTTGGCGCTGAACGTCGTTCATGAGTTCAAGCGATAGCGGGCCGCGCATGTGGGTCATGTAGACATCTCTCAGCAGCCGATGGTAGACGGCGCGATCGGCATTGACGTCATCGAACGATTTCGCTTTTGCCATGCAGCGCGGGCAGATGGCGCCCTCCCATTTTTCTTCGAGGTCTTTTGCGGCTTCTTCTGTGGGGACATCACACGCCCCGCCGCAGAGGACGCATTTGACCAGATAGGTCGTCGTGATTTCAACTCCTTCCATTATTTCCTCCGTTTCTTGTCCACGCCGGCAATCCTCGAGCTGAGCGTCACCCGGTCGATTTGGATCTTGAGCGCGGTTCGCTCAGCCCTGACCGCATTGAGTTTGCGCTGCTTTTCATCGAGGCGGACCTCGAGGGTGCGAATCTTGTCACAGTTATTGCAATCCATTATTGCCTCCTAAACTCATCCGGTGATTTACACGTTGACCAGTGCGGAACCCGTCCCATGATGGGCTCCCCTGCGTCGTTAATGACGGCAATCCGACCGCGCACGGTGATTCCATCAGCAGTGACAATCGTTGCGATCTCGTTGGCATCGACCGGCATATTGCCGCCCTTGGAGGTTTTGATGAAGCCGATTTCGGCGCCGCAGCTTTTGCATTTAGACATCTACCTCACCTTCCCAATTCCATAGTCCCTGCTGTCCGCGCGCCGGTATCGGCTTGGGCAGTTCTTTTGTGTTACAGAGCCCTAGCGCGCATCGAGAGAAACCGTAGCAGCCGAAGTCAATCTCTTGGTACGGTATCTCCTCACTAACCGCGCGTGCAAAAACTTCTTCTGTTGATAAGCAGCATGCAACCGTTGTCGTCGCAATCACGGCGCCGAGCGGGAGAAGCAATCCAACTTTGCTCAACGCGGTGCGAAATGGTTCTTCATTGCAGAGATGGAGATAATCTGTGCTTTTCCCCGCATGTATCGCCAGCGGACCTCGGTAATTCGTTTTCCATGAGCGCGTTTCAAAGCGCTTTTCGCCGATAGCTATGAGAGTCGCCCAGGGTTGGAGAATGGTTAATGCTTTCATGCCTTCACCACCTCTTTCTCCCCGAGCTTGTAATACTCCACAAACGCATATGCGTTGAATCCAGGGAGAAAGAGGTCGAGCACCTTGAGCTCCTTGACCTGCTTAATGGTGAGCTCGGATTTATCGAAATTCCTGGATCCGCCAAGCACACCGTATATCGCCCCGTTTTCGCCTTGCTCAATCCTAAAGTATCGAAATGATTTCATTGCCCCTCCTTAAAACGGTACTTCTTCAAAATCCAGCACCTGCGGCATCGGCTTAGGCTCCCAGCGCGGTACTTGCTGCTCCGCTACCATGCCCTGGAACACGGCTATTTTCGCCAAACAATCGCTACACCGACAGCTCTTCCATCCATCTTTGTCGTATTCTTCCGCCGAGAACACGACGCTGTGTGTGATGCAGAACAGGCGATAAACGATTTTAATACCGGCTCCGTATTTGTCAGCAAGCTCACGGTCGGATTTTTGTACCGTATAGACTACGCTGCCATAATGTATCTCTTCTACTTCGCACGTCTCGCCGGCTTTATGCTTTGGACATCTCAAGGTCCTGCCCCCTTTCGCATGCTTTACAATAATCGAAATACAATGCCCGCTTAGCTTGGGTAGCGCATTTGACCTCAGCAAACTCCTTGAGGCATTTGTAGGCCTTCTCACGCAAACCGTTGTCGTGTGGACTGATTCTGCCCTGTGTGGCCTCGGTTACATAGCGGCCAAAGCCTAAGATGTGATCGCCGTCGAAGATCCGCTTAAGTGCGGTCGCAATCGCGGCGCGTGGCTGACCGTTTGAAACGCTTTGAAATACTCTCTTTCGAATGTCTTTGATGAAGTCTGGGTCGGGTCGTGTGGAATAGAGGGCTACCCACTCATCGGTGAGGATGTCGGTGGTCTCTTCCCAAGGGCTTTTGTTGAATTTTGAGGGCGGAGAGATTTCTCTCCTCTCCTCTCCTTTACTTTCCTTTACTTTACTTTGGGGATTAATGTCACCAGAAATACCATCACTCGATGGGTTTCCGACGCGGAAACTAAGTATTTGCGCCTTTGTCGGAACGGAAACTACTCGTTTTTTGTATACATCCGTCAGATTGCCTACAAAATTAGCCGACCAAATAACACGATGCTCCCATAATTCGGCATCGATTGCGCCGAGCTTTGCCAACATATCAAGTATTTCCGACGCGGAAACCTCATCTAAACGGGTTTTCGCCAGCAGAAACTCCCATGCGTTTACATCGCGACAATCGTAAAAATGGTTCTCTGTTGAGCCGAGAAGTTCGAGCAATTTAAACCAAAATGCATAGCCATCGTTGCCGTATTTTTGTTCGATAGTGAACAGAGTTTTGCCGTGATTAACAAAGTGTGGAAAATAATCCACAACCGCTCTTGTAGGTCTAGCCACCTATATTGCAACCCCTTTAACTCTGAATTTCCAACAACTTCTACTGCCAACGCTTGCTAAACAAAAAATATATAGCCCATCCCCAGCGAGCTAGATGTTCCATACCCCACAAACAAGGGATGGGCTATATATTTCAAGACTCGACGCCGAACGCATACATCACGGCACAAAAGAGCCAGATGCCTCCCCATGTCACAACCACCGCGAGCGCTGCTGCGGCAAACAGGGCGACGATCTGGCCGGCTGTCATGGGCCCCATCCCAAAAAGGTTATAGACCCTTTTGTCCTTGACGAAGCGCAAAGTTGGTCGCCGCGTTTGATACTGTTTTTGTGGCTTCGTTAACATCTATAATCCCTGCCTCATCTATTGCTAAGATTTATTCAAGCCCGCTTGCTCTATGTAAAACCGCTGCAATCGTGGCTCAAACATTTACACGGACTTCACGCGGGCCTGAAACTATACGATATTGTCATCGCCGAATACCGATTCATTCAGCTCTTGAAAATTCAATGGTCGGTATTTTTTGCCAACCACCTTTCTCGACGCAACGATGTGGCTGCAGATCTCTTCATGCGAAGGACAGGTGCAACTCACCGTTTTGTCCGCGTAGTGCGTCTGGCGGTAGGTGGCCGAGTCGCCGACTACCTCGGTGCGCATAAACTTGGGATGAGCCTCGATGATCGAGATCCGGCCCTCGTTAAACAGGCGCTCTGCTTTCCTGGCGACGTTAGAACGTAATCCCATCATTGCCCGCCTCCAACTCACCCCGACGTTTCATGCCGGTAGAGACCAATGTGTCAAACTCTTCTTTTGTGAGCGTGTTCCAAGGAATCATCGTCTTGACGTTTTCCAGCTCGTCGAGCGAGCGAGCTTCCGACAGAGATTGCTCAAGCTGCTTTAATGCCTGCTCGGATATCCCCGGCAACACCGGTAAGCTCGAGGCCGGATTGACGCGCCACTTGAGCGCCGTGCCGTCATTATTAATCGTGAGATCCGCAATCGACGCTCCCTTGCCGTAGCGCCTGCACTTGTGCGCCATGAGCATCGATGTCGAGCCCGTGTAGTGTTGGCGCGTCGGCACCAGGCGAAAGACCTCCTTGCAAAAATAGTGAAGCTTGCCGCCTACTGGGTCTTGCCAATACTGCGCGTTGCGTTGCTGCCCTTTATTCTGCTCGCTCTCAAACTGGTATTTGCCGAGCTCACTCTGGTCCTGTAGGATGATTACGCAAAGCGCGTCATTGACCGCACACCACCGCTTGAGGTCGTCGCCGAGTGAGTGCAGCTTAAGATAGAGGTCGCCCTTTACGCGCTGGTCTTTGCCGGACAGTTGCCCGAGAATCGGAAGGGTTGGGCTGTCCATTACGATGAGCTTGCCCCTCGGAGCTTTAGCGCCGAAATCACACATCTCATCAAATGTAGCCATTTTCCTGTACGCCTTGCCGAGCGCCGCTTCGTCTTGAGCCGTGACGTTACGCTCGGCATCGACATAGTTAATATCTTTTATTGGAATACCGGAAGCGATCGCTTCGAGCGCGAGCATGATAGCGAGATAGCTCTTGCCGGCACCGGTTGGTCCGTAGACGGCAACCAGGCTGTTGTCGGTGATGGCCTTGAATTTCTCGAAATTCGTACCCGGTGCCGATCGTTGTGTAGATTGAGTCATATCTATACCGCCTCTTCTTTCTCGGCCTCTTCTTCCGAATAGCGGTCCATGCGAATTTCGACAAGCGTGGTGTAACCTTGCTTTATCGTGAGCTTCTCAATCTGACCCAGCCCCGATTTACGCAGAATGTCTACCATGCGCATCGGGTCTTTGTGCTTGCCATCCCTCAGTTCAATTTCGATATTTATAGACATTTACTTCACCTCGCCGTCCGCTGGGTTGAAAACACCGGCCGCGTAATCCTTGCGAAGCTGCAAAAACCGCCGGATAGACTGCTCGTGCTGGTTAAAGATGTCGTCAGCTGTAGCGCCGTAAAACTTGGCATCCTTCATCGATACGCCCTCTTTGAACGGCAGGCCGATTACTACCGAGCTTTGTGCCTCCATTGACAGGGTTGCTGATGATTTTGGCTCCTCGTTTACCTCTAAAACTTGTCCTTCTTCGCTCATTGTGGTACCTTTCTGTTGAATAGATTTGCTTCACCTTGGGAAGCCTTCGTTTACGCGAAGGCTTCTTCTTTTAGGCCGTCCCGCCGGGCCCCGTCTCGGAAACCGTGCGGACGTACCCAGTCCGCTGGAAACTCGACAACCTCGATTGACGGTCTTGTCTGAGTTCCCTCGATTGAGAGAGCCCTGACGTTACCATCCGGCGTTAAGCCGATGAATAACGTGTCCAGAACGATCATGTCGTTCTCCGTGCTGCCGATCTCAACCGCAATCGGATCGCCTGACTTCAACTTTGCGAGCGCGGCAAGTACGCGCGCTCTTTTTGCCTGCGTGCGTTGCTCACGATTTGCAAAGTAATCCGGCCTTGATTCCATCTGTCTCACCTCCTCTTAAGTGCTCTTTGACCTCAGCCAGGCGTAAATGTCACCCGGCACGAACCTTAAAACATGACCAAGCTTGATGTGCGGAATAGGGTCCGGCGCATCCTTCATCGTGCGCCGGTACACCCAATCCTTGGACGTATTCAAGAGCGCGCAGAGCTGCTCGATTGTCCAAAGCTCCGGAATCGGTTCCTTGTCTATCGTGATGAGGTTGCCGCTGCGCTCGATTTTCACGCCCCTAACCGACATCCTTAGACCTCCTTTTGCTGAAAATTCCGGAAAGATACTCAATCAGAGAGTCCAGGGTAGAGCACGCACCGGTAAGCAAGCTGTGCGACTTTTCAAAGAGTGCGTTCATCGTCTTTTTGTAAGAGAAGTCTTTTGCATGTAGCTCATCATCGAGCGCCTCAAGCTTTGCTCTAGTAGCGCGCACCTCGCTTAATTCGACGAGTAGCGCTGCGCGCTTGTCGGCGTCTAGCTCGGTTACTAGGGCATCCGTTAGCCTATCCTGTTCTATGCGTAATGCATCATCTGAAGCGTCGATGCGTGCTCTAAAATGGTGGAGCTCGGTCGATACGAACACCCGTTCCCCGAGCGAGTGAACGGAGGGGACGCAATTCATTACTGCTTCAAGGGCTTTGCTAGCGGCTTTTATCGGTTTGCAATTCACAGTAATTCCTCCCTTCCTGTCCGTTATTGCTGCCTTCTCGTTTTTAGGCGCTCTCATTTCGCCTGTGCGCTTGCTGGGGTCGTAGACTACGCCTAGCCCCCGTTTGCCTCACAGTGACTTAAATAGCCCTGCGAGACGGAAATTTACGCCCCCTTACAACCTTCTACTTGTTACTTGTATTGCATGTCAAAAAAAAGCCCCTCGATCGTGACGCCAAGCTCTTCAGCAATAGCTGGCTTTACGTCGTCTGGAACCTTGCCTGTTTTTAACCAGTAAACATAGGTTCCCGATAGAACGGCTTTGCCATAAACCTTTTCGCCAATTTTGCGAAAGAATCCATTTTTGTTGATATTGCGCTCAGATAATATGTGATCTAGCTTCGATGTGTGCATCATAAACTCTCCCATCGTCAACCTTCTAGTTGTAGCTTACTCTTTTTTGTCGATACGGTCAACAAATTTTCATAACATTTCAGCAAACAATCGTATAATCTTCTTATGGAAGGTAGAAGGACGAATAAACCATTTCCTGTTGCTCTTAGGGCACTCATGGAAGAAAAAGAAATTAGCTATCCGGTTCTTGAACGGCTTACAAGGGAGCGAGCACACCGTAAGCTATCGAGAACATTCCTCAACAACCTTGTCTTAGGCAAGGAAAAGGTAAACAAAGAGCAGTTAGAAATTATTGCTGCAGCTCTAAAAATTGA
>JAUXNY010000044.1 GCA_030682615.1 Candidatus Aquicultor sp. | reverse complement strand
CGCCTTGCCTTTTTTGATTAATTGGTCGGCTACATTCTGGACGGTCTCCGAAGGTATGGCAAAGCCGACACCCTCGGTCACGCCGCTGCTCGATATGATGAGCGTGTTGATGCCGATGACCCTACCCTTGGCATCGCTGAGGGCACCACCGCTGTTTCCGGGGTTTATCGGCGCGTCGGTCTGTATTAGGTTGGTATAGGTCGTAACGTCGTTCCCACGCGTATCCGGGATGCTCACAGTCCTGTTCAAAGCGCTGATAATACCGGACGTTACGGTGTGCTCGAATCCAAACGGGCTGCCGATGGCAACGGCGATCTCCCCTACCTGCAAGTCCTTAGTCGAGCCAAACTCGGCAGCCGGGAGCCCCTTCCGGTCTATTTTTATTACCGCGAGGTCCGTCTCGCGGTCGGCGGCGACCAGCGTTCCTTTTATCTCATCGGTGCCGACAGTGACAAATATGTCTTTCGCACCTGAGATGACATGGTTATTGGTCAAAATGTATCCGTCTTCCCTATAGATGACACCCGAGCCGACACCGCTAACGACATCCGGATGGAACGCCTCCTCTATGGATTGACGTATATTGATATTTACTATCGATGGCTGGAGCTTCTTTGCGACCGCCGTTACCGGCGAAACCGCTCCCTTATCGACGGCTATGATCTCAGTTGCGCCGTTGCCCGAGATGCCCGACCTCCCACCAAAAACAGCTGTGGGCGAGCTTCCGTACATATACGGCACAAGATAAGTCGCGACGACCCCGCCGACAACAGCGCTGACAAAGGCCAGCGCGATAATTAAGACAGCGATATTGCGCGTGCCTCCGCCACGGGATTGACTCGCCGCAATCTTAGGCGAGCTTTGCATCGGGGCCGATCTAACCTCTAAAGGGTCGGGTGTCTCTTCCCGCACCTGTTCCTCTTTTTCCTCGAAATCTCTTCGCTCTTCCATCTCCGCATCCTTTCCGACAATCATCGGCGACCACGTCTACAGCGCTAAATGACTTGCTATAGTACCCTTGGTTACCGTCAATAAGCGACTCGACACGCGCTCATCACGTAATGATATTTAAAACCCTGTACTAAATAATTATAGTAAAACCGCCCCCATAATGACAGCGTCCAGATAAACCCGCACGCGACAAAAGACTTAGCTCTCGAGTCTACGCTAGTCTTCTTCGGATAGTTATCTTGCGCGTCTATATCTAAATGTTTTTTCCCAATTGATACGGAACAATAACAGCGTGGCGTAAATCATTAATCGATTGCTCTGAGTACAAGCTTTGCGGAAAAGTGCTTTGCGGTATCGTTGCCGAGGCATGCTTCGGTCAAAACGCCTTGCGAATCAGCTTTCCGCAAGACGGCTTCTGAGGTGCAACTCGATCTTGCGCTTAATGCGCTGGAGTGCGTTGTCAATCGACTTAACATGCCGGTCCAGGTCGTCGGCTATCTCCTGATATGACCGCCCGTCGATGTATAGCTTGAGCACCTTCGCTTCAAGCTCGCTGAGAATCTTGCTAAAACTAGACCTCATGCTCTGCATTTCCTCGCCGCTAATGATCAAATCGATAGGATCGGTGATTTCTTCGCCGCAGAGCAGGTCGGCCAGGAGCCGGTCCGATTCATCCTCGAAATAGACCGGCCGGTTGAGCGAGACATAAGAATTGAGCGGGATATGTTTTTGGCGTGTCGCCGTCTTTATGGCGGTGATTATCTGCCGGGTTATGCACAATTCGGCAAAAGCTCGGAACGACGCTTGTCTATCGTCCCTATAGTCCCTGATGGCCTTGTAGAGACCTATCATGCCTTCCTGCACGAGGTCGTCCCAGTCGGCGCCGATAAGAAAATAGGCGCGCGCCTTTATCTTGACGAAGTTTTTATACTTGTGGAGCAAATGCTCGAGAGCGGCGTCGTTGCCTTCGCGCGCTGTAACGACAAGTTGCGGGTCGGAAAGTGTCTCAAAAAAAATAGACGGGTGATGCCGAGATGATTCCGTTTGTACTTGCACTGCCGGCTCTCCTTTTGTCTACGATGAAATGCAAGTTGGCTCATCCCACATGCCCCTCGGTTGCCCAGGGACGCTTGTTGCTCTCGTGATGTGGATGATCGATAACGAGTTTTTATTATAGACGTCATAACTCCTTACGTCAAGGACGTCAGGGCTAAACATTCAAGTAATCGTCGATACTTCTACGACTGCCTAAGGGTGCCTAATCATCGCCCATGATGATTTGCTCCAGCGCGCGTCGAATAACGCCGTCGATGCGCTCCTCCAGATGGAAGCGCGTGCGTTTAGTTGTTTTGTCCTCGATATCGTGGGCGGTCGACTCGAATTCGGCGACCAGCTCCCGACTGCTCTTTCGCAACACGCCATGGTGAAAAACGACTTTTTGCTGGCTGTAGTCAGAGGTGGCGACAATCACGTCTCCCTCAAAGCTAGTTTGCGCCGCCATTCTCTCGATCATAGAGTCCGCGGTCTCGCCGGCCCTGGTAAACCAGACATCTATTCCGAGAATCTGCGCGTTGGTGCGCCCGCGCGCGTTCGTTTTCGCCGCGTCGAAGACGAGGACTATCTCGTAGTCGTGAAGCGCTTTGAGCGTCGCGAGGTCCTCGATGAGCTTGACTCGAGCGAGTTCCAAGTCGCTTTCACGCCACTTGTCATAACGGTCGGTCGCATATATCAGATTATATCCATCTACAATAAGAAGTTTCTTCATAAAAATACCTTCCCCCCACACCGGGAAAGCGTAAAACGTCGTGCGCGATTGGCGATGCGTAATAGTCGTGCTCGGCCAAGCGCGAGAGTTCGAAGCGGTATGTTCGAGCCCGACGCTAGCCGCTGCCCGGCGCTTCCGGCTCCTCCGCAATTCGCCTCTGGCGTAGCGCCTCGTAAAGCAAGACCGCTCCGGCGACACTGACATTAAGCGATGATATCTCACCCCTCATCGGAATCGCCGCCAAAAAATCACATTTCTCCGCGACCAGCCGCGACAAGCCGCCTCCCTCACTTCCGAGAACTACTACGAGCGGCATGTTCAGGTCGATATCATAATAGGCGCGCCCGGCTTTCTCGCTCGCGCCGACGACCCAAAAGCCCATCCCTTTCAATTCATCTATCGCATAGGAGAGGTTGCTTACCAGGGCTATATCGACGTAAGCTGTGGCTCCCGCCGAGGCCTTGTGGACCGCCGCGGTGACCGGTGCCGAACGTCGCTTGGTTATGACCACCCCCGCTGCCCCGGTCGCGTCGGCGCTTCTTATGAGCGCGCCGAAATTCTGCGGGTCGGTCACTCCATCGAGGAGCAAGATGACCGGATTGGTCTTGATATCCAAACCCGAGCATAGTTCAGAAAACGGCAGGTACTCGTAGGCTGAGATATATGCTATTACACCTTGATGGACCCGCGAGCCTGCTATGTCGTCGAGCCTATCCTTATCGACAGTATCGACGCGAACGCCCTGCTGTCTCGCCAGGGCTTCTATCTTGTCTAAAATATCTGTCGACTTCGACTGCTTCGCTATGAGTATCTTCTCGACGCGCCCGGCGCTTCGCAAGAGCTCATAGACAGTACGCCTGCCTTCTACCGTCTCCAAACCAATCCCACCTAAACCTTTAACTTCCACCTGAAGCCAAGCGGCGTATCTTCAATCTCGATACCCGCGGACGCCAGGCCGTCTCTTATCTTATCAGCGAGCGCCCAGTCCTTGCCTTTGCGCGCTTCAACCCGCCGCTCCAATATCTTATCGAGAAGCTCCGCTTTGCTCATCCCATCGATTGCGCCGGCAAGAACTTCCGAAGCCAGCCGGTAAACATCATCGGGCAGCTTATCCGCCAGGTCGCCCGCTTCCGGCAACGCCAAATCGAGCCCGACCGCTCCGGATAAAACGACCAGCAGTGCATCGACTTTCTCAAGCAGCTCCCGAGCGTCCATCGTCATCTGACCATACGCTTCGATAAACGTATTTACCTCTTTTACCAGCTCGAACAGTGCCGCCATCGCGGCCGCACTGTTAAAATCATCATCCATCGACTCGATAAACTTCTCTTGCGCGCCCTTCAAATCCGCGCTTAAGCCATCCATCAGCGCTTTCTTCTCGGCCAATGCGGTCACCGACGGCGCTTCCAGCGCTTCACGGATACGCCGCCTGGCATTAAGAAACCGCTCATATGCCGCCTCGGCCTCGACCAGCTTGTCAGGGCTGAAATCTATCGGACTCCGATAATGCGTGCCTAGCGCGAGCAGGCGCAAGACATTCGCGTTCGTCCCCTGCAACAGCTCGCGCACCAAAACGATATTGCCGACCGATTTAGCCATCTTCTCATCGCCGATATTGACCATGCCGCCGTGGAGCCAATATTTGGCGAATGGTTGGCCGGTGTAGCCCTCGGTCTGAGCGACCTCGTTCTCATGGTGCGGAAAGATAAGGTCTCTTCCGCCGCCGTGTATGTCGAAATTTACACCGAGATACTTCAACGACATCGCGGTGCACTCTATGTGCCAGCCCGGTCGACCCTGTCCCCAGGGACTGTCCCACGCCGGCTCGCCCGGTTTCGCCGTTTTCCACAGCGCGAAATCCATCGGGTGACGCTTCCGCGGGTCGATCTCTACCCGCTCTCCGGCCCTCATATCGTCGAGCGACCGGTGCGACAGTTTACCGTATTCGGCGAAGCTGTCCAACTCGAAGTAGACATCCCCGTCGACCACGTAAGCGTGGCCTTTTTCTATAAGCCGCTCGATTATCTCTATCATCTCGCCGATATGCTCGGTAGCTTTCGGCTCTATTGTCGGCTCGGCCAGGCCCATGCTCTTGACGTCGTCCCAGTAGCCCTCGATGAATCGCTCGGCTATCTCCTCGGGAGAGACCCCCTCTTCACGCGCCTTATTTATTATCTTGTCGTCGACATCGGTCAGATTGCGAACATATGTGACGGCGTATCCCTTATACCTGAGATAGCGATAGATAATGTCGAAAGAGAGATACGTCCGCGCGTTTCCGACGTGGATAAAGTTATACACCGTCGGGCCGCAGATATACATGCCGACCTTGCCCGCGTCGCGCGGCACGAAATCTTCTTTCTTCCGGGTCATTGTGTTAAAGACTTTAATTGACATTATCTATCGACACCACCTGATTGATTTTTTCCCTGGGCTTTCTTGGCCTCTTCTACGACCGTATCTATTCGCCCCAGCGCCTCTTCTTTGCTTAAAATATTAAGAATGTACGGCAGCTCCGGTCCTTTAGAGCTGCCCGTCAGACCAACGCGCACCGGCATAAACAGGTTTTTTCCGGTTATATCGCGCGCTTTGAAATGCTCGCGCAAGCCCAGAACGACCTCTTTGCCGGCATCGAAATCAAGCTCGCCGCGCGCGACAATAGTGTCGCGCAGCTCTTTAAGAACCTCCAGCAGGCCGGGCTGGGAGAGCCATTCGCGCGCTTCCGGCTCTATCTCAAACCCGCTCAGAAATATCTTAGCATACGCCGGTATCTCGGCGAGAACGGTGAGATTGCCGCGGACCGCCTCGATGATTCGGACAAGATGTGCGAACTCGTCTTCGGGGAGCTCGCCCTCGTCGATTAGGCCCGCCTCTCGCAAGTACGGCAGGCAGAGATTGGTTATCCTCTCCACACCGGTGGCCCTTATATGCTGTCCGTTTAGCCAGTTTAGCTTGGCTATGTCGAAGATGGCGGGGCTTTTGGAGATACGGTCTATCTTGAACGCTCCGGCCAGTTCATGGAGTAAGAAGACCTCTTTTGTGTCTTCGGGTGCCCAGCTTAAAAGAGCCAGGTAATTATTGATGGCTTCCGACAGATAGCCGCGCCTGCGATATTCGTCGACCGAGGTCGCGCCGTGCCGTTTGCTGAGCTTGCCGCCGTCGGGGCCTAGAATCATCGCATTGTGGGCAAACTCCGGCACCGGGTACCCGAGCGCCTTGAAGAGCGGCACGTGCTTCGCCGTGTTTGTTATATGGTCCTCACCGCGTATGACATGAGATATCTCCATCTCGCCGTCGTCTACTACGACCGCCAGGTGATACGAGGGCGTCCCATCGGAGCGCAAGATTATAAAATCACCTATGACCTCGCTCGAGAAATCGATAGAGCCGCGGACCAAATCGTGTATGGTTATCGTCCCATCGGGAACCCGAAAGCGCAGCGCCGCCTTTTTCCCCGCAGCTAGATGCGCCGCTTCCTGCTCAGCGGTCAGCTTGCGGCAGTTCCCCTCGTACTTGGGCATCAGCCCGGCCGCCAGACGCGTTTTGCGTCGCTCTTCCAACTCTTCGGGAGCGCAATAGCAGCGATAAGCCTGCCCTGTCTCGAGCAATTCATCGGTCTTCTTGCGATAGATATCGAAGCGCTCGCTCTGCCGGTACGGGCCAAAACCACCGCCGATATCGGGGCCTTCGTCCCAATTCAACCCCATCCACGCCAAATCTTCGAGAATGGACTCCTCGAACTCGGCCGTCGAGCGGCTTATATCCGTATCCTCCACCCTGACTATAAAAGAACCATCCATTTTTCTGGCGTAGAGCCAGTTTAAAAGTGCCGTTCGCGCCGTGCCGATATGCAGATGCCCTGTCGGACTCGGCGCAAATCTAACCCGTACCTCGCTCATCCTATCTAAAACCTCTCTTCGTGAAGGGTATGCTCTTCGACCAGTACGACCGCCTGCGCCGCGACTCCTTCACCGCGACCCGTAAACCCGAGCCCTTCGGTCGTAGTCGCCTTGACACTTACCCTCGATACTTCGAGCCCGGCAGCGGCTGAGATCACTTCGCGCATCCGCTCCCTGAACGGTGCGAGCTTCGGGAGTTCGAGAACCACGGTCACATCGATGTTTACGAGCCGAAATCCCTTGTCTCCTAAAATACGGACGGCGTCTTGGAGCAAAGCTATACTCGAGATATCCTTAAACGCGCTATCGGTGTCGGGAAAGTAACGGCCCAGGTCGCCGGCGGCCGTTGCCCCGAACATCGCATCGATAATCGCATGCGTCAGGACATCGGCATCGGAATGGCCCTCCAGGCCGAATTCGAACGGAACCTCGACGCCGCCCAGAACAAGCGGGCGCCCCGCGACAAACCTGTGCACATCAAAACCGGTTCCAACCCTCATTCGTCTCTCACTTGTAGATTTTCTTGCTATATGACATCTAAATCTTGCAGCTTACGGCACTCCGCGATATGCGCGAACAACTGTCTTATTAATCGCGGTCGGACTTTACTGACCTTTCTTTCAAAAGGGCTTCAGCAAAGACTAAATCAGAAGGCGCTGTTATCTTGATGTTCTCATCAGAGCCCTTGACGACCTTTATCCGCCCTCCAACCCGCTCGACCAATACCGCATCATCGGTGCCGTTAAAACCCTCACGCCGGGCGCTCTGGTGGGCTTCGACGAGAAGTTTGTATCGAAAAACCTGCGGAGTCTGTATCTGCCATGTCAAATCGCGCGGCAATGTCTCCGCGATATAGCCGTCGCGAACGAGTTTTATCGTGTCCTTGGCGGGAACACCCGCTACCGCGCCATCGCAATCGCCGGCGGCGTCGACGACCTCATCGATAAGGCGCG
>JAUXNY010000008.1 GCA_030682615.1 Candidatus Aquicultor sp. | reverse complement strand
CTTGTTATTCTTACTCCAATCGGGTTTGGGAAAGTCGAGTACCGGCGTTCCTTTCACCATCGAGCGCATGTGTTTCGCCCATATCGTAGCCGGAATAATGCCGCCAAAACCCCTGCGCCCATGGACATTGTACATCGATATCTGCGCTTCGGGATGACCCATCCAGACGGCGGTGACCAGCGTCGGCGTATAGCCGACGAACCAGGCATCGCGATAGAGCTGGTTGGTGCCGGTCTTGCCTGCCACCGGGCGGCCGATTCTCGCCCTTGTCGCGGTGCCGCGCTCGACGACGCCGCGGAGGATGTCGCTGGCTTGGTAGGCGGTGTTCTTATCCATGACTTGCTTGCCCTCGGGCTTTGCTTGCTTTATAACGGTGCCGTCGAAGTCGACTATCTTTGTTATTGCGAAAGGCTCTACGTGGACGCCGCCGTTTGCGAGCGTCCCATAGGCCGAGGCCATCTCAAGCGGCGAGACACCGATGGTCAGCCCGCCGATTCCAATCGACGGGTATGGGTCGAGCGGTGTTTTGATTCCCATTTTGGTTGCGGTCTTGACGATATTTTCCGCCCCCACTTTCATGGTCACGTTGGCATAGACTGTGTTGACAGAGTTGACCGAGCCGTCGCGCAGGGTCATCATGCCGTGGCCGCTCCCTTCGCAGTTTCGCACTTTCCACGGGTCGTCCTTAGGGTTTGGCGATATTCTTATTACTTGCGGGGATGCCGAATTAAAGCGGTCGTTCGGGCCGTATCCTTGCTCAAGTGCGGTTACCAGCACGAACATCTTAAACGACGACCCCGGTTGGCGTTTACCTTGAACCGCCAGGTTATATTTGACATCGTTGAAATCGCGACCGCCCACCATGGCGACTATGTATCCGTTTTGCGGGCAGATAGTGATGAGCGCCGCCTCCGGGTCTTTCTTGCGGTTAAGCGTCGTCGCTATCGCGTTTTCAGCGTTCTTTTGGGCTCGAATGTCTAGCGTCGTATAGATATGGAGCCCGCCTGTAAAGACCTTCTCCACGCCGTATTCCTGTATAAGGTCTTGCTTCACATGCTCGACAAAGTACGGTGCCAGGACGACCTCTTCCTTTTTCGGAACGAGCGTCAGTTTTTCTGTCTTGGACGTTTCCGCTTGTTCACTCGTGATAAAGCCGAGTTTCGCCATCCTGTTCAAGACGACCGCCTGTCTGTAATATGCCTTTTCCGGGTTGTTGTATGGCGAAAACTCCAGCGGAGATTTTGTAAGGCCCGCCAGAAGCGCCCCTTCGGCTACGGTCATCTCGTTTGCTTTTTTTCCGAAGAAGACCTGCGCGGCCGCCTCGATGCCATAGGCACCCTGCCCAAAATAGATGGTGTTCAAATATGCCTCGAGAATCTCCTCTTTGGAGTATTTCTTTTCCAACCGGTAAGAAAGGATGGCCTCTTTAAGCTTGCGGGCCAGCGTCTTATCTTTCTCCCCGATAGTGTTCTTAATGTATTGCTGGGTTATTGTGCTGCCGCCCTCGACGATGCGATGGCTCTTGATGTTGGCCAGCAGCGCGCGGGCGATACCGTAGTAGTCGACCCCGTTGTGGGAGTAGAACCGCTCATCCTCGATAGCGATGATTGCATCCTGGATATGTTTTGGAACCTCGTCCAGCGGAACGTCTTCACGGTTCTCGAAGTAGAGGCGCGCCAGAATCGTGCCGTCGCTGGCGTGGATATAAGAGCGCTGCGCGCTGCGAATTATCTTTTCGTCCTGGTCCTTAGCAAAGTCGCCCGCCGCATTGGCAGCCGCGTTCGCCAGCGTGACAGTGACAAAAAATCCTACCAGGGCTAACAATATATAGCGTTTCAACGACCATCACTCTTTTCGCTCGTAAAACGACGCGTTTTATCTAGACGATATCCATCTGTTTTTAGTTACCCAAAAGTCGCGACCTCAATAGCCAAATGGGAAATAATTAAAAAAGCCTGTCTTGTCGGACAGGTTGGAAGAATGCGCCACACCGGTTCGACTGCCGATAATGACCGCGCGCGGCTGCGAGATAATGGTATTTAGTGAAAAAACGGCGCGCAAGCAGGGAATAGAGTGTACAATAACATGCGTGCATGTTAAATCAAGAACTGTTTAGTTGGGAGAATCTCTTTGAACGTATCCGGAAAAAAGCTCGAACTTCTTGCGCCGGCCGGCTCTAGGCGTGCGTTTTACGCGGCGCTTAACAGCGGGGCCGACGCTATATATTTAGGGGTCGATAAGTTCAGCGCGCGCAGGCAGGCCGAGAACTTCAGCCTCGACGAACTGGATGATGTCGTAAGGGAAGCCCATCTCAAGGACGTCAAAATATATGTCGCCTTCAACACGATAATAGCCGACGGAGAGTTGGATTCGGCGGTCGAGAGCCTGGCGCGCATCAACAACGCGGGGGTCGACTCGGTCATTATTCAAGATTGGGGTATATTTAAGCTGGTCAAAGAGTATTTCCCTGAGCTTAAAATACACGCGAGTACCCAGATGAACACCCACAACCTCGCAATGGTCAAGATGCTCGATGAAGCCGGCGCGTCACGAATCACGCTCGCCCGCGAGTTGGCAATCGACGAGATTAAAGAGATATGTGGGTCGACCGATCGTGGGATTGAGACGTTTATCCACGGCGCCCTCTGTTTTTCGTATTCGGGGCAGTGCCTGTTTAGCAGCATGGTCGGCAACCGGAGCGGCAACCGAGGCATGTGTCCGCAGGCGTGTCGCATGAGCTATAGTCTGCTCTCGGCGGGCAAAAAAGACGAGGTATGGCCGACGCCGGGGGACCATATTTTGAGCACCAAAGACCTGGCCGGAATCAATCTTATCCCCCAACTTGCCCAGAGCGGTGTAAGCGCGCTTAAAATCGAGGGGCGGATGAAATCGCCCGAGTATGTCGCGACGGTGGTGCGCGTATACAGGCACGCCATCGACAGGTATCTTGCGGACCCCGATGGGTTCGAGGTCTCCGAAACCGAGTTGGATGAGTTGCGCGAGGTCTTTAGCCGCGGTTTCACCGAAGGCTATTTCAATGAGATAAAAGACGACCGGCTTATGAGCTATTTCAGGCCGAGTGACCGAGGCATCCTTCTCGGAAGGGTCACCTACCTCGACGTTTATACGGCCAGGCTTGGCTTGCAGATAAATCGGGAACTCTGTGTCGGCGATGAGATAGAGGTTTGGGTGAGCCGGGGAGGCCGCGTGCGCAACAAAGTCGAAAAGCTCTTTGTCGATGAAAAGCAGGTCGAGTGCGCCCCAGCGGGTTCAAAAGCGGTGATAATAATCGACGAGAAACGGCACAAGATAAATACGGGTGACCGGGTTTTTAGGGTCCACAACGAGCGGCTGATACAGACCGCGCGCGCAGCGATAACGGGCGGCAGTACGCAAAAGACGCCTATCGAGCTGTCGGCTCAGGTCGAGATTGGTGAATCTGTTGAGATTACCGCCCATGTGAGCGGGCGTCCAAACGACGCGGCCCGGGTCGTAAGTGATTTTAAAGCGGAAAAAGGCGAGCGGCGCACGCTGGCCGAAGCCGACGTCATCGCGCAGCTGGACCGGCTGGGCAATACTGTCTATGAAGCTGTGGCGTGGGATGTTAGGGTCGGAGAAGGCGTGATGGTGCCGTTGGGCCAGTTGAATGAGCTCCGGCGCGAGCTGATAGATGCGCTCGACGCGGTCAGGTTAAAGGCGCAGCCTCGCACGAAGGTGTCGGTCGGCAAAGCGCGACAGCGCCTCCAAGAGGATATGGTGCCGGAAAAATCGGTCGCGCGGCGCAAACCAGTGATTAGTGTCGATATAAGTACGGTGAAGCAGGCCGCCAAGGCGGTCGAAAACGGGGCCGATTGGCTCTATGTTAAACCTGGTTTCACGCGGCAGGTCAGAGCGAGCATAGAGGAAATCTCAAAAATCGCGGCGCCGCAGGGGGTACGTATCGCATTGGCGAGCGGCAATATTCTCCACCAGGCCGAACTCACCGCTTTTATGAAATACGCCCGGAGCAATAAAGCAATGCTCGACGCGTTGCTCGTCGACAATTTCGGAGTCAACCACGAGGCCAAAGCGCTCGGCTTGCCCGTTTTTACGGATTATCATATCAACAATTTCAACACACTGAGCACCCGGCTCTTTCGCGATGACGGCGCCTCAAGGATATGTCTATCCGCCGAGCTGGCGCTGGAACAGATAAAGGACATTGCGGGCGCGGTCGATGTCGAGCTGGAGGCAATCGTCCATGGATGGCTGGAGGTAATGACGACCGAGCATTGCGTCGTCAGCGCGGGGAAAGAGAGTTGCTCGGCGTGTGAATCGCGCTTGTTCTATATCGAGGACAACAAGGAGTTCCGGTTTCCGGTCGAACAGGATACCAAGTGCCGTTCGCACATCTATAATTCGCGCGAACTCTATCTCTTGCCGAACGTAAAAGAGATAATCGATGCCGGAGTCACATCGTTAAGGCTCGTTCTCGACCGTTACGAGCCGCAGCTTGTAGGCGGCATTACCTCTGCGTATAAGGAGGCGGTTGATTTGATTCACCATGATATCGACGATATATCCAAGGTCGTAAGGCGGGCAGAGAAGTTGTTCCCACGCGACTTCGAGTCGACGACCGGACATTACTTTAGGCCGGTTCAGTAGTCTTCACGCCTTTGACATAGGTCGAAGCTGGGCATCGCGCTCTTGAAGAGAAGATTACCGAGTTTAGGGACAGAAATGTGCTCATCCCGAGTAAACGCTAATCCATTCATAGGTAAAATCACGCCGTTCGTTCCACAATCGTTCCGTTTGCCGAAATAATATACCTACGGCCGCACTGGGAGATTAAACTATAATCAGCCCGAGAACCACCTTCGGTTCGAGGGCTTTTAATAATAAAAGGAGATTTATCTGGTGTTAGGTCAGCTAAACAGTCAAGTCAGAATAGAGATGTCGGAGAAGACCGGGGCGCAGAAGTGGAGCGTCGAGAAGGTCGAAAGCATAGTAGGGCGGCTCGGAGCCGAGCGCTGCGAAATCGCCTACCAGAGAAAGGTCGTCAAGCTCAGCGACCTGCTAGACCTCTATGAGCTTCTTTTAAAGGTCGTTCCGGTCGAGCTATCCGATAGGGAGCAAGCGCGTGTCTCTCGCCGCGAAAACCTGCTCCGTCTCGACGTCGGCGGATGGCGTTTCGAGACAAATACCGATTCGACCGCCGGTTAAGGGCTGGAA
>JAUXNY010000007.1 GCA_030682615.1 Candidatus Aquicultor sp. | reverse complement strand
ACTGAGCATAAAGGGTGCAAATTGAAGATTAGATGTCTTAAAGTTAGCGGCTTTAGATGCCTAACAGATGATTTTCAAATAACATTTGAGGATGACCTAACCGTTATTGTGGGAGAAAACGATAGTGGGAAAACAACACTTCTAGAATGTCTAAAGGTAGTTACTCAGAATAAAAGTATAGAACTTGACGATTTCAATTATGATTCGAATAAAATTGAGATTTCTGTTGAGATTGACGATTTCATTTTTAAAAAAGTATATGAGAAAAGCACCGATAGGGTTTGTGAAGAAAGTTTCTCGGCCAAGCCAACCGATCAATATCTAGATGATCTTCGCGACAAGCTTACAGCTGCTAACTTTGATATTTCTGTGGAAGAAAACATCGAATTTATAAGAAACACTGCAAGGATGTTCGGAATTGCCGTCCGTTCAAACTCAAATATTCAAAACCTGGAAAACAATATCTTAGCTAGAATTATCCTCGAAGAGGGTAGCGAGGAACTTGTTATCGAAAATGTCTCCTTTCCTGAATTCAATAATATCCAGTTAGATGGCAAGCAGTTCGAAAACATACCGGGTTTTTTCAAAGAAGTATTCTTGAAAGAGAAGCAAGCAAGCATTTGGAAAGAAGAAGTTCACGATGGGCAAACGGTTGCTGAATTTGTCAAATCAAAAATCGAAGGTTATTCCAATGAAATCACAGACAAAATATCCGAAAAAGGGATTCTGGATAGAATCAAATTATTCTTGAAAGATCTAACCGATATTAAAGTTGAACCTTTGTTTCAGCCTAGAGACTTGAATATCGATGCAAAAGTCAAGTTCTTGGAAGATGGTAAGGAGATTAACCTTGATAAAAAAGGAGATGGGACAAAGAGAAGGATAACGATGGCTTTGCTTGAGTTTAAGAAAGAGGAATCACTATTGTCTCATGATGAAACTACCGTTTATCTCCTAGATGAACCAGATACTCATCTTCATGTGAAGGCCCAGCTTGATTTAATGAAAACGATGGAATCGTTTGCTGAAGAAGATAACCAGGTTATAATCACAACACATTCCCCATTCATCATAAATTCTGTGAATCCGAAACAAATTAGAATGCTCGAGAACAAGAGCAATATTAGCTCGATTAGATATCTGAACAACCAGGCTGATGGCTCAAATAGAATTTTAAAATCGCTCGGGATTGAAAACACATATTTATTTTTTGCACGCCATTTAATAGTTGTAGAAGGTGAAACAGAAGCAGAGTTTATCCCCGCATACTATCTAAAAAAGCATGGCAGAATGGCTGCCTCTAATTTGGTCAAGGTTATTAACACTCAGGGCATAACAAATATTCCAGGGTTTACTCAGGCAATTTTAGAGCTACACGATCCTGAAAAAATCTATTTGGTTTTCGACAACGAAGCGACACCAGAACTCCGGAGACTTATAGATCTTTTAAATATTCCTGCAGAACGAAAGTTTATTGTAGGCGAGAAGGAATTTGAAGATTCTATAGATAGCAATGTCTTATGCAGGTGCTGGTGTGAATATCTGGGGCTCTGCGGATATGCAGTGCCTGAAAGTTGGTCTGCAGAGAATATCGAAAATTTGAAAAGCGATGCGCGCACGAATGCCAAGAAGTTTTCAAAAGGAATCAGAGCGCTTAATACTGGTAGCGGGAAAAGGATGACTAAGCGAGTTTTTGGGAGAGTTCTTGGTGAATATATAAATGAAGATGAGTTGCCTCAACGACTTGTAGATATATTTGACGCAATTAACTAGTTGCAGTAGTTGCAGGCAAATTGGATATTTTACTATAAGAAATTTGTTAAAAACATGGAGGTAAAAATGAACGATTTGCATAAAGATTTTATCAATGCAATTCAGGAAAAGAGAAAGGTTGCTTTACATTTTTTCTCAAAGGAAGATGGTTCCGTCCTGAAAAGAACTTGCGCACCGCTAGATTATGGACCAAGTCGTAGAGCAAGAGAAAAAAACGACCGATATCATTTTTGGGACTATGATAGTGATACAAGAGTACATGTGCTGAGCTTAAACCCTGAACAAGTTAAGAGCATCATGGTGCTCGATGAGGTCTTTGACCCAAAAGAATTTATTACATGGGATGTAAGGAAATCACCATGGTTTTTTGAACGAAATTGGGGCGAATATTCATAAAGATTCGAAATATGATGCTGGTTGATCGCCGTTCCACTTCATATCACTGTCCTTGATTTTCAAATTAAAGCTTCGCAAAATAACTCTCTAACTTCTCAACCAGCTGTCTATGGTTTGAATAATGTTGCATGGCGGCTACCAGCGAGTTCTTAACCGAACTCAAACAGAAGAGGAGATCGAAAAGGTCGGCACAAACGACTTCTTCGATCTTCCTTTCTTTTCTACGGATTCTTGTAAAAACTGTTGGTAATGTACCGGTTTGTTGTGATTGCACTTTCATGTAGGCAGGGCGGCAAGAACCAGCCATCTTGATGGAAAAATTTAACTTCAACCATTAAACATACTCTCTCATTAGGTAAATTAGAGTGTTTCTGCTAAGATAAGCCCACTAGATTCTTTTAAGAGATCTCACTTCTTGCGAACTTGTTATTTTCTTAAGCCTTTTTTAGTCATAACGCCGAGAGGAATTTTATATGTCATATTTTTTTAAAGGCTTTCCAAGAAAGCCTAGACCAGTATTGCTTTGTCCTGGACCCGTGCAGCTTTCCAAGCAGGTAATGTGCGCCGTTAGAAACACCAGCATCGGCCACCGTGAAGCAGAATTTTCCGAACTGTTGTTAGAAAGCGTCGTCATGCTGAAGCCGGTGGTAGGCATTGACAGCAATGATAGTTCGTACAAGATCGCATTCATTACCGGATCGGGAACAGCGGCAAACGAAACCGTTCTTTCGAGTATCGGTGCCATAGGTCCAACCCTTGTGATAAACAATGGCGAATTTGGAGAGCGGCTTTTTGATGTGGCAAAACTGCACAACAAAGATGTCGAGCAAGTAAAATTCAAATGGCAAGAACAAATAGATTTAGAGAAAGTGGAAGAAGCTCTCAAGCGGAAGCGATACCATTTGGTTGCCGTTGTGCACCATGAGACAAGTAGCGGCATGCTGAATCCCGTTGCGGAAATAGCACGGCTTGCCCACCGTTATGGCGCACTGATTTCGGTGGATGCGATTAGTAGCATCGGCGCGGAGATCATCGCTGCCAAGCAATGGGGCATCGACGTTTTGGTCGGTGCGTCGGGAAAAGCATTATCTGCCATGCCTGGCGTTGGCATATTGGTTGTGAAAAGCAGTGTGCTTAAACAACTGGATTCAAAGTCAACCCGGGGGCATTATTTGGACCTTTATAAACATTTTCTGTTTATGGATGACCATGCGCAAACTCCGAATACGCCTGCAGTGCATGTATTTGTTTCCCTCCACGCCTCGCTTAAAGAAATTACGAAACAGGGCATAGCGCGAGCCCGCCAAACCATACAAGCCCGGGCTACTTATACGCGTGAGGAGCTTACGCGTATGGGCCTGGAATATGCTGACTATAGCGGCAATAACTCTAGCGTTATTACGTGCGTCACGTTGCCTGGTTATGTTAGCTTTGAGCATTTAGCCCGCCGGCTTAAAACCAAGGGCATTGTCATTTATAACGGTAAAGGTGTGTTAAAAGACAGGATTTTTCAAATCGGACATATTGGCGCACTGCGTAAAAACGATACACGAGATGCGCTGCGCCAGTTACAAAAAATAATGCGGCAATTAAAGCAGGTGACGCACGTACCGTCCCGATCTGTTCTGAATGAAAGAGCGGACCATGCCGTCTCGTAAGTATGCTACTCCGGCTTCTGTTATCGAGCCGGACTACTTCAGCAACTGGGGTGACCTATGGTACCCCAAGCTAGCCAACAAGTTACTTATATCAGCCAGTAGGATAAATCCTCTTACGCCCAATCACGTGACCGTCGCTTCGTTCATCCTATACAGCGTCGGCGCAGGTCTTATAATCATAGGCGGAATATGGAGTGTTTTGGCGGCCATTCTGTTGCCGTTGTCGTATGTTCTTGATTGCCTCGACGGGCAACTTGCCCGATATACGGGCAAAACTTCGCCAATCGGCGACTACCTGGATAAAACACTCGACGTCTTAAAAATATTCATCATCAACGTTGCTATGGCTATTGCGGCCTATAGTCTTACCGGTAAAAGCTATTTTTTGCTGCTCGGGCTGCTGTCGTGCTTTGGTTTCCTGTTTCGATACTACATAAAGCTGGAAACAATGTTCGGTGCGGTGAGTAGGGATAGAGATTACCTCGATAAGTCAAAAGAACGCCGGCAGGCACTCTACGTCGAACTCGATGCTCGGAAAAGTCAGCCAAAAAACCTACACCAGAAACTAAGCTGGCTCTGGTTCAGGCACCGTGCCTTCTTTGCGCTCGATGAAGCAGAACATGTTACGTTAGGCGCGCTCGCTGCACTTGCATATCGACCGGATCTATGGTGTTGGCTATTCGCACTAGGTCAAATCACTATCGCCCTGGTTCGGCTCGTACAACGTGGCAACCAGCTCGTAAACCGCCCGGAATCATTAACATATCCGTTGCGTAAGTAAGAAAGCAGATAACTTATGAAAGCTGTCATTTTACTAGCCGGCCTAGGCAACCGCCTGCAACCGCTAACCCTTACCACGCCAAAATCGCTACTGCCTATCGGCAATAGCAACACCCTTGAGCATATGATTCGTAAGCTTATTAAGCACGACGTATCGTCTTTTGTGATTGTATGCGGGCATATGCAAAAGGAAATACAGAATTATTTAGAGCATACGTTTCCGCTCCTAAATCTTACGATTGTCACCAACGACTATTACAGGACTACAAATACCGGCTATTCCTTGATGCTGGCCAAGGAATACCTCCAAGATGAAACGTTTATTAAGTTGGACGGTGATGTTATTTTTCAGGAAGAAATCATAAAGAAGCTTGTCGCGGCAGAAGATGGTTTAAGCTATGTGTGCGTCGATAGCACCGCCGTTGATGAAGAAGTTATAAAAGTACAATGTGGCGCTGATGGAAATGTTACCCGAATAGGCAACAAGCTCCCGGTTGCGGGAGCAGTCGGCGAATCCATCGGTATCGAAAGAATCGGCAAGCGTTCAAGCGCAGCCTTATTCGAGATGCTCGAAAAGATGATGGAGAATTCCGATAATTATCAGAATTACTACGAAGTCGCGTACGATGCGATCATCCAGGCGGGCGAGCCCTTTAAGGCCCTCGATATCACAGGGCTGCATTGGGTCGAGATAGATACTCTGGATGATTATAAATTGGCTCAGCATTACTTCAGCCACGCGGACGCTTAGGCGGTGTTTGCCAGCGCGTGCTTCAGGTTGGCTTTGCTATAAAGAAGCGAGTCACCTTGGCATTGTAAAGCTCATTCAGGGATAAGGCCTTGTCTTTACATCTAATTGACAACAAAGCTGCTCGTATAATCCTGCCTGTTGCCGGCTTCATCTATTGCCGTGATTTTGCATCTATATGTGCCGGCAGAGACGTAAGCATTAGTACGGCTTCTGCCGTTCCAGTAGTCTGTGTTGCCGCTGGGCGGTGTGAAGACGTTGCTTAAGAGCGTTCTAACAAGAGAGCCGCTGTTAGCGCAGATGGCAACCGTTACAGAGACGTTCTCCGAAGGTGTATAAGAAATGCTTAGCAAGGCGCCGCCGCCCGGGTGGAACGGGTCAGGCGCGAGACTGTTAAGCGTAATCGTCGGCTTCGTTGTATCGATTGTAACCGACCCGGTCGTAGTCGGGGCAACGTTACCGGCTGTATCCGTCGCGTCGAGCTGTATTGTATACTGCTTATCCGGAACAAGCGCACCCGGCACCGTGCCGTCCTTGCCGTTCCAGGTCACTGATTGTGAGCCGGCGGTCCGAGTCGTGTCGATTACGGTCTTAATCGGCGTAGCCCCGTCTAATATCTGTATCTTCACCCTCGATGTCTCCGTAAGCCTATATCGAATTGTCATCGTTGACCGCCCTGTCGGCTTGAACGGGTCTGGGGATATGTTAAGGAGTGTGATAGCCGGCGTCTCGCGGTCGACCGTCACGATGCCGGAGACCGGTGTCGATGCCCAATGAGCGGCATCCACTGCTGATATTTTGTAAGTGTAAGTGCCGTCCACAACGTAGTTGTTAAAGCGGTCCGTTCCGTTCCAGGATACGGTATTAGCCCCGGCGCTCTGCGCCGCTCGACTGACTATCATTTTCACCAGCGCATTTGAACTGTTGTAAATGCCGATTGTCACAGAGCTGTCCTCTGATAAGTCGTATGAGATGCTGCAAGCCGTGCTGGTATCCGGAATCTCGGCGGTTACCGTCAGATTGCTTATTGCCGGTTTACTCGTATCGATATAGATCGTGCCTTGCTGCATATCGTTACCTGAAGTGCTAGTCGCGTTGATCTCATAGGTGTACCAGCCCTCTGCCGTGATCGTCGCATTCGGGGCGGCACTTACTCTGCCGTTCCAAGCGGTCACTTTAGAGCCGGCGGTCTGGGTGGCATCGACCAGCGTACGGACGAGCGTGCTGCCGGCATCGTAGATACTGACATTAACGCGGGATACCTCCGAGATATTATATCTTATAACCGACGATGCGGTGCCGGTTGCACGCAGCAGCTGAGGAGTCGCGCTAACGTTCGAAATCGAAGGCGCCGCAAATGCCCATGAAAGCCATAAGGCCATCACGCCTAGGATTGTCACTATTAGCAAAATATGCCGGTGTCTAAGGAATATTCTCATTCTCATGTACCTCCATCGATTGAGATTGTAATGCGGTCATATACCAGGCTATATCGACATATTGCGAGCGCATCTTCAGGATTCCCGGGATATTCTTGTAGCTTGTTGCGTCGATGGAGGCTATTGCGGTTTTAGTAGCTTGCCGATATGAGATACGAGCGCAGGTTTTTAAGTCTTGAGCATTCTACAACCAATAAGGTGGTAATAATAGCATGCCGTTGAGTCAAGAGGGGCTGAAAAAGGTTTTCGGTTCGTTCAACTACAGGGAAAACCCGAGAAAGAGAGGCGCGGTCATAATCGACCCCGCGTGGGTGAGGGCGCATATCGTGTCGATTTCGACGCCGTTCGGCCGCTTCCGGTGCCACAGCCGCATCTCATATCAAATGGAGTCATTCGTCCGCGAAGCATGCGAAGAAAAGTTGGTGACCGATATCGGAGGGATTTGGGTTGCCCGCCACATCTTGTGGGATCCGCGCCGGCCAATCTCGGGCCATGCTTATGGATGCGACATCGACATCAACGTCGACGATGGCAGGGATGGGCCGGGAGGCAGGCTTAATTACGGCGGGAATTCTTTCCAACCCGCGGGACTACTCGAGCTTGCGGACAAATGGGGTTTTGAGTGGGGAGGCGACTGGCGCCGGAACAAAGACGGCATGCATTTTTCGTGCGTCCGCGTGATCGCCAAAACCGGTGCCGCTATTAAACCATAGGATTTCCCGACTGCTGAGTCGGGAAATGCGAGCCGAGCGTGCTTATCTCCATCAGGTTGACGATGAGCTGCACTTCGTCCGCGCTCATGCCTGTATGTTTTGCAATCTGCGCGGAACTCCAGCCCTTTCTGCTCAGTTCGTAGACTTCCTTGTGTTTTAGGGAGTGGCTTTTCGGGGGAGGGGCCACTGTCGGGTTACCGGTTTCCTGCATGACGAGCGGTTGCAACTCTTCACCGTATTCGTAGTAATACTGGAGTTGCCTCAAGCGGTCGTCGGCTGATTCTATCATCTCATTGAGCCTGGTGGCTGCGTTGTCCATATCGGACAGAGCACGGGTAACCGATACTTGCAGCTCCTTTATCATAAAACTCAACGAGTTCTCGAGCGAGAGCATCTCTTCATGCTGTTTCTGTGCTTTGTCGACAGATGATAGCTTACGCAACGCTATCCATGCTGCGACTGGCAACACAATCAGCGCTAAGAGAAGTATGATGACGATTGACAAGAAGCTCGAATCCACTGCTACCTCTAAATTGTTATATCTATCATGTGCTCTGGTTCGTCTTTTGGTCCGTTCTCGCTACTATTGTCTTTCTCAACAGTGCCGTCTGCCCGCGACTGGTTATCTTTCCGTCCCTGGTCTTTTTCAGAATCTTTCTGTTTGTGCTCTATTTTTACCTCATCGGCACGGGTCGAAGAGCGAACCTGTTGCTTCTTGATTTCACTCTGTTTTTGCAGTTGTTCAGCGAATTGCTGCTGCTGTATTTTCGATTGCTGCTGCTGGTTTTGCTGCATTCTTTCGACTTCTTGAGCCTTCTGTATCAAAATCTGAAGATCGGTTGGCCGTATTGACATAGTAGATCCTTTCAACTAAGGAAAAGCCGTAGTCAACAACCCTTACTCAACAAATCAGCTCGTGTAAGAATTATAGCATGCAAGCATACGACCATCCAGCGCAAAAGCTTCTCAATATCGTCCTATCTTTTCATTGATGCGAGTTGTTCTTCGATAACATATCGAATGATCTTGTCGCGATCCGCATCATCTATAGTGGCAAAGTGTATGCCCAACAGATATTCGCGTTTCTTCTGTCTTTGATGTGCGCAGCGTATCACTTCACCTGTGATGCCGACTCTAGTCTTATCGGGCAATACTATGACTAGATGCAGTGTTGTCTTTGCCCTAATCGTGTGTCTGGACTCGACGAAGAGCGCAATACCGTTTCCGCTTAAGTCCCAGACCAGGCCGCTTGCCGTGCCCGATGCTAGTTTGCCGTCCTTGCCGACGATGGCGTAATGGGCTTTTATGTCGGGGCCTCGCAGCCTGAAGTAGCGCCGGCGTTCTACAAACCACATCTTACCGACAGCATCGACGATGATATTTTCGCCATCCCCAGCACTCTCTCGTATCCAAGACAGAATCAGGTGGACGCCGTTGTTTTGCGGGCAGATAACAGTCACGCGCTCGTCCAGATTCTGGAGCGGGCAGTCATTTTTGCTGGTTGCACGGCAACGTACGAGCCCTTTTGGAAGGTGCTCCACTATCTCATAGGTGCGGCTGCCGCCTCCGACATCCTCAATATGAATCGTCGTCCCGATAGTGAGTATGGCCAGTGCCTTCATGTGATGCTCCTTACACTTTCTTCGGGACCGTTTCTTTAAATCCTCTAATGAAATGTTCGAGAACGAAACGTCGCGAAAGATCGTGATTCAAGCGGCAATATTATTTCTTTTTCATATTCTTATGGGAGACTTGTTCTTGAATGACGAACTTGATGATTTTGTCGCGGTCAGCCTCACGAATCTTTGTGAAACAGATGCCGAGCAGATATTCGTTCTTGATGATGCTTTTCGGGACGACTCGGGTAATTTCGCCGAGTAGCTCCATTTGCGAGTCACCGGGCAGAGTAATCGATAGCCGAATCTCGGACCCCGTGTATGGAGTTCTCGTAGCGCGAATCATCATGCCTATACCGTTACCGCTTAGGTCCCAAACTAATCCTTCTATTGGCATACTATCGGTAGCTTGTTCGTTTGTGCTGATGATTTGGTACAAAGCTAAAGCCGATGGTTTTGAGACGCGAAAATATTGACGGCGCTGCATAAAACTGACTTCTTCCGAAGGTCGAAGCGTAAGCCGTGTTTTCTCGTTGTCGAACTCGACGACCTCCGCTTTAATCAGATAGGCGCCGTGTTCTTGAGGGAGAATCATCGTCAACCTGTTTTCGGTATCCGGTTGTATGGGGATTGATTTCTTACCAAGCGCCTGGCAGGATACGAGTTCGCGGTTGAGCACGTTATTGATGCCGAAAGGCCATGAGTTGCCCTTAGCATCTTCGATATAGATAATCTGCCCTGCTTTGATTATATCTAATGCTCCAGGTTGCATTTGTCCATCTGCCTTTTTCTAGTCGAGCGATCTTAAAAAGATATTCTTATGCTTTTATCGGCCTTTTGCTCCGAAATTACAGTGATATTCGAAAGTTATTGAGCAATCGTACCATTGCTCGGCTCGATGTTAAGGAGACTAAAGCTAAGAGCCGAGTTTAAAGGGGGCTGCCTCAGCACTCAGGCGCGTTCGTAAATTGCTGCGCTGTGCTTTCTTAATAGAGGATTTCGGACATGTGCGCGCGCAGTTTTGCGACAGCACGCAAGCGAATCTGTGAAATGCGCGATTCCGAGAGTTCGAGAACCTCGCTCGCCTCTCTTAAGGTAAGCCCTTCGTAGAAGTATAAGGTGACGACTAAGCGTTCCTGTTCGTTGAGACTGTCGATTGCCTCGACAAGCGCGGTGCTGAGCTCAGTCGACTCCAGAAGCTCAACCGGGTTATAGGAGCTCTTGTCTTCGATGCGCTGACCCAGAGTTATTTCGCCCCCATCGTCTTGTACGACAAAATCATCGAGTGATAGCAAGGGGAGCCTGCTTACGGCGGCCTGCATAGCGTTGAAAGCTTCTAAGTCTATGTTAAGCTCTTCGGCTACTTCTTGATCTGTAGCGGTTCTGCCCAGTCTCAACTCGACTTCAGTAAATGCCTTTCCGAGCACTTTTGCCTTCTGTCTCAATGAGCGGGGGGCTATATCATACGCTCTGAGTCCGTCGAGGATCGCGCCTCGGATTCTCGGTATGGCGTAGGTCTCGAATTTGATGCCCCGGTTATGGTCGAACTTTTCTATAGCGTCCATTAGACCGAAAACTCCGTAGCTTACCAGGTCTTCTCTCTCGACCTCCGGTGGCAAGTTGTCCTTAATGCGCTCGGCGACATACTTTACGAGCGACAGATTCTCGAGTGTGAGCTCTTCTTTTGCCCGTTGGTCACCGTGTACTTTGTAACGCACCCAAGTATTAGGCGTAACCAGTACCATCGTTGTTATTCACCGCTTCCGATTGCCCTGCTTATTGAGCGACATTATCTGTATCGGTCTCTATTCTTTTCGGCTTGAACGGTTCGAATTCTTTTATTTCGGGGGAGCCGTCATCATTGGGCGGGCTACTTGTCGAGAGCATGTTTTCCAGCGGTGCTGAGGTCAAGTCGAGGCTGGTTCCTTTCGTATCCTCGTCTTGGACTTTACGGAGAGCATCTGCTATTTCTTGAGCGCTATCGGAAGATGGCTCGGCGGTTGCGGTTAGTTTCGCGACCGAGTCTCTCGCCGCACCGATCACAACCGAGCTTATGATGCTTAGTACAATCCACACAAGGAATGCGCTTATGGCGAAGACGATGAAAAAGCGCTCGATTATGACGTAGAATATGTCGCCGCCGGTCGCGAGCGCAAGAAGGGAAGAGACGAGGCTTAAGATGAAGCTGAATGCGACTGTTAGTTTTTTAACTGTCTCACTGGTCATCTAGTTTCTCCTAGGTGACCGCCGGCGTTTTCCGGCGCGGTCTATCTGCTCCTTAAAAAGATGGCCGACGATTCGGTCACGGTCTAGTTCATCGATGAGCGCAAAGTGCACACAGAGCAGGCTCTTGCCCAATATGGGCTCATCTGGGATACAGCGCACTACTTGACCGACCAAGCTGATAGTTCCTCCGTTTGCGACCTCGATTTCCGTCCGCAACGGGGAGCCCGACGGTAGCTCAGCGCTCTTATCAATAATAAATGACATTCCATTGCCGCTAAGGTCTTTTACCGGGGCCTCGATCAGGTCGGCACTGAGTATGTCGTCAGGGCCGTTTACCGGGCGATATCGCGCCCGCACAAGCGGCCTGGAAAGCCTGAAAAACTCGCGTCGCTGTACGCGAACGGTTCCTTTTAGGAGCGAGAGTTTTAGTTGAACCGGGTCCTGCTCGATTTCGACTACGCGAGCAGGGAACTTATAGATGCCACCCTCCGTTGCGCAAACGATCAGGAATTCTTCGCCGGATTCTATTTCAATTGAACGCGGCTGCTCCATCAAGAGTTCGCAGGTTATAGTTTTGAAGTCGTCTGAGGTTGAGCCGATTGTAAAAGGCCAGTTTTGACCGGGTCTTATCTCGATTGTAATAAACAATCCTGGTTTTAGCACTTTATGGGTCTGCAAAATCTCACCTATCTTTCGAGCAACCTGGAGAGGAAACCCCTTAGGCCGGTTTCTCCGCCTGTGCTCAAGCCATAGTCCTCCGGCACATCGATCTTCGCAGCAATCTCCTTTATGCATTTCGATGCCCGTGAACTGGGGTACAGCGTCAAAAGCGGCTTCTGTTTTCTAACGGACATGTTGACCGATGGGTCCGTGATAATGAAGCCTATGGTATCTATGTGTTTATTGAGGAATTGCTTACACGCCATAGTTATCCTATCGGCGATCTCGCGTCCCTCTTTTTCACTGGAGACCATGTTCACTACTAATTTTACATCGACGTCTATATCCCGTTGCGTTAGAACTTTTATGAGGCCGTAGGCGTCGGTAATGGCCGTCGGCTCGGGTGTTGTGATGATGAGAGTTTCGCGCGCCGCAAGAATGAAGGCGATGATATCTTTAGAGATGCCGGCACCTGTATCTATGAGTGTAATGTCGGCCTCTTCATCGAGGTCTACGAAGTTCTCGATAAGCTTCTGCTGATTTTCGTCGCTAAGGTTGGCCAGTTCCGGTATGCCTGAGCCGCCGGGGACTATCTTTATGGACTCCGGGCCGTCGACAAGAATGTCGTTTATCGATTTTGTCCCATCCACCAGGTGCTGAAGGTTGTATTTTGGGTTTATACCGAAGAGGACATCGATGTTGGCCATCCCCAAGTCGGCATCGAGTATTACTACTTTGCGTCCGCGCATCGCGAGGGCGATACCCAAGTTCGCGACAAGGTTACTCTTGCCGACTCCGCCCTTACCGCTGCTCACGGCGATGATTCTAGTCGGAGTCGGAACTGGTTCTCGCGCAGCGGAAGCTCTCACAGCCGGCTCGCTCAGGATTCTCGGTGTTTCGACGGCCATCTGCTCTTGAGCGGGTGACGCCGCCAGTCGTCCCTTGGTCGCGTCTCTGTATGCTTGCACATCTCCGGCAGATGCAATTCGTTTAGTTGCGCGTTCATGTTTGGCCGTGCTCTTATCGTTCGGGTCTCGGCGCAGGAGCCGAGACTTTTCGATATCACGTTTCGTCTCTGGTTTTGCAATGGTCTCGGGATGCGAAGAGCTGGGGTCGACGATGAGGTTCGCGCGGTCTCTTTCATCCCTTATTCTCTGGGCAAGCTCGCGAAGCTTTTGTGCTTGATCATTCATCTAGCGGCACCCCTAAAATAATATTGGCCAGATGTTTGGATTCGGCGATGCTAATATCTTCGGGAACGTTCTGACCTATCGTCAAATAGGAAATCGGAACCTTGACCTTGTTTACGATGTTTAAAATCGTTCCTGGCGTGTTCGTCTCGTCGAGTTTTGTAAAGATAAGTCTGTTTACGGGCACCGACGAAAAACGATTAATTGCGTGCATCTGGTCTGAAAGTTTTGTGGTGACGCTCAGGACTAGATGTATCTCATCGGGAGTGCATATGTTCATCAGGCCTGCCAGCTCGTTTATTTGGGCATCGTTATGCGGGCTCCGCCCGGCGGTATCGATAAACACGAGTTCCTTGTCGTCGTGACGCTCAAGAGCTTCCCGCACATCTTGGTTACTGAAGACTATCTCAATCGGCGCCCCTATGATGTCCGCGTAAGTCCGAAGTTGTTCGACCGCTGCGACCCTATATGTGTCGGCCGTGATGAACAGCACTTTTCTTCCTTCATATAGACTATATCGAGCCGCCAGCTTGGCAATTGTCGTTGTCTTTCCGGCACCGGTAGGACCGATAAGCGCTACGATTTTGCGCTCGCCCTCGGCTAGCGAGAGGGGAGGGCAGACTGGTAACAGTTGGGCCATCTCCCGTGCCACGGTTTCTTGTAACATGTCGGGGTCGGCCATTTGCGAAGTCGTAAGTTTCTCCTGTGCCGACTTCATCAGTTTCTTCGCGATGTCGTCGTCGACCTTGTTCAGCAATAGTTTTTCATAAATATCTAGGAAACAGGCGGGGACTTCTTGAAAGAGGGGGTCGGTCAATTGACTGGCAATAGTCTTGACAATCGATTTTATCTCATCGATCTCCAATTGAAGTTGGTCAAAACGCTCACCGAGCACGATTGTTTCCCCGTCGACTTCACCCAGGTCGGCCTCACCGTTTGATTTAGGTTGCGACACGTTTATATCGAGAGCTGCTGTAATTTCGACAGCGCTCTTATTGATCATATTAAACGGCCACGCTTTATGGAGCCGGCGAGTATGGAGTATTATGGCCTCTGGCCCTAAATCGGCCTTAACTTTTGAGATAGCCTCTTCCATGCTTGATGCTTCGTATCGTTTTATTTTCATCTTAGGCTCACCATCCCCACAGATTGAAGCTCAAATTCCGGCGCTATCTCATTGTAGGATAAAACAGCCAGATTCGGCAGTTTTCTTTCGATAATTTTTCGAAGAGCGCGCCGCGTGTTCGCGGATGCAAGGACGGCCGGAGCCCGACCGGTGCTGAAAGCCTTTTCCAAAACATTCGAAAGCTCGATTACGATTTTTTGCATTATGTCAGGGTCGAGAGCTATGCTTATTCCTTGATCTGTATACTCGACCGCTTCGAAAATCTCTTTTTCGATAAGCGGGTCGATGGTGACTACGTCGAGCTTGCCGTCCTCGGACTGGTGTTGACGGCATATATTTCTGCCTAGCGCCGCCCGAACGTTTTCGGTTAGGATATCGATGTTCTTGGTCATTCTCGCGTGGTCGCCGAGCGCTTCTAAAATCGTGACCATGTCCCTGATAGAGACCCGCTCACCCAAGAGATTCTGCAAGACCTGCTGGACTTCGCCGACTGCCAACACGCCCGGCACTAGTTCGTCGACGACTATCGGGTAGTTCTGTTTTACGTTGTCGAGCATCGACTGGACATCTTGTCGACCTATCAGCTCATGGGCGTATTTCTTGACTATTTCAGAGACATGCGTGATTACCGCGGACGTTGGGTCGACTACTGTGTATCCCAAGACCTCGGCTTCTTCGCGCCGCTCAGGGTATATCCAACGAGCGGGCAAGCCGAACGCCGGCTCGACGGCGTCGATTCCTTCTACCTTGCCGCTCGTCGTGCCCGAGTCGATAGCGATAAGTTGGTCGAGGTAGACTACCCCTCGTGCAATATCGACGCCTTTGATTTTTACGCGATATTCGTGCGACGGAAGCTGGATATTGTCGCGGATGCGAATCGGCGGCACAATATAGCCCAAATCGATTGCGACCTGTCGCCGCATCAAAGTTATTCTATCCAAAATATCGCCGCCTTGGTCCGGGTCGACCAGTGGGACCAGGCTGTAGCCGATTTCAAGCTCCATCGGGTCTATCTGCAGTATTTCTATCAGATTGTCGGCCGCCGGTGTTTCCGGCTCGGCAACCGCGCTCTCATCTAGCACCGGCTTATTCATTTCCGCGCGATTCAGGTAGTATGCGGCGGCCGTTGCCAGACCGCCGAGCAGCAGGAAGGGTAACTTGGGCAATCCCGGAGCAAAACCGAAAGCTATGATCAGAACACCGGCGAGCATTAGCCCGCGCGGCTGGGAGAGCAATTGCCGTGAAAGGTCTTGGCCCAGGTCGCTATCGGAAGACATTCTTGTGACGACAACACCGGAAGCGGTCGAGAGCAGAAGCGCGGGAATCTGAATCGCTAAACCCGCGCCAATCGCTATGCGTCCGAAAGTCTGCATCGAATCGATGAGGCTCATACCTTGCTGGGTCGCACCTATGATAAAGCCGCCGACCAGATTGACTATCGCGATAATGATGCCGGCAGTGGCATCGCCTTTCACAAATTTCGATGCACCGTCCATGGCCCCATAGAAGTCGGCTTCTCGCTGAACCACGCGCCGCCTATCTTTTGCCTCTACCTCGGTGAGGATACCGCTATTCAAATCAGCGTCGATCGCCATTTGCTTTCCGGGCATGGCGTCGAGCGTAAACCTCGCGGCTACCTCGGAGATCCTGCTTGTGCCGGATGTGATTACGATGAACTGCACGATGACTAAGATAAGAAAGATTATGATGCCGACGACGTAATTATCGCCGATGATAATCGAGCCGAAGGCATCGACCACGCTGCCGGCACTGCCGAGAGATAAAATGGCTCTCGTCGTCGAGATATATAGACCCAGCCTAAAAAGTGTCGAAATAAGCAGGTAGGTGGGGAAAATCGAGAACTCCAGCGGCTCTTTATTGTACATCGTGGTCAGAAGTGTCACAACCGCTACGATAATATTAAAGACGAGCAGTGCGTCTATAATCGCGCTCGGCATCGGTATGATTAGAAGCGCAATTATCAACGCGATAAGTAAAGCGAGCACAGCGTCGCTATACCTGTTTAGTTGTCCCATAAATGATGCGGGTAGTGCTTGATCTTGTGCCATGTCTGTTCCGGCTATTCTAGGTGATGAACGCTGTCTTTATCCGCTTATTGTATACTATTAGCGCCTGAATATCTATTTTCCGACCTGCTGTTTAACTCAGGTATTTACACTTCTCTTGTGGGCTTGATGTGCTCCGCCGACTAGCTCGTTAATGTCGGTGCATGCTTTCTTTGAGTGCGCGAGCCTTTGTTGAGCTGGTATATGAAGGCGAGAACCTCGGCTACCGCTTTGTATAGGTCCGCCGGTATTTCCTGGTCGACATCGACCGATTTAAACAAGGCTTGCGCCAGCGGTTTGTCTTCGACAATCGGGATAGTGTGCTCTTTTGCCAGGGCGCGTATCCGTTCGGCGACTAAGCGTTGCCCTTTGGCTATGACTTTGGGCGCGCCCATGTTTGCCTGGTCATACTTGAGTGCTATGGCTAATTGCGTCGGGTTGGTGATAATCACATCAGCGCTTGGAACCGCTTGCATCATCCTCTTCATGCTCATCTCCATTTGCTGGTGTTTGATCTTCGCTTTTATTTGCGGGTCACCTTCAGCTTGTTTGTATTCGTCCTTAATTTCTTTCTTGGTCATCATGATGCTTTTGTTGTGACTATATCGCTGGTATGCATAGTCGAAGACAGCGATTATCAGAAGGGCGATGCCCGTCTTGATGCCTATTTCATATGCAACCGAGCCAAGGACAACCAGCATCTGCCAAACATCGAGGTTTATGAGGTTGATCATATTCTCAAAATTGCCCGCAATGACCGAGTAGGAGACATAACCGATTACGATGATTTTGACGGAGGACTTGAAGAGCTCCACAAATGCTCTTGGCGAAAAGAGTCGCTTCAGACCTGAGATAGGGTTTATCTTCTTAAAATCCGGCACCAAAGGTTTTGCGGTAAACAAAAAACCGACTTGGGCGAAGCTGGCGACGAGACCGACAACTGCGCCGACTACGATAACCGGCAGGAGATTTTTCGCGAAAAAAACAGATAGATTAAAGAAGAGCATCGACAGAATCTGCTCATTCATATCGTAGGAGGCGGGACTCTGCAAAAAGTAGCGCATCAGGTCGGTTATGCCCTCAAAAGCGTTTTGCCCGAAGTTGCGCATGGCAAGCAGGATAGCGATGATGATAAAGGCCGAGTTAATCTCTGTACTCCGCGCGATCTGCCCTTTATTTCTCGTTTCTCGCTTGCGTTTAGGTGTAGCTTTTTCGGTTCTTTCCGAGTTTGCCATATCTCGCCAGTCCTTATTTGATAGACCCGATCATTTGCTCAGGCATCTGGCCAAAAATCTGGCTCATATATATTAATAGTAGTGAGAGCATAGAGATTATCGCGATGAAGCCGACCGTTATTTTTAGCGGCATGGCTACTATGAACACGTTCATCTGTGGTACGGTTCGCGCAATAATGCCGAGCGCAAGGTCGGTGATGAGCAGCACCCCGATCGCCGGTCCACCGATTTTCAAGCCAATCACGAACATGTTGGCGACCATTCCAACGAAATGGCTAGTTATCGCCGGGTTGAATTCGAACATCGTGAGTGGTACGACATCAAAACTCTTTGCCAGCGCGGTGAAGAGAAAATGATGGCCGTTGATAGCCAAGAACACCAGAATCGCAAGGAGGTTTTTGAACTGGCCCATAATCGAAACGGAGATGTTGCTTAGCGGGTCGATGACATTGACCATACCAAAACCCATCTGTATATCGATAATCTGTCCGGCCAGCAAGAACCCCATGAAGATCAGGGTCGCAGAAAACCCTATTAGTGCGCCAACAGTCAGTTCTTTCGCTAACAGTAACGCAAAGTCGATCATATGCATGCCCGGGTCGACGTTGCTCGGGATAAAAGGGAGGACGACGAGGCTGGTCATTAGCGCCAGCCCAACCTTTACCTGCGTCGGGATGTTGCGGCTGCCGAAGATAGGTGCGAGAAAAAACACACCCGAGACGCGAGTGAGAACCAGCAGAAATGTGAGCAATCGTCCGGGTTCGAGCTGCAAAACGTCCAAGTCATGCTCCTGTATTGCTTATCACTTTGCCGACGGGCTCTTTTCAAGTCTTGTGCTTACGGTAAGATCTCAAGAGTCAACGGTCGGGCTACTTGATATAGGTCGGCAAATTTACAAAGATGCTCGTCGTAAAATCAATCAGCTTGGTGAGCATCCAGGGTCCGAAAATCGCCAGCGCCAGCATGGTTGCGAGCAGTTTGGGTATGAAGGTCAATGTGAATTCTTGAATCTGTGTCACCGCTTGGAGAATGCTTATGGTAAGGCCGGTAATCAAGCTGAAGATAAGTACCGGCAGCGACATCTGAAGGGTCAATATAAGGGCGTTTTTCCCTATTTCCATCGCCAATGAGTCTGTCATACGCACCCGCTCCCTCAATCAGTTGAATCCCATAACCAGCGCTCGTGTGACAAGATGCCAACCATCGACCAAAACAAAGAGCAATATTTTTATTGGCAGCGATATCATGACCGGAGGTACCATGAGCATACCCATAGACATCAGTATGCTGGCTACTACCATGTCGATTACGAGAAAGGGGATAAATATAAGAAAGCCGATGATGAACGCGGCGCGTAGTTCGCTAATAATAAATGATGGGATAACAACATAGGTCGGCACGTCAGCGCGAGTTCGAGGCTGATCGAGCTTGGCCAGGTGGACGAAGAGCGCCAGGTCTTTCTCACGCGTCTGTTTAAACATGAAGTCGCGTATCGGGTTGGATGCTCGCTCGAACGCCTGGTCGAATGAGATTTGCTCCGCCGTATATGGCTTGATGGCGTTATCGTTGATCTGGCCTAAAACAGGCGCCATGACGAAGAAGGTCAGAAATAGCGCCAGCCCTATAAGGACCTGCGTTGGCGGTATTTGCTGTGTGCCGAGAGCGTTTCTAATGAAAGCAAGGACGATGATTATCCTGGTAAACGAAGTGACCATGATCAATAACGCCGGCGCCAGCGAAAGAACGGTGAGCAGCAGCAGTATCTGGAGGCTGGTCGAGATATCTTGTGGGTTTTGGGCCGTTTCCACACCAAACGATATTTTTGGCAAAGGTATCCCGTTTGGCACCTGTTCTGCTCCTGAAACAAATCCGGTCATGACCGTAAAGAGCAGTCCCAGGGCTAATATCGTGATTTTACGAGCAGCTCGTGACCGTGGCAAGAGCGCGATCATCTACTCTTTTCACCCCTACCCTTATTCGTCGACGACGTGCCATCAGACCTTTTACTATCTTGCTTCTTGATCTCTTCAAGGAGCTGATTGATGTTCTGTCCGGTGGAGTGAAGGTCATCTCTCCAGTGATTTTCAGTGCTAAGCGATGTCTCCGGCTCACGCTTTGCCGGCCGGCGAGATTTCGGCTGGGGTTTCTTCTGCGCCTTTGAAAAACGTCCGCTAAATTTCTCAAGATACGTCTGGAATGGTTGGAGCGGCTCCGGTTTTGCCGTCGCGAGGTTTCTGAGCGCCTCGACTTGCTCGAAGTCGTCGATTTCGGCAAGCGGATTGATGTTGTTGCCGGCAAGACCCACGACCAGGACTTTACCTGCCGCCTCCACCAGGCATACCGCTTTGCCAGGCGCGAGATAGCGGATGTCGAGGACATGGATAAGCTCTTGGCCGCCGGTAATCGAATTGTATTTTGTCGTAAAAACCTTTATACCGAATATCGCCAAGAAGCCGACCCCGATGACGAGCGCGAAATAAAATATGTATTTGATTGCGCTGACCACGGTCTGGAAGATTCCCGCCAAAAAGCTCGTTTTTTCTTGTGGTTCGCCCGGGTCTTGGTAGGTGTCGAAAAGGAATTCGTCGCCGCTACCCGTTTTAGGCGGTGAGGCGGTCTTATCGTTGGTGCTTTGGTTGGAAGAGGTGACGGCGTCCGCTTTTTCTTTAGATGCCTCCGCGCGCTCCTTCGCGCCAACGGCGGCAGTCTCTTCGCCAGCGGTGCCGCCAACGGTCAACTCGACACCGCCATCTTCGGCAAGCGGCGGTTCGGCGAACACGACGGCGGTATGGCTAAGAATAAGAAGAGCAGTGAGCAATGCCAATATTGTCACTGCCGCAATATGTTTGAGCCTAAAGCACAGGCTAAGCAAATCCGTGGAAACGGCCCACGGCGCGAGGCTTTTTCGGCTCGCGAATCCAATCCGGTCTCTTTCGTTGATCATGACTACCATCCATTTATGCTGCGTTCAGTGATACTGTTAACCGGTCTACCGCTGTGTAGCGGTATTCGCATTACTATATGATTGTTAATTTAGGGCTAGCACGGCCTACCGTGGCTATAACGGCCAATGCTATCCTTATAAATATCCCAAAGTTAACTCGCTAATGCAAGCATCATGCGCTAGTTAGGCGACCGAGAGCGGTGCGATGGTGCCATATCTGTCGGTTGCAAAGACATAAGCCCTCGCTGTAGAAGTGTAACGACGCCGAGCCGTCACAAAACAAATCCTCATAATTTTGGGATTTACTATTAAAACATCCAATAAATCGCCGATTAAGTTATGTAGAGAAACCATGGGGAACGGTTGCCAAGTCGTTTCAACCTTGCTCGATAAGGTCAGTACGGCAAGGGTCATGACAGGCGACATCGAGCACCTTAAAATCGAGGGAGGCAGATAATAGTGGAAGATAAATCTTTTGAGCAAGACCAGCTGGTAGTCTTTGAGTTATCGGGAGAGTCTTTTGGCATAGACATTAATGCCGTGCAAGAAATCATCAGGATGCAGCAGATCACCGATGTACCGAAAGCCCCAATGCATGTAAAAGGCATTATCAATTTACGCGGCAAGGTGATTCCGATAGTCGATCTTCGCGATAAGTTCGGGTTGGTACAGACAGAAGAAACCAAGTCGACAAGGATCGTAGTTGTAGACGTTACCGGTTGTACGGTCGGGATGATCGTAGATGCGGTCTCCGAGGTTCTGAGAATCAGCAAGGATCAAATCGAGGATCCATCGGCGATAATCGAGTCGTATGAGAAATACTTGCTTGGAATAGGCAAACTAGAGGAGCGCTTAGTGCTCCTGCTCGACCTGGGAAAGGTTATTCCTGAAGCGTCGCAGCTCCAGGCCGTCGCGTAACTGCTTGACTAGAATATGCGTCGTGCAAGTTTCGATTCAATAAAGGATGTTGACAGCAAGCAGGCCTGGTGAGAATCCGGCCTGTTTTCTAATTCCTGTAGCAATAAGAGGACATTTAAGCTCGAAAGTTTTTTGTCGATATTATGTCTATCTATTTTCTTACATTACCGGATACGGAGGAGTTCATGGTAGGGCATACAAGATTAGGAACGAAGATCACAATCGGTTTTACACTGATGCTGCTGCCCCTGCTAGTCATGGGCTTTATGAGTTTCAAAGCGCTCTCCGATGTTGAGCAGAACTCTTTTTTATACAAAGATGTCGAGACGAAATCAAAGAAGGTCGGCGACTTGCAATCGCTTATAGGGCGCAGCGCCATGAAACTCAACGATACTTATAATAATCGAGACACCGCGCAAGTCCAAGAGTACAAGGCGTTCCATGTCGAGATAGACAAGACTATTGTCCAGCTTCAAACTCTGATGTCTTCGCCCGAGGCCAAGCAAGTGATGTCGAGAATCAAAGCCGATATGACTCTAGCTGATGCTAAAGCGCGTGAGGTGTTAGCCGCTGACGACTCGACCGATGCAAACTTGAAGATGGAAGAGTATGATGTCTTGGCAGCCAACGCGCTTGCCGATGCCGATCGGCTACATGTTTTGATTCGGCGATATACCGATGGCCTCTCACAGCAGATGGCAACGGTGGGGAAACGGACAAATGCTGTCAACGCACTTGTTTTGGCCATAGCGCTGGTTGTCTGTATTAGTGTTATCGCTTGGGTCAGGATCAAGGTCATCAGGCCGTCTAAGCAGATGTTTCTAGAGTTTGCCGACGCATCCGCAAACCTCAACTCTTTCCTGGGCGATGTCTTCGCAGACTCGGAGCATGTCAACCAGGCCAGCACCAAAATCGCCACATCTCTCGGTTCATTGTCGGAGAGTTCCGATATCGAGCATGAAGCTGCGAAAGAGGTAGATAAGCTAATAGAGCAGATAGCGCTAGCTGTTAACCAGGTCGCCCACGGGGCGCACGAACAGTCGAAGGACGCTGTTGAGATCAACGGTATGATGGGGCAGTTTAAGTCAGCCATAGAAAGTGTTACCAGTAACGCAATGACGGTCGCACAGTATGCTTCGGAAAGCCTAGGAATGGCTGAACAGAGCAAGGATTCCGCTGAAGAGGCGACCGTCGGAATCGAACGGACAACGCAGACTGTCCTTTCCTCGGCTAACAAGATACAGATGCTGGGTGAGAAGTCTAAGCAGATAGGCGAGATCATCGAAGTAATCGACGATATCGCCGAACAGACAAAT
>JAUXNY010000001.1 GCA_030682615.1 Candidatus Aquicultor sp. | reverse complement strand
CTCGGTCGATATGGTATCGAACGCGATAAACGGTGTCGTTGAGAGCGCCGAAGACCAGACGAGAAGCATCGCCGAGATGACCAACGGTATTAATGATATCGTCGGAGTCATCGATGACATCGCAAGCCAGACCAACCTGCTTGCGCTAAACGCCGCGATAGAGGCGGCGCGCGCCGGCGAGCACGGCAAGGGCTTCGCGGTCGTAGCCGATGAGGTCAGAAAACTCGCCGAGCGAAGCGCCAAAGCCACCGGCGAGATCGCCGACCTTATCAAGGATATTCAGGACAAAATCGGCGGTATTTCCGAAAGTAATGCGGCGAAGACCAAAGAGGTCGCTACAGCGACGCTAGAGGTTGTTACGGCGGTAGACGGCATCGCAGCCACTTCCCAGGAGTCGGCGGCCTCTGCTGAGGAGGTCTCGGCCTCTGCCGAGGAGCAGAGCGCGACAATCCAGCAGATATCGGCATCCATCCAGGAACTCTCGGGTGTCGCAGGTGAGCTTAACAACCTGCTTGAAGCATATAAAATAGCTTAGAATCGTTTTATGGGGCGCAAGGCTTCATGTAAGCGATAAACGAGGGTCAAAAGATACTTCACAGGTTATCGTTTGACCTCCGAGTGGCGGGACTTTCTAGTCCCGCCTTTTTTCTCGGTATCAACTGAGCCGGTTTTCGTATATAGTCTCATCTATGGATATGACTTTTTTTGCAACTACAGCCAAGGGCATTGAGGCCGTGCTGGCGCGCGAAATCGAATCGCTTGGGCTTGCGGTAGCCGGCGAGCAGACCGGTGGGGTTGCGTTTACGGGGACCATGGAAGCGGCATACCGCGCCAATCTATGGCTACGCACGGCAAACCGCATTCTCATGCCGCTTAAAGAGTTCGACTGCTTTTCCGAGCAGGATTTATACAGCCGGGTGCGCAAGCTCGATTGGCCGCGCTACCTTACGCCGTCGATGACGCTCGCCGTCGATGCCAACGTCCGTGACTCGCACATCACGCACTCCAAGTATGCCGCGTTGAAGACGAAAGACGCGATTGTCGACCATATGCGCGCTAAGCTGGGCTCTCGCCCGGATGTCAATCCGAACGACCCCGACCTGCGCGTCAATGTTCACATCCATCGCAACCGTTGCACGCTCAGCCTCGACACGTCCGGCGAGAGTCTCCATAGGCGGGGCTACCGGCGCTCGCAGGTGGAAGCACCGCTCAAAGAGACCCTGGCGGCAGCTCTCGTAGAACTTACGGACTGGGATGGCACAACGCCGTTCATCGACCCGATGTGCGGCTCTGGGACCATCATCATCGAGGCGGCGCTTAAGGCCGCCAACATCGCGCCCGGCCTTATACGGGAGCGTTTCGGCTTTCAGCGGTGGCTCAATTTCGACAAGACGCTCTGGAAAGGTCTTACCGATGAGGCTCGCGCATTGAGAAAAAGCAAGCTCGATACAGTGATTGCCGGCTATGATTCCTCAAGCAAGGCTATCAAGGCCGCAGCGGCAAACATCCGCGCAGCGGGGCTAGACGAACTCATAACCTTGGGCGTTAAGGATATCTCTGATTTTACACCGCCCCCGGGGCCCGGCGTCATCATGGTAAACCCGCCATATGGCGAGCGCCTCGGTGACAAAGAAGAACTCGCACCGCTATACAAGCAAATAGGCGACGTCTTTAAGCAGCGGTGCAGCGGTTATACGGGTTATGTCTTTACCGGCAACCTCGATCTCGCCAAACGCATTGGGCTGAAGACTTCGCGACGCTTTGTTTTGTATAACGGCCCTATCGAGTCACGCCTGCTAAAATTCGAGCTGTACTAGGCTGTACTAGTCGGAGCAAATCGGCAGCGTGCGGAATCAATTAAATACAAGCAGAACTAGATATAATCACGTGGGATTAAGCGGAATTTTTGCGAATAGGCGTAACATCGTCCGTACGCGCGTGTTCTCCCCGGGCGTCCTCCCGGTTCTTGATGAAGGCGACAATGTTGTGGAGGTCTTGCTCTTTAACGTGCGTGAACCTGATTCCGACCCGGTAAGCTCGCGCGAATTTGTTGTGTTTCTTACAGTTAGCGACCTCGCCCAGGACAACTATGGGTTCGTCATGCTTGTTCAATTCTATCGTGATCTTAACCTTGGTGCCGCTTTCTATCTCACCGGCGGCATGGACAAGGACGCCGAGACCCCCGTCACTGATATCCTCGATAGCGGCGCCTTTGTAGATATTGCCCCGGCTGTCGAACTGGATACGGTAGCCGATATCTTCGCTCGTTCTTAAGCGGAACGACCGGCGCTGTTGCATGACTGCCGGTTTGGCGATAGGCGTAATCGCGATATAGTCACCATCGAGAGTTTGCCTGGTAATCCTTGCCCGCATGGAGCAGACGCCATTGCGAACAGGGCACAATATGGTTACCTCTTTCTTGGTTACATAGCGGGTTATTTTAGACTTGTTTGCAGCACGGCATACAAATGTCTTGTCATCAAGGCTCATTACAACCTGGAAGTAGAGCGGGTTCTCATTTTCTTGGAGCTGAAAGCTGAAGTTTGCAGTCTCAAGTAAGAGATCTTTCGCCGATGGGGTATTATCTAATTGTGGATTGTTTTCAACCGTTTCCATTTCTAAGGTATCGGTATGACGGACGGCAATCTTAATAATCGCGAACTACCGTGAAGTGCGGAAAGGTGGTCAACAATGTTTCCTGGAAAATCATCTCCGGCGAAGACCGGCTTAGTAATGTTCTCGGGAGCTTTTTTCTTGGGATTAGCGATTCTGGTTCTGTTCGGGTTTTTAGCGGGGGCGTTTGCTTCAGATGAAGGGGTTATTGCTACGCTCACCGTATCCCCATTAGGATTCATCGCGCTCTTTGGCGCGACATTGATGCTCGCGGCGCCGCTTATCGGGCTGACTATTTGGGC
>JAUXNY010000144.1 GCA_030682615.1 Candidatus Aquicultor sp. | reverse complement strand
GTGGCTGACTATCCGGCATGCGCCCGGAATAAGGATGAGCTTATCGCAACCGCCGATAGTGCCCTTTACGAGGCCAAGCAGGCTGGACGTGATTTAATCGTCTATTCGGGCGATATGGGGTGCCGCGATACCGTCTCCGCTAAAGCCTAAGGTTGCAACCTTATAAAGCCGCATGTCTCATCCGTTGCCCGGCTTACGCCATCCAATAAACCCCTAGTATTGAGAACCTTGCAACTAAACCTGACGACCGCTTAGCAACTTGCCGGCGGCTCAAAGTTTAAGAGTCTCTCCAAAAGGCAATAATCTTAGCATAGCAGTAGACATCCCGTGACCAAGTTAAACAGATAACCGTTAGAGGTGTTGCCGCAGTTCGGCGCAGATGACGCTGCGCGTCTACGCGCCGCTAAGATGACAGGAGGACCAAGATGGCGGTCGACAAAAACAACGCACTCGAAGAAGAGATCAAGCTTGAGCTCGCGAACTCGCAAGAGCTCAAGGACTACGCCGAAAAAGTGAAGACCATGGATAAAGGCGAGCTCGAAGCGGAGCTGGCGCGGCTGGACGATGCGCTTGAAGATGCTGAGGACGAGATGAAGCAGATGATAGGGCAGACCGGCGTACATGTCTATGCTGTCCAGATAGAAGCATCGCGCGAGGAATTCGAGCGCGAGAAAGCCCGCATCAACGAGAAGAAACGGCTTGCTACAGAGGCGCTGTAGCCTACCACACCTTATACCTGCCCTCGGCAAGCTCGGTCGTAAACGAGACGATATTGGAGAGCTCGAGGTCGATGACCCCTTTTACGAGCGGCTCGATTTTGTCGATGGCTGCGCCGGGCTCCAGAATAAGTTGCGCTGATGCGACGCGCGGCTCATCGATGGGTTGGCCGATTTGGCTGCAAAGCCAGATGTAGACCTCGCGGACACCCTCGACGGAGTTGTAAATCTCGTTAGCGATACGGTGAGCGAGAATGGTGTATATCTTGCCTACGTGGCTAACCGGGTTCTTGCCGGCGGCGGCCTCGGTGCCCATCGGACGGTTGAGCGCAATGACACCGTTAACACGGTTGCCGCGACCCACTTCACCCGAATCAGCATCCTCCGCTGAAGTACCGGTGACGCTCAAGTAGGTGCCGTTAAGGCCGCGGTCAAGGTCGTCCAGCATATTCAGGTAGACAAACACGTTCTTAAAGTCGCGCTCCGTCTTGTCGTTGGCAAAAGCGGTCGTGTAGTCGAGCAGCTTTTGTTTTTTCTGGAAATATTCGTCGACGCTTTCGATAAAACGGTCTATAAGAGGCATAGCGACGGTAAGATGGAGTTCGCGGCCGGTACGATACGCCATGACCTTAATATCCTCACCGGCTTCCGGAAACCGCTCTTTAAAGGCGGACGAGTTGAGATGGTGCTCGACGCCGAGGACCATCTTCTCGGTCGGGCTGAGCGGCGCGTAGCCGACTGCGGCGGACGTATCGTTTGCCCCTAGCAACTCCCCCTCGCGGCTGAAGATATCGGAGAGCTCGGGAGAGCCGGGTTTGAGCTCCACGTCGAACTTGAAATCATTATCCGGGTCGACGAAGCGCAAATTATCCTTAATCCACTTTTTAGCCGCACTCACAGCTATTTTCTCGACCGGAACCCGCTTGCCGTTAAACTCAAAAGTCGCCCTATCGCCGATGATAAGACGCATCGGCTCGACGACCCGACCGCCTCCGAGCTTGCGCTCGACCTCACCGGCGATGAGTAATCCCTTGTCGATATTGTGGTGGAGCACACGCCCAAAGCAACTCAAATACTCGCGGCTGAGCGCGATTGAAATCTCTTCCATCACGGCGTCGCAGATGGAGTCGGGGTGGCCTACCCCTTTACGCTCGACAATCTCGACCTCGTTCTCGAAGACCGGGTTGGCGCCCAGCTTCTCGACGAGAATATTCCGCTTCCTCTTCATCACACCAACCTCCCGCGCGCATATTAGCCGAAAAAACAAAAAGATGGAGGGCTAGTGTCTAGTGCTCCGTTTTTTTCATCTTCTCACCGTAAAACTCCAGCCAATTAGTATTTATCCAATCTTTCGCCGCATAATGCGACTCGCCGAGACCTCTTCGTATCATCTCGCGAGCGACGACCCCGCCGCGATGCGGGTACTTGTAAAGCTGGGGCCTTCTTGAGCCAAACCCGTGTACAAAATGCGTCAACTCGTGCGCTATGACGGCTTCGCAAACGATATCGGGCATATCTTTCTCTTTTAAAAGGCCGTTTATCCTAATCTCACTGACTCGCTCATCAACCAGACGAATAGAGCCCAACCTACTTCTACATCTCTTGCTAAAATGAATTATTATGTTCTTTGTTTTGGGGACGTCGGAGTAGTATTCCGACCAAATCTGATCAAGCTTGCTCCGAAGCCACTGGTTGTCACGCATTGCTATCCCCCGCTCTTAATCCGACAAACGCCTACACGACAGGTTACGGGCTAATTTCGCATTTGAGCGACTCGGCGTCACCCCCATCCGGGCCGGGCTCGGGCGGATGCAAACCGGGCCGGTCATCTCTCCAATAATGTATAGGATGTACAATTGCATCATGTAATTGCAACAGCACGCATTACTCCATAAACATGGAAGCTATGATTAACGACTCACCCCACCCGTCCTGATACGCGCTTAACCTGCTCATATGCAATAAAGTTCTACAGATGGCCGCAGTTTTCCCGCTTTTTACCAGTAATAATTTTTCTTTTTTAGCGTTCAAGACCTGATTTCTTGCTTCAGTCCGATTAGCGCTTGCCCTTAAAACCGCGGATTGATAAGAACTTACTGTACCAAAAGACAGTTTCTTCTAAAATAGCGCGAAAAGGCGTTTAATCCGCTATTATCCGGGCAAAATTATGTAAGAACGGCTAAGGCTGTCGCTTGCTATCATGAGTGGCATTAGAACCTGCGTCGGCAGGGATTTCGCGAACATACGCGCTTTTCGACCCACTGGAAAGCAACAATGAACATCGAAGCTGAAAAAGTCTGGAGGCAGCAATGGCAAGGTCACACGTAAAGCTGGGGGCGGTTTTCGTTGGTTGGATTATCAGCTGTTTTATGCTTCTGGTAATGCTGTTCGGAGCAGTAGGCCTTGCGCTATATGCGGGCGCCGACATCTCCTCGTTGCTCACCGGCGAGCAACAGCTCGGCGGCTTTTATTTGAACTTTACCCTTTTTGTCTCGGTATTCACAGCGTTCTTTGCCGGCGGCTACGTCTCGGGTCGCATGGCCGCCATCGCCGGTTCGATAAACGGCGTTTTAGTCGTAGTAACCAGCGCTTTAACGCTATTTTTTGCGGGTACGTTCACAGTTATAGTCGGCAACGCGCTGAGCATCGATGTCATGGGCTCAATTGAAGCGGTAACCGGGGCATATAGGCCGCTGTTGATGATCGCGGGCGTCTTTGCGCTAGCCGGGAGCGTGCTCGGCGGAAGGTTCGGCGAAGGCTATATCGTGCGGCTCGACACGGCACTCACCGCGCGCGCACAAAACTCGCGCCAGACCCGTAAGGCAGCAATACAAGAGAGAGCACCAGCCGCAAAATCAATCCCCGTTGCGACCCCTGAAGGCCGGCAAAGAAAAGAGCTTGGCCGGCCTCGGCGAGCTAGCTAACGACACACCGCACTACGCTGTCGCAAAGCTCTGAGCAGCTCAACGGTCTCGCTAAACAACGAGCTTAAACGACCTTCACTTTTTCACAAAATCTGCCATTGTTCTTGCATTAAACAGGCTGTTTCCTTAGTATGTTTAAGATAGCACCATTAAGGCATAACGACAGACCAAGCCGCTGCGAGACTACACGAATGGAGACTGTTAAGATTGGCAGAGATTAGACCTTTTAAGGGCGTGTTGTATAACCAGAGCATTATAGAAGACCTGTCTACGGTGGTCGCTCCTCCATACGACGTTATAGGCGAAGAAGCCCATAAAACGCTCTTAAAGAATAGCAAATATAATGTGGTGCGTCTGGAACTTCCTCAAGGTTCGTCGGCCGACGGCTCCAAAAACAATAAATACGCGAGAGCGTGGAGCACATATAGCGACTGGCTCGAAAAGGGCGTCCTGGTGCGCGACTTAGAGCCGTCTATCTATGTATATGAGCAGGAATACGAGGTCAGGGGTGTGACGATGAACCGAATCGGGTTCATCGCGCTCACCAGGGTCGAGGACTTCTCGACCGGAAAAATCAAAGCCCATGAGCGCACGCTAAAAGGACCCAAAGCCGACCGGCTCCGCCTGATGCGCGCGTGCGGCACGAATTTCAGCCAGATTTTTAGCCTCTTCTCCGACCCTGAGAAAAAGGTCGATGCGATTCTTCGTGGGCATACGAACGAGAAGCCGCGCGTCGATATCGAGGTCGACGGCATTATCCACCGGCTCTGGACGATCGGCGACCCGGCCGTGATAGACGAAATACAAGAACTCGTGCTCGATAAACCATTATATATAGCCGACGGTCATCATCGTTACGAGACCGCCATCAATTATCGCGATGAGATGCGCAAAGCCACCGGCGACGATTCCGGTGAGGGCGCGTTCGACTTTACGATGATGATGTTCGTCAACATGGAAAGCGAAGGCTTGACCATATTGCCGACGCACCGGATGCTGAAAAACCTCCCTAAGATAAACAACGACAAATTCCGGGCGAACTTGGAGCATGTCTTTGAGGTCGAAAAAATGGAGACGGTCGATAAGGTGATGGCCGGACTCGCGGCCAATGCCGACAAGCACTCAATCGGCGTCTACATGGGTAACGGCACATTCTACCTGCTTACTTTAAAGAACGAAGCGGGGATTCTGCAATTGCTGGACGGCCCCGAATCCAAGGCTTGGAAGCTTCTCGACGTCACTATGCTCCACCATGTGATAATCAACCGCGTCCTGGGGTTCGGCGGAACCAACATCGAAAACAGCATAAAGTTTACGACCGACGAAAACGAAGCGGTCGAATTAGTAACTGGCGGCACCTACCAGATGGCTTTCTTCCTCAACCCGACCAAGGTCGACGATGTGCGTGGGATAGCCGGCGTGGGCGAGATAATGCCGCAGAAATCGACTTACTTCTACCCCAAGCTCCTATCCGGGCTGGTCTTCAATAGGCTAGAGTGGTAAAAATTAAACAAGCTCCGGGCTCTTATCGCCTGGAGCTTGTCCTCTTTGTGTTCGACCATATTCAGTTATAACGCTATTCAATTTTCGCACTATTCGGTTTTGAACAGACCGTCGATCCTTCGGGTCAAATCGTAATATGAGATATATCCCGCGCTTACGCTCTCACCGTTGATAAAGGTCAACGGAACGGGCAGATTGTGCTCTTCTATCAGCCTCTTGATGTCGGGATGTAAACCCTCATCGTTGATTTCGAAATAGTTGACCGCAACCGCATCGCCATAATTGGCTTTGAGCGGGTCGACTACCATCCAGTTTATCTCAGCCTGAGATAGACCATGCGATCCTCAACCAAAACCGCAGGAATTGCCGTCGTTAAATATGTCTATTCTTATAGGCTTTGTCGCCGTTTCCATACTGTCCTCCTAAGCCCCTAATGCTTCTTTGGTTATATCTATCATCTCTTGAGTCGCTTTAATCTCCCGGTCGAACGAATTTCGATACGCGTCGATAGCGACGGCGTTGATATGAACACCGGTCTGGCCAAGAATAAGGCGCTTCTCTATCTCTATGTCTTCCAGGTTCTCATTGAGGATTTCCAGTTCATCCTGGAGTGCCTCTTTGCCCAAAGCTTTGATTTTTTCCCTAAACTCCGTCACCTTCATCACATGCTGGTCATCCATCATCGCATCTGCGTTTTCGGTAGCGCTCATGGTAGCTCCTCCTATCGCATCGTTATGGCGCCCATCGGGCACCGTGCCGTACAAACTCCGCATCCCGCACATAAATCCTCTTCGATAGAGTAGTTGGGCTTTGTTCCAAATCCAAAATACGAAAATACTGTTTCGGTCTGCGTGTCGCTGACTATCGCGTTCGTCGGACACGCCCTGCGCGCCGGACAACCCGGCGAGCGGTCGCACCTATTCTGGTCGATTTCCGCCTTGACTGATTTCTTCTTCGCCATATATACCCCCAAGAACAATTTTTTATTTTATACCCCCTAGGGTATCCCGTTAAGACGTTCTTGTCAAGTATTCCCTCAATATCAGTGTGATATTATGTGCTTATGCAGTGGGATGGGTGGGGTACCCGGTGTGGGCAGCATACTAGCCGCTCTTGAGGTCGCGGTTCCTGAAGGTCAATTCGAGTATCGCGACGACGACGAGAAGCCCCGCGCCAAGCCCGAAAAACAGGGTCGCCGCGCCGTGGTCGAAATAAGCGAGCAAGAAATATACGCCCAATAAAGCTGCCGTTATCGCATAGCCGGTATTGGCGACAAAGCCCACCCGGGAATACCTTCTGCCGACACCAAAAATGCTCCCCCTTGAGAGGTAAGCCTTGATGCCATAGCGGAGGCGGATGAGAGCAACCAACCAAGCGCTTATAAATAATGCAAGCTCAAGCCATTTCGGCAGTTCCATTGCAGCCCCTCAGCCCCTAAATAATTAACCCGCAAATATTCTATCCATTAAAAGATACTTTGTGTAACATCTTTTTATATAGAACGTTTTCTCTAATAATCCGGATACGCCTGCAAACTTACGAATGTTGTCTGTTATTGCCGGATTATTCTTATTGCTATGTGTCCGGCGATTTGCTAGAAATAATAATCGAAATTCCAAGCATCGTAGGATAGACCTGGGCAGGTTAATCGGCAGTATCGTCGCCTCGTCCACGAGAAGAGTAAACTGACACATAAGTATCACGGCTAGCCGCAAGATACTCAAAGATATCGGCGCGTTTTTAGACTATACCTTTGCGCCAAAGAAAACCACCGGCGCATCGGCGGAATAGCTGGGCAACCCCCGTCGATATAGAGGTGGACATAGGAGATGGCGTCCCCCTACCTCACAAGCCGCACGGTCGTCTGGTAGTAGCACGCGTTGTCGCCCTCGAAGCTCATAATCGGTGAGGTGAGTTGGTTGACCGACTGGTGATATTTCATCCAGCGGCCTTGCTCGATACTGACGACCCCGACAGGTACGCCCTCGTCGTGCCTGACAACTACCGCGAGACTTCCCGCTTCGGATACGACTGTCGCCGCTCCCCCGTCTTCTATGCCGTTTGCGGCAGCAGTTTCGGGATTTACCTTCGCTTCCAACGGCGCGTCATGGTCGTGGGGTAGAATTTGGGAATGGACCCAGCGCCGCGAATGGGGCGTCAACAGGATAAGCGGGTACTCATCGGAGCCCAGTTGCGGTTGCGAGAAACTCGTAACCAGATTAAGCCGGCCCGATTCCGTCGGGAAGACGCCCCCTTCATAAGGGACCGCCGGCAGGTTCGGGATTCGCCGGTGGCCTTCGCGCAGCGACGCTAGCGTGATGCCTTCCCCTTTGAGCGGCTCGAGAATCCGCTCCAGCCACTCGTCGGCGCTCCCCGCCATCTCTTCTCCGACCCCTAGGCGGTTCGCCAACTCCTGAAATATCTCGAAGTCTGATTTCGCCTCACCGACCGGTTCTATAGCCGGGTTCACAGGCCCGATGAAGCCATGCCAGAAGCTCGCGACAACATCGGTCTCTTCGAGATAGGTCGTTGCGGGCAGCACGATGTCGGCGGCCTCCGCCGTGTCGGTCATAAACTGCTCCACCACGACGACATAATCCAAATCCTTGAACGCCCCGGCAACCGCCGGCGCGTCCGGTGACTGGTTGAGCGGGTTTGCCCCGTTGATAAAAGCCATTTTAACAGGCGGGTCTTGTGTCTCACGCAGGGCTGTTGCTAGGAGTGGTTTAGGAATGGTTCGCGAGTGCTGGGCGAACTCCTTGCCTTTTACGGCTTGGTTGAAGAGGCCGTCGTTATCACGGCCATGGCTTACCCCGCCGCCGGCGACGCCGAAGTTGCCGGTGACCGCTCCGAGCGCATCGATCAAACGAAAGGTCTCGGCTCCCCACTGGTAGCGCTGTAATCCCCAGCCACAAACAACAGCCGCCGGCTTATGACCGGCATACAACCGCGCCAGCTGCTCAATTTCATCGACAGGCACACCCGACATCGCGGATAACTCGGCCATATCCTGGCTCTTGAGCATCTCCAGGAACGCATCGGTGTTGTCGGTGTGCTCTTGCAGGAAACCCTCGTCGGCATTACCGGATTGAATGATAGCTTTCGCAATCGCGAGCGCTAAATAACCGTCCATACCGGGCCGCGGGCGCACTTGCATATCGCAAAAGCGCTTCGTGCCGGTTACCAGAGGGTCGATTAGAATGATCTTTGCCCCCTGCGACTTTGCTGACTTTAGAATCGGAACAAGATGAGGATTGGTATCAGCGGGGTTCCGCCCCCACAATAAAATCAACCTTGAATTCAGAAGGTCGTTCGGGTCATGACTCTCCCGCTTGCCAAAATCTAATGTCTGACCGGCGATTGCCGCGCCTCCACATAAGCTCCCCGCAGCTTCGGTCACCCCACCAAGCAGATTGAAAAACCTTTTGTTCAGCATCTTCAAGGCTCCTATCGAGCCGGCGCTCTGGTAGTGAAGGATAGCTAGACTTCCATACTCGTCAATCGTGTTCTTGGTCAAGGCAGCCACCAGAGTGAACGCCTCGTCCCAACTCATCTCCTGCCATTGGCCGTCGACTTTGCGAACAGGTTTCAAAAGACGCTCGCCGCTGTAAACGCGGCGCATATAATCGACGGCCTTGCGGCATAAAAAACTACGAGTGATATCGTGCTCACGTACGCCGTTGAGGGCGACCAATCTGCCCCCAACTACCCGCGCGTTGATTCCACAGGTATCGGGGCAATCCCTCGTGCAGGTGGTGAGCACGATTTTGCTTTCAGACATCTAGACCCCCTGTTTGAGCTATAAATGTTCTCAACCAGCTAGCTATCCCATTTTGCTGTTTGATTAACAAAGCAGTTTGTCGATACAATAGGTATGTTGATAGTAGCATAGACTATTAAGCAGCCCTAGGAGGAACAACAATTAATTTCGAACATCTCGCCGCGAAGAGCGGTAACATCGAACGCCCCGAAAATATCATCGCGCACGAACGACTAACCGTCTTAAGAGATACCGAAGGTCTAGCCGTCGGTGAGATAGCGGGCAGAGACAGCGTGGCTGCTATTATCAAGGCGTGCGAGACGCACAACATCGAAGCGGTATTGCCTACCATCGTCTACACGGGTACCGAGTACGGCGATTGGGGCATACCCTTGCGAAACATCGAATTCCTCAAAAACGCGCTCGGGCAGAGGTGCACAATATTCGAGCCGATCTTTTTAGGCAATCCCGAACTCTGGGCGGCGCTTAGCGGAAAGTATGCGGCGGTCATAGCCGAAGAATTCGACGTTTACTCACCATGCCTGGCATGCCACCTTTATATGCACCTATGCCGCGTGCCTCTGGCAAAAGCCCTCGACAACACACCGATTATTTCAGGCGAACGCGATACGCACCAGGGCGTCATCAAGTTGAGCCAGACACCGGTCGGTATCAACGCTTCGGTCGAAGTGCTCGCCTACGCCGGCATCGAGCTGCTCCTCCCTATCCGCCATATGGAAGACAACGCGGAAATAAAGCGCCTCGTCGGCCCCGGCTGGGAGCAAGGTCAGCGTCAGCTCGAATGCGTCTTAAGCGGAAATTATGCCGGCCTTGATACGGATGTCGCTTATGATGATGTGGCCCACCGGCGATATCTTGACGAATTCCTGATACCATCCGGCAAAGCCATCATCGATACGTGGCGCACGAACACAACCGTCGATTACTCTCAGATAGTTAAGGGTATTTTGAAAAATATTGTGGGTTCACGAGCATGAAAGCCATTCTGATTATCCTGGACGGGCTGGCCGACCGGCCTTGGCCCCAGCTCGGCGGAAGAACACCGTTGGAGGCCGCGCATACGCCCAACCTCGACAAGCTGGCCGATATGGGGCAGACCGGGCTTTTGCAGTCACTCGGACGCGGATACGCACCCGCCAGCGAAATCGCCCATTTCGTTATCTTCGGCTACCCGCAAGAAGATTACCCCGGCCGCGCCGTCTTCGAGGCAACCGCCGAAGGGCACATTTTAACCGGTGACGAAGTAGTCTACCGCGGTCTCTTTTCATCGGTTGAACAACGAGGGAGCGGCCTGCAGGTAATGCGGCGCTTTATGGGCGCCGATGATGACGCCTGCGCCGAGCTGTCCAAGGAGATAGCACACTTTGAGAAAGACGGCGTTTCGTGCGAGTTTATCTTCAACACGCGCCAGGAGGGCATTCTCTTCTTGCGCGGCGGGGCGAGCGAAGATGTCACCGACGCCGACCCGTATATCGAAGATTTGCCGGTCATCAAGGTCGAACCGCTCGAAGACGCGCGCGAACCCGAGAAAGCGGCGAAGACCGCGGCTTGCCTGAACTCTTATTTAAGCATGGTCTACCGGCGTCTCTCGGAGCACCGAATCAACAAAGAACGCGCGGCGAACGGATTGCCGCCGATAAACTTCCTCCTGATAAAATGGTGCGGGCGAAAACGCTTCTTGCGGCCGTTCGAAAAACAAAACGGTTTGAAGGCGGCGAGCGTCTCGACCGGGCTTATGTATAAAGGACTCGCGGCCGAGATAGGGATGGACTGGATTGGTACTAAATACCTCCCCGACTGGCGCGATGACTTGGTAAACCGGCTCAAGCTAGCCGAGAAGGCGCTCGATGGCGGTTATGAGTTCATCCATGTCCACACCAAAGGCCCCGATGAGGCGGCGCACAAGAAAGACCCCGCGCTCAAACGCGATGTCATAAGCAGTCTCGACGAGGGGCTTGGCTATCTCTTTGAAAGCTCTCTTATCAGCGACGATAACCTTATTATAATCACCGGCGACCACGGCACCCCGAGCGGCACGCGGCTGCTCCACTCCGGCGAACCGGTTCCGCTCCTTATGCTCGGCAGATATACCTACGCGGACGATGTTAAGGCTTTTAGCGAGAAGTCGTGCGTTTATGGGAGTCTCGGCAGAATCGAGGGGAAAGAGATGATGCCGATGGTCCTCAACCAGCTTGACCGCATCAAATACATGAGCGCGAAGCTGCAGCCGTTCAACGGCATCTACTGGCCAAAGCAGCTAAACGAGTTCGAGCTCGAAAACGAGAGTTGAGCTACGAAGACTCCTTCATCAGGAGAGCTTGTTTTAGACTCTCAAAGCTTAAGTCCTCCATGGCAAGCTCCGAGTAACGCCTCCCTATCTCGTTGACGCTGTGAGAATCCGATGACTGGATATGGCGAACGCCGTTGGTGCGCGCACGCAAGACCTCACGGTTCTTCTTATCGACAACCTCAATCGCCGACAATGGGGCGTCTTGGACGAGATATTCGACGATAGGGCGGTTCATCAGGCAATAATCCCCGAAAAAACGGTCGATATGGGCGACAAATGTCATCCCACCCAGCAAAGCGACCTTTTCCGCCACGCGCACCGGGTCGAATTCGATAAGGACTCTTGGCAACAGCTCGATGATGCGCTCGGCCTTCGGAAAGTCTAGGAAACCCATCAACTCCTCGAACCCGGCTTCAGCCGAATCGGGCGGCAATAGCGTTATCAGGTGTACCTCTTCGCCGCTCCAGGTGACTTTAAGTTCACTGCCGGCAACGACCATGAGCTTTTGCGCACCGGCCGCAGACAACTCTTCGGCGGCTCCAACGACGGCCCTGAAAAAATCCACCGCGAAATGGTCGCTTATGCCGAGCACATCGAGACCCGCCAGCTGAGCCGCCCGCACGATATCGGCGGCGCTCGTCTCGGCGTGACCCCGATAATCGCTCGTGATTATGGGACTATGATTATGAAGGTCTATTTTGTATCTCTGCATGATGACCGCGATTCAAATCGCCGGGCTTTATTACCTGCCTATACTGGCTAATTATACCAAACTTAGGCGCCGGAATAAATCGCGCGGGCCGAAAGTACGGTGTCGGGCGCTAGACGTTGCCGAGGTGGACGAAGTCGAGTTTGTGCTTGGCGATTGCCTCCGCCGTGTGCAATGTCTCGATTGGGGTAGGCCCGTCCATCATCTTATACGAGGGGAAATACCGGCTGAAATGAAGCGGGGTGTCTTTACC
>JAUXNY010000142.1 GCA_030682615.1 Candidatus Aquicultor sp. | reverse complement strand
GGTAACAAAGTGTCAAAGAAACGCTATTTAATCACTTCGGAGTCGGTGACTGAGGGTCACCCCGATAAAATCGCCGACCAGATCTCCGATGCGATTCTCGATGCTATCTACACCGATGACCCGATGGCGCGAGTCGCAGTGGAAACACTGGTCACGACCGGTCTCGTCATCGTCGCGGGAGAGGTAACGACGTGTACCTATGTCGATATCCCGAGTATTGTCAGGCAGACGATCAAGGGAGTTGGCTACACGAGGGCGAAGTTCGGGTTTGACTGCGATACCTGCGGTATCATAACGAGCATCGACCCCCAGTCGCCCGATATCGCCCAGGGTGTCGACTGCGCATACGAGAACCGGGCGCTCGGTGTCGACGAGGAACTCGACCAACAGGGGGCGGGCGATCAGGGGATGATGTTCGGCTACGCCTGCGACGAGACGCCGGAGCTTATGCCGCTGCCGATACTCCTTGCCCATAAATTGGCCGCACGGTTGGCCGAAGTGAGAAAAAACGAGACGCTGCCGTTTTTGCGCCCGGATGGGAAGACGCAGGTCACAGTCGTCTATGAAGACGGGAAGCCGGTCGCGGTCGATACGATCGTCATATCGACGCAACATGCGCCGGGCATCGATATCGAAAGCGACCTGCGTCCAGCGCTAATCGAGCACGTGATAAAACCTATCGTCCCGGCGAATTTCATCGATTATGATAAAGTGAAAATACTTGTCAACCCGACCGGTAAATTTGAGATAGGCGGCCCACAGGGCGATACCGGTTTGACGGGGCGCAAGATAATCGTCGACACCTACGGCGGCCTCGCGCGACATGGCGGCGGAGCGTTTTCAGGAAAAGACCCGACAAAGGTCGATCGTTCAGCGGCGTATGCGGCGCGTTATGTCGCGAAGAATATCGTAGCCGCAGGCCTCGCCGAGCGCTGTGAAGTGCAACTGGCTTATGCCATCGGAGTGTCGCGCCCGGTATCCATCATGGTGGAGACCTTCGGGACCGAACAGGTACCGGTCGAGAAAATAGAGGAACTCGTCGATAAGCATTTCGACTTGCGCCCTGCCGCTATCATTCACGACCTCGATTTGCGCAGACCGATATATAAGAAAACTGCGGCATACGGCCATTTCGGTCGAGATGATGCCGACTTTACCTGGGAGAAGACAGACAAGGCCGCGGCGTTGCGTGCCGCCGCCGGTTTGGCGGCCCTCAAATCCGATGCGGTGACATTGAGTTAAGAGATATAAAGGGGAGTCTAAGAAAATGGCCGGGTACTTACGCCCGGCTTTTTTCATGCCTCAGGCGACGCATGATTTGCTATAATATCCAAAGGACAACCGACCCTAAGGAGTATCACTCTTGCCTCAAAAGCCGCTCATCGCTAATGTCGTCGTCGACCTGCCGGTAAAGGCGGTCGACCGTATTTTTGACTATGAGGTTCCCTTCGAGCTCATCTCTCGAATCACCGCCGGCTCGCTCGTCGTCGTTCCTTTCGGGCCGACCAAGCAGGTCGGATACGTGTTTAGCCTGTCCAATGATTCCGAGATAGAAAAACTCGCTAAAGTAGAAGCGGTTCTCGAAGAGCATCCCGCATTCGACGAGCGCATGGTCGAGTTGTGCGCGTGGCTTGCCGACTATTATCTGTCGTTGAAGAGCGAGGCGATAAAGCTGGCCCTGCCGCCCGGCCAGAGCAGGAAGATAGTCCAATCGGCAAAGATCGTGGGCCGGCCTCAGGTCGAGTTGACACCGCGTCAAAGCGAGGTCTATCAGGTTTTGGAGAACCTCGGCGGCGATTCGCCCGTCGATGCCATAAAAAAAGCCTGTGGCGCGAGCGCTGTGCCGGTCATCAAAAAATTAGAGCAGGCCGGTCTCGTCGAGCGCTACTATCGACTGGACAAACAAAAAGTCAAAACCGCGACCGAGCGCTATGCGGTCACGACTGCGCTTATGGAGACACCGGAAGAAATCCTGGACAGTCTCTCGCGTGCGCCGAAGCAGCGCAAATTGATGGAAATCCTGCTAGATCGAGGCGCTATCGCGGTCTCAAAACTGCTTGCCGAGGTGCAGGCGCCGCACTCATCATTGAACGCGCTTATGGAGAGGGGTTTGGCCCGAATCGAGGAGCGCGCGGTAAATCGCGACCCCGAACACCATTTTTCAGAACAAGACAGAAAGGTCGAGCTTACCGCCGAGCAGCAATCGGCGCTTACGGCAATCGAAACCTCTCTGGAGGGCGGCGCTAACGACATCTTCTTGCTGCAGGGTGTGACCGGCAGCGGCAAGACCGAGGTCTATTTGCGTGCAATCAAGCGCGCGTTAGACGCAGGCAAGGGCGCCATCGCGCTGGTGCCCGAAATAGCCCTCACGGCCCAGGCGGTCGCGCGCTTCAAAGCCAGGTTTGGCGAGACGGTGGCCGTGCTCCACAGCGGACTCGGCGCCGGCGAGCGGTTTGACCAGTGGCGCGGCATTCAAGAGGGTCGCTATAGGGTCGTCGTGGGCGCTCGCTCGGCCCTCTTTGCGCCGGTGCGCGATCTCGGCATAATCATCGTCGACGAAGAGCACGAGGCCAGCTACAAGCAGGGACGGAGCCCCAGATACAACGCGCGCGACGTCGCGATAAAGCGAGGCGAACTCGAAAATGCTGTGGTCGTCCTCGGGAGCGCCACGCCATCACTGGAGAGCAAGTATCACTCGGAGGCCGGCCTATACAAACCGCTTTTCCTGCGATCCAGGGTCGAGCAGCGAGAATTTCCCGGCATCGAGGTCGTCGATATGAGGGGGGAGCCGTATGAGAAACCGAAATCCTCGCTCAGCCGCCTCCTTAAGCAAAGGCTCGCCCAGACGCTCGAGGCCGGCGAGAAAGCCATCCTCTTCATCAACCGCCGCGGATTCTCTAACTTTGTCATCTGCGAGGAATGCGGTTTTGTCCCTAAGTGTCGAAATTGCGCCGTATCGCTGACTTTTCATTCCATAAACAACAGTCTCCGGTGTCACCACTGCAATTACGCCGTGCGTGCCCCGCAAGCGTGCCCTAAATGCAAAGGCCAAAAAATCGCCTTCCCGGGCTCGGGAACGCAACGCATCGAAACCGAACTTGCCGGCCTCCATCCCGAAGTGCCGGTAATCAGGATGGACGCCGACACGACCTCGCGCAAAGGCGCCCACCAGAAGCGCTTAGCCCATTTCCAACGGGAGAAATCGGCAATCCTTCTGGGAACTCAGATGATAGCAAAGGGCCTCGATTTTCCGGAGATAACCCTGGTGGGGATAGTCAACGCGGATACGTCGATACATCTTCCCGATTTTCGCGCGGCCGAGCACACCTTGCAACTACTGATGCAGGTATCGGGTCGCGCGGGAAGGGGCGAGCTTCCCGGGAGGGTCGTCATTCAAACCCATGTTCCGGACAGCTACCCGCTGCGGGCGGTCCTCGACGCCGACTATGAGGGCTTTTATAGAACAGAGCTGGAGTTCAGGCGCGAACTTAACTACCCGCCGTTTTCCGGCATAATCAGAATGGTAATCTCGGGGAATAACCCCGAGATAGTCGTGGGTCTAACGAAACGCGCTGCAAGAATCATCGAGACCGCCGACCTGGGGGATGCGGCCACATTGGTAGGACCTTCACCGGCGCCGCTTCTTAAGGTAAAACAAGAGTATCGCTGGCACATCTTGCTCAAAGTCTTCGATGACTCGAAGGTCAAAGCGTTCTTAACCGATAATTTTCAACGATTTGTGCCGGATAAATACAAAAATGAGGTAAGCTTAACTATAGACGTCGATCCCGTGTGGGTGCTATAAATTTTATAATCTAAAATCAGGATTAGGAAATCTCGAACGCAGGAGGAGCGAGCAGTGGCCATTTTGCCGATAAGGGTCTATCCCGACCCGGCCTTGAAGGAGAAGACGCGCGTAGTCGACTCTATCGATGATGATTTGAGGAAGCTGATCAAAAATATGATAGACACGATGCGCGCGGCACCGGGCATCGGGTTGGCGGCAAACCAAATCGGTGTTTTGAAACGGGTCGTGGTCGTCGATGTCGATGACGATGAAGATGCGATGGTTTTGATAAACCCCGAAATCACCTGGTACAGCGAGGAGCGGGAAGAGAACGAAGAGGGCTGCCTCAGCGTCTACCCGGATAAGATATCCGTCAACGTTTCCCGGTCCTTAAGGATTATAGTAAAGGCTGTCAATGAACATGGTGAGGACGTCGAGTTCGAGGCGGAAGGGCTTTTCGCGCGCGCTGTCCAGCACGAGATAGACCACATTAACGGCAAAGTGATCATAGACAGAACGAGCGCGGAAGAGCGAAGAATCGCCCTCAGAGAGCTTACCGAGCAGATGGGGATGGGATAAGTGCGGCTGTTTTTCATGGGCACACCGGAACTCGCGGTGCCGGTACTCAAGAGAATAATGGAGTCTTCGAACGAGATAGCTCTCGTCGTCACCCAGCCCGACAAGCCATCCGGGCGCAATCGCCGTTTAGCGTCGCCGCCGGTCAAAGTCGTCGCCCAGGCGGAAAACATACCGATTGCACAGCCGCTGACTTTAAAGGATGAAGAGTTCAGAGAGACCATTGTCGGCCTAGATGCCGACGTCGGCGTAGTCTTCGCCTACGGGAAGCTTATCCCGCAGTGGCTGCTCGATGCCCCGAAGTACGGCATCATCAATGTCCATCCCTCCCTGCTTCCAAGGTGGCGCGGCGCCGCACCGATACAGCGGCCGATAATGGAGGGCGACAAAGTCACCGGCGTGACTATCATGCAGATGGCCATGGAGTTAGACGCGGGCGATATCCTCCTTCAGCAGCAGTTGCCGATAGAACCTGACGATACGACGGGGACCCTCTCGCAAAGATTGGCCGATATCGCGGCTGAGCTTGTCGTCGAGACTCTCGATAGAATAGAGGATGGCACAGTCGAGCGGGTGTCACAGGATGAATCCGGTGTAACTTACGCCCGGAAAATCACCGATGAGGATGCGGCAATAGTCTGGCAGCGCCCGGCACAGAGTATCTTAGACCAGGTGAGGGGGCTTAACCCGAAACCCGGAGCGCACACGATAGCCCAGGACAAGCTGCTTAAGGTGTGGCGGGCCTCGCCCGCGCCGGAGATAGTAAACGGGGAACCCGGCACCATAGTCCATATCGACGCCAACAAAGGACCTTTCGTGGCGACAGAGAGCGCGCCGGTCCTGCTCGAAGAGGTACAACCGGCCAATAAGAAGAAGATGAGCGGGGCGGAATTCGTCCGAGGTTATCGCTTGAGAGTCGGCGACAGGTTAGGTTAGGTATTATGTCAAAAGCACCGCGAGAAATCGCGCTCGAAGTAATCAATCGCGTCCATAAAACCGGCAGCTATGCCAACTTGCTCCTGCCCAAGAGACTTCAAGAGAGCGACCTCGACGTAAGGGACCGTGCTTTTGTCACCGAGCTTACATACGGCACGCTCAGGGCTAAAGGGACGCTCGATTGGGTCGTCAAGAAGTTCTCCTCGCAAAAAATCGATAAGATTCCCGACCTGGTTCTTGACCTGCTGCGGATGTCGCTCTACCAAATATTATATATGGACGTGCCCGACCACGCCGCTGTAAACGAAGCGGTCGATATCGCTAAGAAGAACTTCCACCCCGGTATTTCCAAGTTCGTAAATGGTTTGCTCCGCTCGGTCTCCCGGGAAAAAGAAAATCTTCCCTGGCCCGACCGCGATGCCGACCCGGTAAAATATATCGCGCTCAAGTATTTCCACCCGATGTGGATGGTGAAGTCGTGGATAGAAGAATTCGGTGTTGCGGATACAGAGGCTCTCTGCGCCGCTAACAACCGCGCTCCCAAGATGATGATACGGGTCAACACATTAAAGACAGACCCGGAGTCTTTAGCGCAGGCTTTGAGGGACGCCGGTTGGACGGTCGAGTCCGGCTCTTACCTGCGCGAGGCGCTCTCCGTGCGCGGAGGGGGCGACATAACGCGGCTTAGCCAGTTCAAAGCTGGACAGTTCTATGTCCAGGATGAAAGCTCTATGATAATCGCGCACGTCGTCGACCCGCAACCGGGCGAGACCGTGCTGGATGCGGCTGCGGCACCTGGAGGCAAGACGACGCACATGGTAGAGCTGATGAAGAACAAAGGCCAAATCATCTCAGTCGACTCAAACGTAAACCGGGTCAATCTGATGAAGCAGAACTTCAGCCGGATGGGCGTGTCGATCGCGCTGCCGATAGAAGCCGATGCCAAGAAAATAAATACGGTCATCAAGAAGCCGGTCGACCGCGCTCTGCTCGACGCGCCCTGTTCTGGATTGGGCGTTCTCGCGCGCAGGCCGGATTCGCGGTGGAATAAGACGCAGGAGCAGATAACCGAGCTGATGTCCCTCCAGACCGACATGCTCGACGCTGTCGCGGGCGCCGTGAAGCCGGGCGGGGTACTTGTCTATTCGGTTTGTACGTTGACCAGGCAAGAGACCAGGCTGGTCGTGGAGCGGCTCTTGCGAATCCGGGAGGATTTCTATGTCGACGACATCGCCGCGTATTTGCCGGAGTCCCTGAGGGCCGACGTCAAAGACGGCATGATTCAATTACTTCCACACAAACACGGTGTCGACGGCCTGTTCATAGCGCGGCTTCGCCGAAGCGAGTAGGGGAGCGGGCGCAACCCCCAAAACTTGTAACCACACTAGCCACAAAGCTGATAATATACTAATATAAGCAGGTGCGCACGAATAACCGGCCGTATTTCTGGGAATAGACCTGGACGCCGGGTATCAGACGCAGCGTGTTTGCAAACATCCGATATTGACTTGAGGTAGGGAATGGATAAAGAGGTACTTATAGCCCCATCGATTCTTTCGGCTGATTTCTCAAAGCTTGGCGAGCAGGTTGCGCTTGTCGCGCAGGGTGGAGCCGACCTTCTTCATATCGATGTGATGGACGGGCACTTCGTGCCCAACATAACCATCGGGCCGTTAGTCGTTGAAGCGCTGAGAAAGACGACCGACCTGCCGCTCGATGTGCACTTGATGATCGAAAACCCCGAGCGCTACATCGACCGCTTTATCGAAGCGGGCGCGTCGTGGCTCTCGTTTCACGCTGAGGCAACGCATCATTCACACCGCGTGATTCAGCAGATAAAAGAGTACGGGTATGTAAAGGCGGGCATCTCCATAAACCCCGCGACGCCGGTGACCTACCTCCAACACATCCTCGAGGACCTCGATTTCGTCCTGGTGATGTCGGTAAACCCCGGGTTCGGCGGTCAGAAGTTTATCCCGAGCGCACTCGAGAAGATAGAGGTCATCCGCCATATGATAGATTCTCGAGGACTCGATGTTAAGATTCAGGTCGATGGCGGGATATCGGCAGCTAACGCGGACAAAGTCGTTCTCAAAGGCGCGGAGATATTAGTAGCGGGCTCGGCGGTCTTCGATTCGGAAGATATACCAGAGGCGGTACGGGGTATACGCAAGGCCGCAATGCTCTAGCTTGCAATATCCGCTGACCATTTGATACAATCATTAAAACTACATAGTACCTTCGGGGCAGGGTGAAATTCCCGATCGGCGGTTAGAGCCCGCGAGCTGCTTGTGTTTAACGGCGAGTCATTCGTAAAATAGCACAAAAAGCTGATCCGGTGAGATTCCGGAGCCGACAGTTAAAGTCTGGATGGGAGAAGGTTAAGAGTCAAGTATACGTATAGCGTATACTTGGATTATGCGCCCCGCTTTCTTCCGGGTGCATTTTTATTTGTCCGCACAACAGCGACTAGCCGCTATTACCAGCGGATATGTTTGCCGGGTCGGAAGTTGACAGAGCGCCAATGAGGGTCAAGATATGGTTGATGGTTTATCATAACGGATTAAACTATTAGCTGGAATAGATTAGGTATGTTTATGAACCGAAAATTGAGGTTATGAAAAGCATAGAAATATCGAGCTATGAAGTCTATATGGATAGGGCGATAGCGCTTGCCGAGAAAGGCCGGGGGGCGACCAGTCCCAACCCGATGGTGGGAGCGCTTATCATAAAAGACGACCGCGTGATAGCGGAGGGTTATCACGAGAGGGTGGGCGAGCCCCATGCCGAGATAAACGCACTAAAGAACGCCGTCGAAGATGTAGCTGGTGCGACCATAGTCGTCTCGCTGGAGCCATGCAATCACTTTGGCAGGACACCGCCGTGCACTGAGGCCATTATCGAGGCGGGGATAGGAAAAGTCGTCGTCGGCATGGTCGACCCGAATCCGAAGTGCGCGGGCGGCGGCATCAAACGCTTGCGCGATGCCGGAATCGAGGTAGAATACGGGTTGCTAGCCGACAAGATAGCCAGGCAAAACGAGGCATTCATCAAATATATTACGACCGGCAGGCCCTTTGTGGTGCTAAAAGCCGCCATCACCCTTGACGGGAAAATTTCGGAAGCACCCGGGAAGAACACGGCGATTACCGGCCCTGACACAAAACAGAAGGTGCACGAGCTAAGAAATGAGCACGACGCCATCATGGTCGGGATAGGAACGGTTATAACCGATGACCCGATGCTGACTACGCGCTTAGAAGGTGTAAAGGCCAAGAACCCGATTCGCGTAATCGTAGACTCGAAAGCCAGAACACCGCTGAATAGCAGAATCGTGAAGAGTGCGCGCGAGGTACGCACTATCGTCGCCGCCGGCTCACGCGCCGCACCCGCAAATATCGAGAACCTGAAAGCGCACGGCATAGAAGCACTCAAGCTCGGCCGCTGGGACGGCGCAGTAGACGTAGAGCTGCTCCTGGAAGAACTGGGACGGCTTGAGATATCGAGCGTGCTCGTCGAGGGCGGAAGCAGCTTAATCGCATCCTTCGTAAAGGCCGGCATGGTCGACAAGTATATGGTCTTTGTCGCGCCGAAGCTGCTTGGTGGGGGTGGTGTCGATTTCGTCGGCGGCAAGCTCGACTCGGCCCGCATGCTAAGCATCACGGCTACCGAGCGTTTTGGAGACGATATTTTAATAGAAGCGTACCCCGCGGACAGCTAGAAAGTCCAACACCGGGGGTTTTAGTCGAAGAGAGGCTTCCCTGACGGAAGCGGCAGAGAGAAAGCAGGACTAAGGATGTTCACCGGTATAATCGAAGAACTAGGGAAGATTCAAGCGATAAGGCGCGGCGCCGACCAGTTCGTGCTCGATATTAAAGCGCCGCAACTCGTAATAGGAGTCGAGATAGGCGATTCGGTCGCCGTAAACGGAATCTGCCTAACGGTCACGACGAAGACGCGGGACGGTTTTGCGGTCGATGTCATGCCCGAAACCGTTACGAAGACTAACCTCGACAACATCAAATCGGGTGAGACAGTCAACCTCGAGCGCGCGATGACGATGTCGAGCCGCCTCGGTGGCCATATGGTATCGGGCCATGTCGACGGGGTCGGCACTATCATGTCGAAGTCGAAAGCGGAGAACGCGCTCCTTATCAGGATTTCGGCACCGGAGGCGGTCACACGCTATCTTATCGGGCGCGGCTCAATCGCCGTCGACGGCATAAGTTTGACCGTCATGGATTACGGCGATGAATACGTCGTAGTTTCGATAATACCGCATACGGCGTCGGTGACGACTTTAGGATTCAAGGGACCGGGCGCTATCGTCAATCTCGAGGCCGACCTTATCGGCAAGTACATAGAAAAATTCATGAGCGGCCAACAAAAAAAGACGCCGGGCCTAACGCTCGACACACTGCGCGAGCACGGGTTCGCGTAACGAAAAACATTCACGCTCCTCAAGGGAGATTATGGCCGGCAGACACGCCGGGACTATTAAACGATGAGGCAGGCGAGCGCCGGCACCTCAATAAAGAAAGGTGAGTAAGATGTTGAACACAATCGACGAAGCGTTAGACGATATGAGAGAGGGAAAAATCATCATAGTCGTCGATGATGAGGATAGGGAAAACGAAGGCGACTTCATAATGGCCGCGGAGAAGGTCACATCGGAGACCATCAATTTTATGGCGACGAACGGGCGCGGCCTTATCTGTATGCCCTGCACGCCCGAGCGTCTTGATGAGCTAGGGATTCCGGCTATGGTATTTAATAACACGTCCGAACAGGGAACCGCGTTTACCGTATCCATTGGCGCTAAGGGTAAGATAAGCACCGGCATATCCGCCCGGGACCGGGCTGTTACGATTCAAACAGTCGTCGACGCGGACAGCAAGCCCGGGGATATCTCGATGCCCGGACATATCTTTCCGCTAAGGGCCAGACGCGGGGGCGTTCTAGCGCGCGCCGGCCATACTGAAGCGTCGGTCGACCTTGCGCGCCTCGCGGGCTTGTATCCCGCCGGCGTTATCTGCGAGATAATGAACGAGGACGGTACGATGGCAAGGCTGCCTCAACTGCAAGAGGTCGCTGAGAAGTTCGGGCTTAAAATCATCAGCGTGGCGGACCTTATCAAATACCGGCGCCGGATGGAAAAGCTAGTCGAGCGCATCGCCGAGGTCACACTCCCGACAAGTTTCGGCTCGTTCAAGGCGGTCGGCTACCGCTGTAAGCTCGATGCCAAGGAATACTTTGCGCTGGTCAAGGGTGAGGTTGAGGGTAAGGAAAACGTGTTGGTCAGGGTTCACTCCGAATGCCTCACCGGCGACATCTTCCACTCGCTTCGCTGCGATTGCGGGGACCAGCTTGAGACGGCGCTCAGTATGATAGAGCAAGAGGGCCAAGGAGTTCTTCTTTACATCTTGGGACACGAGGGCAGAGGAATCGGCCTTTTGAACAAGCTTCGCGCCTACGAGCTGCAGGAAGCCGGGCGCGACACCGTCCAAGCCAACAATGACCTGGGTTTCCCGGCGGACCTTCGCGATTACGGTATGGGTGCGCAAATTCTGGCGGACCTCGGTTTGAGCTCGATCCGTCTTATGACGAACAACCCTAAGAAGATAGTAGGCCTTGAAGGATACGGTCTGAAAATAGTCGAGCGTGTGCCTATCCAGGTCGAGAGAACCGATTATAATGTTCATTACCTGGAGGCAAAAAAGGAAAAGATGGACCATATGCTCGACTGGGATAAAGCCGATAATTAAAGATAAGCCGGTTGGGCGGTTGCAAGAATCACGAATTGCGAAGTTTTTATATCGGATAGCAAAGATTCAATGTTTATCAGCTAGGTATAGCAGCGATAGCCGACAGCTTATATAGTCAAGCTCGATTAGGAGGTTGTTTAATGCAGGTATATGAAGGTAATCTTATTGGAGAGGGTTTGAAGGTCGCCATCGTGGTGGGCCGCTTTAACGATTTTATCGGGTCGAGGTTGCTCGACGGCGCACTGGACGCGCTCAAGAGGCACGGCCTCGATGAAGGCGATGTTCATGTCGCATGGACGCCGGGCGCTTTCGAAGTGCCGCTCATAGCGAAGAAGCTGGCCGAGAGCGGTCGCTATGATGCTATAATCTGTTTGGGAGCGGTAATCAGGGGCTCGACACCGCATTTTGATTATGTAGCAGGCGAGGTCGCCAAAGGAATCGCGAGGATTAACCTCGACAGCGGCGTGCCGGTCATATTTGGTGTCGTCACGACCGACAGCATCGAGCAGGCCATCGAGCGCGCGGGAACCAAACACGGTAACAAGGGATGGCAAGCCGCTGTCTCCGCTATCGAGATGGCAAATCTAATGAAAACGCTCTAAGTTTTGCGCTATAATGAAATAGTGCAAATCTTGCAACTATTAAATATACATGGTTAGATGTGGTTGGTGATAAGAGATGAAAGTAGAAAAACCCTGGGGATTTTATAAACAATACGCATACAACAAGACTTGTTCGGTCAAGCTTTTGACGCTCAACGCGAACGAAGAGACCAGTTTGCACTGGCACAACCTGCGAAGCGATGCATGGGTAGTGCTCGACGAAGGCGTCCGGGTGCAAATAGGCGAGGAATTCCACGATGCGAAGGTAGGCGAGGAATTCTTTATCCCATCAGGAACGGTACACAGGTTGATGTCGATCAACGAAGGCACGGCACGCGTGCTCGAAATAGCTTTCGGCTACAACAACGAAGACGACAACCACAGGATAGCCGATGACTATGGTCGTGAACTAGAGCTATAAGAGCTGACTGCATAAAGGGACAAGATGAGAATGTCAACGAAAGGGCGTTATGGCGCTCGCGCGATGTTGGACATAGCGATGCATGACGACAAGGGCCCCGTTTCATTGCGGGATTTAGCCCAAAGGCAAGAGCTTTCCGTAAAATACCTCGAACAGTTGATTCAGCCGCTAAAAGCCGCGGGTTTTATTACGAGCGTGCGCGGAGCCGGTGGTGGCTATGTTCTTGCAAAAGAGCCATCCGATATAAATCTCCTACAGATAATTCAGGCGCTTGAGAAGCTTACGACATCGGATTGTCTCGATAATCCGCAAATCTGTGGGCGCGTTGAAATATGCGCGACGCATGATGTCTGGAAAGAGATACAAAGCTCCACCAACCATATTCTGGGCTCGCTGACCTTGCAAGACATGATAGAAAAGCAACGGCAGAAGCTTGCCTAGCACCCGCCGGCACCAAGCTTTTCATCAACCCGGAGAATCAAGAGTAAGCTAACCCAGGTTAAAATCGTCCTTTCATGACGCGCCCACCTGGAATCCTTGTGCGAAACCATATCGACGACTAATATCTATATATCTATAGCGATAACACATTATTATTGTTATTAAGCATGGCCTGGAGGTTTAATGGAAAGCAAAGTGAGGGTACGATTTGCGCCGAGTCCGACCGGATACCTGCATATCGGTGGGGCAAGAACGGCTCTCTTTAACTGGCTCTACGCGCGTCGTCACGGCGGCGTCTTTGTTTTGAGAATCGAGGACACCGACCGCGAGCGCTCAACAGACGAGGCGATTGACGCTATTATCAATGGTATGACCTGGCTTGGGCTTACCTGGGATGAGGGGCCGTTCTTGCAGACTGATCGCCTCGACCGCTACAGCGAAGAGGCACAGCGCCTATTGGCGGAAGGCAAAGCATACAAGTGCTACTGCACGTCCGAGGAGCTCGAAGAGATGAGAAAGGCGGCGCTCGACAGAAAAGAGGCGCCCAAGTACGACCGCCGCTGCCTCGCGCGCAGTGAGAGCGAGCAAGCGGCATGCGAGGCGCGAGGCCTAAGACCGGTCATCCGGTTTCGCTGTCCCGACGAGGGCACAACGATCATCGGCGACCAAGTCAAAGGCGAGGTCGTCTTTGAGAACCAAAACCTCGATGACTTCATCATGGTGCGCGCCGACGGTATTCCGACCTATAACTTCGCGGTTGTCGTCGACGATTATGACATGAATATCACCCATGTGATAAGGGGAGACGACCACCTCTCGAACACCCCCCGCCAGGTCGTTCTGGGCCAGGCGCTCGGCTACAGAATTCCCGAGTTCGCGCATCTTCCGATGATTTTGGGGTCGGATAAGACGCGCTTAAGTAAGCGCCATGGGGCCACTGCGGTCGAGGCCTATCGCGATGAGGGATATCTTCCGCAAGCGCTAATCAACTATCTCGCGCTTCTCGGCTGGGGATATGAAGACCAGACCGTTTTTGCGCCGGAAGAACTCATAGCCAAGTTCGGGCTCGAAGCGGTCGGCAAATCGCCCGCCATCTTCGACCCGGCCAAACTCGAATGGATGAACGGCGTCTATATCCGTGAACTGACATTACCCGAGCTTGCCGGGCACCAGAAGAGCTTCATGCAAGCGGCCGGTCTTCCTATCGAGATGTACGAAGATGCCTGGTACCTGCGTCTGGCCGAAATCACACAAGAGCGATTGATTAAGCTCGCGGATATCGTGGGCCTAAGTGATTTCTTCTTCAGCCGGGTTCCGTTCGACCCGGTGGCGGTAGAGAAAGTCCTAAGGAAAGAGGGGACAAAAGATGTGCTGGAGAAGGCGATAGAGGTGCTTTCGGACTCGTTTACTTTCGAGGCGCACGAAATCGAGACGCGCCTTCGCGCGCTCGCCGAGACAACGGGCATCAAAGCCAAGTTCGTCTTCCAACCGTTGCGTGTTGCCGTAAGCGGCCGCACCATCAGCCCGCCGCTCTTCGAGACCATGGAGCTTCTCGGCAGGGACACCACCATCGAGCGCCTCGGCGAGGCCATAAACCTCCTTGAGCCGCAGGACGAGTAGGTCTTTAACGAAGCGATCCGGTAGGTTGAACACCACGTGGATTCGTGGTAATATTTCGATGTCGATTCTTAGGAATCAATTGAAAAGAGAAGAGTGGGGGATCGTCTAACGGTAGGACAACGGACTCTGGCTCCGTATGTGAGGGTTCGAATCCTTCTCCCCCAGCAACGTTTTGACCCCCAGAAAATGGCTTTGACAAGCCATTTTCTATTTGGATAAAAGTTTAACCTTCCAAGGATTCGAACTTGATAGCCGATCTGGTGCCCAAGGTGATATCTTTACGCCTGCTGATTTCTGAAGCCAGGGCTCCGATCATTTTTACCAATCACATTTCGCAAATAACCGCTCGCCCTATAAGTTAGCTCAAATGGAGAGATTTAGTGGTATAATTTATGAAACATATTTCTAGACGTAAGAGTCAACCGAGAGGGTGGGCCACGTGCAAGAAAGGTCCCACAAAAAAGTAGCTTCAAGCGTTAAACGAGCTGATAAATCCGGCAAATTATTCCCCATTGTTGGTATCGGAGCCTCTGCCGGTGGTCTCGGCGCGTTTACGAAATTATTCGAGCACCTACCAAGCGACACCGGCATGGCATTTGTGCTGGTACAGCACCTCGCTCCAACACATGAAAGCCTCTTAAGCGAGCTTATCTCAAGAGTTACCGCAATGCCGGTGAGCGAAGTTAAAGATGGCATGCAGGTAGAGCCCAATCATGTTTACGTGATTCCGCCCGACACTGTTATGCGTATCTCGCATGGGGTACTTAAGCTTACCCCTCGCGACCAAACCCACGGTCTTTACTTGCCGATAGATTATTTTTTCCGCTCGTTGGTGGAAGATGATGGCGGCATAGCAATCGGAGTGGTTCTTTCAGGGACGGGCTCAGACGGCGCCGAGGGGCTCAAGGCGATCAAGGCGCAAAACGGTATCACTTTTGCCCAGGACCTGGACTCAGCGGAGCAAGATGGTATGCCAAAAAGCGCCAGCGCAACAGGTGCTGTGGATTTTGTTATGACTCCTCAAGAGATCGCGCAAGAATTAGCAAGACTGGCCGCGCTTCCGTACGTGAAAAAGCCCCGAGGAGCTAAAGCCGATGAGTTGGCGCCGGATCTTGAGGCAGGCTCCCTCAATAGAATTTTTGCCATAATACACACGGCCACAGGTGCTGATTTCTCACAGTACAAACAGGCAACCATCAAACGCCGTATCGCACGGCGGATGTCTCTGTTGAAAATTGAGAAGCTCCAGGACTACGTTACCTACCTTCAGGAAAACCCGGCCGAAGCACAGAGCTTGTACCAAGACATCCTCATAAAGGTGACCGAGTTTTTTAGAGACCCCAGGGCATTTGAAGCGCTGAAGCAAGAAGTGTTCCCTCAAATTGTGGAGAATATATTACCTGAGGCGCCCATAAGGGTGTGGGTGCCGGGGTGCGCTACCGGGGAAGAGGCTTACAGTATCGCGATAAGTTTGCTGGAGTTCCTCGAGAATACAGCGAGCAAGCACCAGATTCAGATTTTTGCAACCGATATCAATGGGGTCGACCTCGAGAGAGCAAGGATTGGAATTTATTTAGAGCGCATAAAAAAAGAGGTCTCGGAGGAGCGCCTCGACCGCTTCTTTGAAAGATTTGAGGGCGGCTACCGGGTAGTCAAAATAGTCCGCGAGATGGTCATCTTTGCCCAGCATGATGTGACGAAGGACCCGCCCTTTTCAAAACTCGAGTTCATCAGCTTTCGAAATGTGCTGATCTACATGCAGATGGCACTACAAGCAAGGCTCATACCGATGTTTCACTACGCCCTTAATCCTGGCGGGCTTCTCATGCTGTCACCATCGGAGACTATCGGTGGGTTCAGCGATCTTTTTGCGGTAGCAGATAGCAAGCATAAGATTTATTCAAGAAAGGCTGGAGCATCCAAGCTTCCTCTTGGCTTTACCGTTCCCACGTTTCGAGCTGAAAAAGTGAGTGGTGTGTCAATAGAAGCGGCGCATGCTGAATATGATCCGCTCAAAGAGGCCAACCAGCTCATCCTGGAGAGCTATGCACCGGCCGGCTTTCTCATCAATAGCGCTATGGTGATTCTCCAATTTTACGGCAACACTCGGCCGTATCTGCAGCCTTCAATTGGAAAAGCGAGCTTAAACCTTGCCAAGATGATCCAGAAAGGCCTCGCACCAGTCTTGCGCACCGCGATCAATGACGCTAAGAAGACGAGTTCTCCGGTATGTAGGGACGGCTTAAGTCTTACCTATGATAACCATCACAAAACAGTCGATCTTGAAGTGGTTCCGATAAAAGATCCGGCAGGCGAATTCTACTTCGTGATTCTCTTTAAAGATTCGCGCCCACCTGCATCTATCTCCAAAGAAACGCCGCGCGGCAGTGTCGAAACAGGCACAAAGCGAGGCTCAAAAAATACCGAAAATACCCAACTCCGGCGGGAACTCATATCGGCTGAAGATCACTTGCAATCGGTAATCCAGGAGAAAGATGGGGCATATGAGGAGCTGCAGGTGACAAGTGAGGAGCTGCAGTCGAGCAATGAAGAGATGCAGAGCATCAACGAGGAACTTGAGACCTCCAAAGAAGAGCTACAATCCACAAATGAAGAGCTCGCTACCGTTAATCAGGAGCTAGGGAACCGCAATGCCGAGCTTACTCAAGCTCTCGTCCAGGCCGAGGATGCCCATGACTACGCTCAAGGGATCGTTGAAACGGTTCGCGAGCCGCTTATTGTCTTAGGTCGAGACCTGAGGGTCAGAACGGCAAGCCATTCCTTCTATAAGATATTCGAAGTCACACCGGAAGAAACTGAAGGTAAGCTCATCTTTGACCTTGGCAACAGACAGTGGGATATCCCTCGATTACGAGAGCTCTTAGAGCAGACCATTCCCGATAAGTCTCAGCTAGCAGGCTTTGAGGTCGAGCATATGTTTCAAGCGATCGGGTATAAGACAATGCTTCTTAACGCTCGCATGATCCACCAGGAAACCCACGAGCCGCTCATCCTTCTCGCCATTGAAGACATTACTGTGCAGAAGCAGGAGCGTCGGCTAAGAGATGCTCTTAATGATATAAACGCAGCCATAACCTCAACGTTTGATCTTAATGAGATATTGGAGAGGGTCGCTATGGCGTCCACTAAAGCGATGAGTGCTGAATCGGCTGCGATTGTGGAGCGCGATGGCGATCTCTGGCTCACGAGATACGTTTACGGGAGATTGCCACAGGAAATGCTCGGCCAGAGATTCTCCGACAGCGAACTTAGATCGGTTTATTTAGCATATAAAACCAAGAAACCGGCCGTCTTCGAAGATGCTTACAGTGATGAGAAGTTGAACGCAGAGGTAATAAGGCGCCTCGGCATTCGCTCAGTCATAAGCGTCCCCTTGGTTATGCGAGGAGTGGTTACGGGGGCCTTTAGCTTCATGAACCACTCAGCCCCAGCTGTTTTTTCAGATGCAGAGGTTGATTTTGTAACCAAATTAGCTGCATCACTGTCCCTTGCTTTGGAGAACGCTCGTCTTTATGCAATCGAGAGAGATATCGCAGATACCCTGCAAACGGCTATTCTTACAATGCCGCAGAGAATTGAAGGAATAAAGTTTAACCACCTCTACCGCTCGGCGGCAGAGGCTGCGCTGGTTGGCGGCGACTTTTACGACCTGTTCGAATTAGAGCAAAAAAAGATCGGCATAGTGATTGGGGACGTCGCCGGTAAAGGGATAGGCGCCGCATCCTTAATGTCACGAGTTAAGAACACCATCAGAGCGTTTTCTCTGGAAGACAGCTCTCCGGCATCAATAATGGCGAAAACAAGCGCCGTGATTTTTAATAGTACGGCTCCCTCTGATTTCGTTACGGTATTTTTCGGTATCCTGGAGACCTCAACCGGAAAGCTCATCTACTGCGATGCCGGGCATCCACCAGCAATAATAAGGCGGCGTGATCACAGCGTAAACCTGCTCACCGACTATTCACCAATTATCGGAGCATTTCCAGACTGTAGCTATACGGACAGTGAGATCAATCTCGGGCGAGGTGATACCCTCATCCTTTATACCGATGGAATAATTGAGGCGCGATGCGATAATGGGTTTTATGGCGAGGAGCGTCTCGTGACCTTCATAAAAAAGCTAGAGCCGGTATCAGCCGAACGCTTACCACAGCAAATCTTTGACGAGGTTGAGAGATGCACCGGCGGAAAGCTCTCAGACGATATAGCTATACTCGCAATCTCCCGAAGGTAATACATTCAAAAGCTTCTATTAAAGATTAGCTTTTATGATACCTGCTGCCTCTTCGCCGCTTAATTCTCTACGTTCTTGGAGCGCTCCAGCAAGGGCATCAAGGGATTGCCTATGTTCTTCCAGAAGTGTTCTAGTATGGGCGATATAACCAGTAATATTCCCACCCGTAATCCCGACTAGCTTAAGTACATGCGCGATATCATCCTTTGAGTGTCCGTTCGCTGATTCATCAATTGAGTTTTTTAACTCTTGAGTTAATTCCCAGCCCCAGCCCTTAAGTTTCATTTCATATAGCATGATTTCGGCTACACCGCCAGCCAAGAACACCTGCGTAATGTTACGACGCCTATCAGGGTCATACTTTTGCATATCGTTAAGCTCAAACGGTTCCACCGTATCTGTAGAACCATCAACGCGTCCAGCGAGTTCACCAAAAGATTTGATGCTTATTTTGGTAAATTTCTCTTTAAGCACGAAACAAGCAATCGCATGGCCTGCCTCGTGATATGCAACCACCTCGATTGCTCTTATGTTTGACTCTTTAATTTCCACATTTTTAATATACCCAAAGGCCCGGCTTTTTACGGGGGCTTTCCAAGAGTAGATCATTTAGCTCCACGCAGACCAATCAGTGCCTTGGCTGTGCAGAGTCATTGCTCGAAAAATGCTTTCTTTAAGCTGGTTCCTGGTTTGCCTTATCTTCTATTTTAACTACACTGACTTTCTTGGGCTTAGGCGCGGTTGGGATGAAATATTGTTGCGGGCTTTCAGGGGATTTAAAGAATTCCTCTGGACTGTAGACGCGATATTTCTTGCCATTTTGGTCGGCGATCCT
>JAUXNY010000138.1 GCA_030682615.1 Candidatus Aquicultor sp. | reverse complement strand
GAGAAATCACAGGTGCAGCATATGGTAAAAGCCATCCTCAACCTTACCGAAATCCCCAAACCGGACGATGCCGCCGATGCGCTGGCGCTGGCGATTTGCCACGCGCACTCGCACAAAACTAATGATATTGCCAGGAGAGTGCTGGATGATAGCGTTTCTTAGGGGGCGCCTCGAAGACAAGAGCGCGGGCTCCGTGGAAGTGGATGTAGCCGGCGTGGGATACAGGCTCGCGATGTCGAACAACTCGCTGACGGCCATGCCGTCCCTGGGCGAACCGGTATTTATATATACATACCTCCATGTGCGCGAGGATGCGCTGCAGCTCTTTGGCTTTGCGAGCGCGCCCGAGCGCGAGCTTTTCGAGAAGCTCATCGGTGTAAGCGGTATCGGCCCCAAGGTCGCGCTCGCGGTACTCTCGGCTTTCGACGTCGATTCGCTCAAACATGCGATAATAAACGAGGACGTGGCGCTCATCACATCGATTCCCGGTATCGGGAAGAAAGGTGCGCAGCGCCTCATCCTTGAGTTGAAAGAGAAGCTGACGTTGCCGGAGACGGGCCTCATGGGCGCGGTGGCCAAAGAAGACCGCTCGGCCTATGACGAGGCGCGCGGGGCGCTTTTAAGCCTAGGATACTCATCGCAGGAGGCTCGCAAAGCCCTGGACGGGTTTGCGCCCGACGGCGAACGCGTCACTGTCGAGCTGCTGGTGAAGCACGCTTTGAAGCGGCTCGCTAAAGCATAAGATGTGATAACTAACCGCTAAACGCTGTCTTATATCAGGCAGTCTCTAGCGCCTAGATAGGGAGCAATATGGACGACCGGATTATCGCCACATCCTTTACCGAAGAAGACGTCGACTACGAGCGGACGCTGCGGCCTAAACGGCTCGATGAGTTTATCGGGCAGGCGCGCGTCAAAGATTCGCTCGACCTCTTTATCGCGGCGGCGAAAAATCGCGGCGAAGCGCTCGACCATGTCATGTTGAGCGGCCCCCCGGGCTTGGGCAAGACGACGCTCGCGGGCATCATCGCAAACGAGCTTGGCGTCGGTATCAAAGTGACGTCGGGGCCGGCGATAGAGCGGGCGGGGGATTTGGCCGCAATTCTCACCAATCTTCAGCCAAGCGACGTGCTCTTCATCGACGAAATACACCGCCTGCACCGTCAGGTCGAGGAGATACTCTACCCGGCGATGGAGGACTTCGAGCTCGATATCATCATCGGAAAAGGCCCTTCGGCGCGCTCGCTCCGCCTGGAGCTGCCCCATTTCACCATGGTCGGCGCGACGACGAGGCAGGGTTTGATTACCTCGCCGCTTCGGGACCGCTTCGGGGTAAACTGCCGTTTCGACTACTATGCAAACGACGAGCTGGACGAGATAATCAAGCGCTCGGCGGCGATTTTAGATGTCGCTATCGATTCCGCCGGAGCGCTCGAAGTCGCGCGTCGCTCGCGGGGAACGCCGCGTGTCGCCAACCGGCTCTTAAAACGGGTCCGCGATTACGCGCAGGTGAAGGGTGACGGCCATATAACCAAAGATATCGCCGACAAGGCGCTCGCGTTCTTGGAGGTAGATGAGTTTGGACTAGACAGGACCGACCGCCAGATACTCCATACGCTTATAGAAAAGTTCGCCGGCGCCCCGGTGGGCCTAAACACGCTCGCCGCGTCTATCGGCGAGGAGACCGAGACCCTGGAGGATGTCTACGAGCCCTATCTCTTGCAACTCGGGTTCATCCAGCGCACACCGCGCGGCCGCGTTGCCACCGAGAGGGCTTGCCGGCACCTGGGGCTTGATAATCCAAATGCCGCCGGTCAATCGAGCGAGAACCAGCTCTTTTAAAGGGTGATTGAATGGTGATAGGCCGTTTGCGGCTCGGGGTTTTCGAGTTGAAAAAGCGGCCAGCTACAGTGCCCTGTAGATTTCTTAATGCTTCCGGTTGACGTAAATCGTCACCGACTGGCCATATTGGAGCTCGGTGCCGGCCACCGGGTTATGGTAGATGACCTTATCGCGTTTGTCTTTCGCCTCCATATAGGGTGTCGCGGTGATATCGATAGCCTTCAGGCCAATCTCCTGCAATCTATCCCTAGCTTGTTGCTCGTTCAGGCCTACCAAATCAGGTACCTTTATCTTCAGCTCGGTCGAGCCTGCGCTCACGACAATCTGAACCGTGGCGCCCTGGCGAGCCCGCTCGCCGCTCGCCGGCGTCTGGCTCGCGACTATGCCGCGCGGCGCGTGGTTGTCGACAGAATACACGACCGCATAACCGAAGTGTATTTTCTCGAGATGCCCTATAGCATCTTTCTCGCTGAGGCCCACGACATTCGGTATCTCCATGATGCTTGGCTTGGCGTGTTTGTCGCATTTCTTTTTCGGCGTCTTTTCACTGAGGAACGGCCGCCTCTCGATATCGGGGCAGTATTTGTTGGCGAGCAAGCCGGTTTCGGAACAGACGCTCGTATAAGCGATACCGCCTTTTGGTTTGGTGAAGTTAGAATACGGCCTGCCCCTAAGGGCGCTTGACATGAACTTACCCCATACCTGCGCGGGGAAGGAACCTCCCGAAACGCGTATCCCGTGGACGTTCTTCATCGATATCTGGCCTTTGGGATACCCCACCCACACAGCAGCGGAAAGGTCGGGTGTATAACCGCAGAACCAGGCATCTCTATATTCCTGGCCGGTTCCCGTCTTGCCCGCGGCCGGCCGGCCTATCCTCGCGCGGGTTCCCGTACCCCTGCGCATGACGTCCTCCAGCACATCGGTTACCAGGTAGGCGGTAGCTTCGTTTATGACCTGCTCCGGCTTGGGTTTTGCCTCATCTATGACGTTTCCGGTCGCGTCCGTGATTTTAATGATCGATATCGGTCTTGTATGTTTGCCGCCGTTGGCCAGCGTCCCGTATGCGTTCGCCATTTCGAGCGGTGTCGCCCCGTAGGTGAGCCCTCCGAGCGCAATTGCCGGGTTCGGATTGAGTTGGCTGGTGATGCCCATTTTTCGCGCGGTCTCCACGACGTTGTTCGCCCCGACATCCATCATAAGCCTTGCGTAAACAGTGTTTACAGACCGTACCAGGCCCTCTCGGATGTTCATCGGCGGGCCACCGCTTCCTTCGACGTAGTTGTTGACCTTCCAGGGCGTGCTTCCCGGGATGTCGATGACCGCCGGGGATGAGCTGTATGTTTGAGATGGTGAGATGCCGTTTTCGATTGCCGAGGTAAAGACGAAGGTCTTAAACGATGAGCCGGGCTGGCGGCGGCGCAATGCCAGGTTGACCTTGCTCTCCTCGAAGTTCTTTCCGCCTACCATCGCCCGGACATAACCGGTTTTCGTTTCTATCGCCACGAGCGCGACCGATGGGTCTGTCGGTCTATTCAAGATAGACCACGCGGCGTTTTCGGCGTGTTTCTGCATCTTTAAATCGATAGTCGTATATACGCGCAAGCCGCCCTTGAAGACGACGTTGGCCCCGTATTTCTTGATGAGCTGCTGTTTGACGTCTTCTACGAAGTATGGGGCGACCGTCGACGGTTTGCTTATCGGCTTGATTTGCAGGGGCGCTTCTGTAGCTTGTTTATGCTGTTCGGGCGAGATGAATTTAAGGCGCGCCATCTGCGTCAGGACGAGGTCGCGGCGCATTTTTGCTTCAACCGGTTTCGTGTACGGTGAGTAGTTGTTCGGCGACTTGATAATCCCGGCCAGCAGCGAGGTTTCGACGAGCGTCAGGTCTCTAGCCTTCTTGCCGAAGTAATTGAGCGAAGCCGTTTCGACCCCGTACCAGCTATGGCCGAAGTATATAGTGTTGAGATACTTCTCCAGTATCTGCTCTTTCGTGTATTTCTCTTCGAGCTGGTATGCGAGGTACGCTTCTTTTATTTTGCGGTCGATAGTCTTCTCGCGGCTGATAGCGGTGTTCTTTATATACTGCTGAGTTATGGTGCTCGCTCCTTCGACTACGTGCCCGCTCGAAAGGTTTGCGACGAACGCGCGGCCGATGGCTTCGGGGTCATACCCTTTATGTTTGAAGAACCGCTCGTCCTCGATGGCGATTACGGCCTGTTGCATATGGGTGGGGATTTCGGAAAGGGGTATGCTTGTGCGGTCCTGCTCGTAATAGAGGTTGGTGAGGAGTGTCCCGTCCGCCGCGAAGATCTTCGTCGTCTGCCAGTCTTGGACTTCGCCGAGGTTGTTGATCTTTGGAAGGTTGGTAAAGACAGCCGCCGCGGCGACCAGGCCTCCGAGGCTTACCAGGATTATCGGGATTATAGTTAAGACGGCGAGCGCGACGATGATGTGGGTCTTACGCTTGCGATGAGTGCGCTTCTTCGCTCTTTTGATTCTCGATCGAGACATTACTCCACCGGCATTGTGCTTTATGTTTTACCTTGATGGATTATAACATAACGGGATTGTTTAGTGGTTAAGTAGGCGGTTAAGAAGTCGGGTTGTTTCGGGTCGAATCCTTGAGCCGTCGAGGGCGGGCGATAACTCGGTCCAGTCATATATAACCATGCGTGTTAGTCGCCTTCAACCTGGACATATCTATATATAGGTGTTACGATTCTAATGTTTTTACATCGCGAAGAAGCCATGCACGGGGGGTTGGGATGAAATCGGTTGAGGAGCAGCTCTATATAATAGAAGACGGCGCGGAGGAGATAGTCCCGCTCGATGAGTTCAAAGCCAAGCTGGCGCGGGCAATCGAGACGAACACGCCGCTTAAAATAAAGTACGGTGTCGACCCTACCGCACCCGACCTTCACCTCGGCCATGCCGTCACCCTGCGCAAGCTTCGCCAATTCCAAGAGCTGGGCCACACCGTCCAACTCCTTATCGGCGACTACACCGCGCGAGTAGGCGACCCCACAGAGCGCTCGTCGACCAGGCCGCAGCTCTCACCCGAGGTCATCGATGAAAACGCGAAGACCTACACAGGCCAAGCTTTCAGGATTCTCGACCGCGACAAGACCATCCTCGACTACAACGGGCGCTGGTTCGCGACGATGCCCTTTGACAGGGTACTTAAGGTCTGCGCGCAGTTTACGGTGGCGCGCATGCTCGAACGTGACGATTTCACCAAGCGTTTCACCGCACAGGTGCCCATCAGCCTCCACGAGTTCCTCTATCCCGTAATGCAAGGGTATGACTCGGTCGAACTCGAGAGCGATGTCGAGATTGGCGGCACCGACCAGAAGTTCAATATGCTCGCCGGGCGCGACCTTCAGCGCTGGGCGGAGCAGGAACCACAAGCGGTTATCACTATGCCGATACTCGAAGGGACCGACGGCGTCGTGCGCATGAGTAAATCCAAAGGTAATTACATCGGCCTCACCGAGGCTCCCGACGAGCAGTTCGGCAAGCTGATGTCGATTCCCGACAACGTGATGGTGCGCTACTATCGCCTCTGCACCGACCTCTCTCGCGACGAGGTCGACGCGCTCGAAAAGGGGCTCGCGGACGGGTCGCTCCACCCCAATGTTATAAAGAGGCGTCTTGCTAAAGAGATTATCGCGCTCTACCACTCGAGCGCAGCGGCCGAAGAAGCCGAGGGAATCTTCGACGCCAAGTTTAAGAAAGTAGAAGGGGCCACCGCGGCCGAGCGCCTTGCCGCAATCGGCGCCGACATTCCCGAGATAGAGATCACGCCTGATATGCTCGCCGATGGCGGCGGTGTGTGGATAGTCAAGCTCCTGACTGCGGCGGATTTCGCGAAGAGCAACGGCGAAGCTCGCCGGCTCATCGAAGGCGGCGCTGTCAGGTACAACGA
>JAUXNY010000136.1 GCA_030682615.1 Candidatus Aquicultor sp. | reverse complement strand
CCCTGCTCGGCAACGAATGGCAACCACGGCAGCACGAATGCCGTGCCTATGAATATCGTCGGCGCTATTATGCCCGCTATCGTACCTTCGATAGTTTTCTTGGCGCTTATCGTCGGGGCTAGTTTGCGCTTTCCTATCGCCCTGCCAAAGGAATAGGCCGCGATATCGCTTACCCAGGTCGCAACTAAGACCAGGATGATACCGATTACTCCCTGCGCAAGGCCGTACAGCAATATCAGGTGGCTTAGCGGAAGCGTGATATAGACCAGGCCGGTTATGGTCAACCCGGCGTTCACGATACTGCCCTCGGTAAAGGTCTGCCATACCAAGATGACCAGCGTTACGAGTACGAGCGCCAACAACAAGCCGCTGACTCCACCCACCAGCGTCCCCAGAAATATGGCGATGCTTCCGCCTATGCCGGCGACGATATTGGGTTTAAACTCGCGTAAAATAAGCATCGAATAGAACTCATCCGTCGCTATCACCGCGATGACGACTATCAATAAGGCGAAGACATACTTCCCCAGAAGTAAAGAGGCGATAATAAGCGGGGCCCCGACAAGCGCACTGATCACTCGTTCTTTTAGCATTCTCGGCTCCTGTTTGCTCCAACTAGACTTCGACTAATCCACCGAATCTTCTTTTTCGCTGCTTATACTCGGCAACCGCTTGCAAAAAATCGTCTTTAGCGAAATCGGGCCATAATTTCTCGGTTATCCACAACTCTGAATACGCAATTTGCCAAAGGAGAAAGTTACTCACCCGTAATTCGCCGCTGGTGCGGATTAACAATTCGGGGTCGGGTATACCTGAAGTATACACGTAACGCGCGAACATTTCCTCAGTTATATCGGGCTTCTCTTCTCCCTTGCGGATTGCCTCGCATATAGCGTTTGCGGCGTCTACTATTTCCGCTCTGCCGCTATAGTTGAGCGCCAGATTCAAGTTCAGCCGCGAGTTGCCTTTAGTCTTCTCAATCGCATCGGCAAACGCGGTTCTCGTGCTGTCGGGTAATTCCGCCATACGTCCCAGCACCCTGATGCGCACACCTTGCCGGTCCAACTCATCCATTTCTTTAGCGAGTTGTTCTTCAAACAGCTTCATCAAACCGGTGACTTCAGCTTTTGGTCTCTTCCAGTTTTCCGTCGAAAACGTATAGAGCGTCAGGTATTCGACGCCGATTTCCGTCGCTATCTCGATGGTGCGCCTGATAGCATTGGAGCCCGCTTTGTGCCCCGCCAACCTGGGCAGCTTGCGCTTTGAAGCCCAGCGCCCGTTTCCATCCATAATGACCGCAACATGGCGCGGGACGTAATCTTTTTTAAGCTCTTCCGCAGAAAGGTCTCCGCCCGGCCCTGTAGACCCTTTGCGAAGACCCGTTTTATGCCTCTTCAATCCCGGACTACCCTATCACTTTCCAGCACCTCATGTGCGGGCTTCTCTTGAGCCTGGATTCTATACATTACAGAACCTACACTTCCATGATCTCCTGCTCTTTTCGCTGGAACATGGCCTCGATTTCTTTGTTGTATTTCTCGGTCAGCTCATCGATTTTCTTCTCGGCCCTCTTGCGGTCGTCTTCGGATATCTCTTTCTCCTCTTCGAGCACTTGTAAGTCGTCGCGCCCGCTGTGGCGGACACCGCGTATCGATACTTTGCCCTCTTCGGCGACCTTTTTAGTCAGCTTTACGAAATCCTTGCGCCGCTCTTCGCTCAACGGCGGGAAGGGCAAGCGGATGACCGTGCCGTCGTTCGAGGGCGTCACCCCGATATCCGAGGTCATAATCGCTTTTTCAATCGCGCCTATGGCCGATTTATCCCACGGTTGGATAACAGCCAACTGGGCTTCGGGCGTGCTGATGCTCGCAACCTGTTTTAGCGGCGTGCGCGTGCCGTAATAATCGACCACGATTCGGTCGAACAAAGCGGGTGTTACCCGCCCGGTCCTGATTCCCGCCATCTCATTGCGTATGGCTTCAACAGCCTTTTTCATCTTCGATTCCGACTCGTTTATGACTTCCTGGAACACACTATCGCCCTCCTCGCACCGTCGTGCCTATGTCTTCTCCCATCAACACCCTGCGAAGGTTGTCGGGTTGGGTCATGTCAAAGACGATTATGGGAATGTCGTTATCCATACAGAGAGATATCGCTGTCGCGTCCATCACGCGCAGCCCTTTATTGAGAACATCTATATAGGTCAGCTCCGAATAACGCTGCGCATCCGGATTCTTCTCCGGGTCCGAATCGTAGACGCCGTCGACGCGCGTGGCTTTTAGAATCGCTTCCGCGCCTATTTCGAGCGCCCTGAGCGCCGCCGCAGTATCCGTGCTGAAATATGGGTTACCGGTGCCCGCCGCGAATATCACGGCCCGGCCTTTTTCAAGGTGGCGAATCGCGCGCCGGCGAATATACGGCTCGGCGACCTCTTGCATCGTGATGGCCGATTGGACCCTGGTGTAGACGTCCTCTTTTTCCATAGCTTCTTGGAGCGCGAGCGCATTCATCACCGTGGCAAGCATGCCCACATAGTCCGCGGTCGCCCTGTCCATACCCTTAGAGCTAGCCTCGAAGCCACGGAAGATATTACCGCCGCCGACGACTACCGCAAGCTCGATATTGTCCTCGTAAAGCCGCTTCAGTTCTTGCGCTATCCCGAGCATCACAGCGGGGTCTATCCCGTAACCGCCCGTTCCGGCGAGGGACTGTCCGCTCAGTTTCAGAAGTACTCTCTTGTATTTATAGCTCGCCATATCACACTCTCTTCTTGGCCATTGTTACGATTCCGTTGCCTGCAATATTGCTTTAGGTTAAGTGTAGTTTCCGACTAAACGCTCTCGCCCAGCTCGTAGCGGACAAACCTTTTGACTCCGATATTCTCGCCAAGTTTCGCTACGAGGCCGCCGAGATAATCTTTCATCGTCATATCCGGATTCTTGACGAATTCCTGCTCCATCAAGACCACTTGCTGGTAATACTTTTCGATGCGACCTTGGGCTATCTTGTCGAGTACGTTTTCCGGCTTGCCTTCTTCGATGCCTTGCGCACGATATATCTCCATCTCTTTCAGGACGACCGACTCCGGCACGTCCTCACGCTTTACATACGTCGGATTGCCCGCTGCTATCTGGAGCGCAACGTCATGCACGAACTGCTTGAAGTCATCGCTGCGCGCGACAAAATCCGTCTCGCTGTTTACTTCAACAAGAACACCGATTTTTCCTCCACTATGAATATAGGATTCGACAAGTCCCTCGTTCGCCTCGCGTCCCGCCCTTTTGGCCAGCGATGCCAGGCCTTTTTTGCGAAGGACATCGGTAGCGCCGGCGACATCGCCGCCCGCTTCCGCAAGCGCTTTCTTGCAATCCATCATTCCAGCGCCGCTCAATTTCCGCAGTTCATTTACTGCAGCTGCTGTGATTTCCATTGGAACCCCCTGTATTTACCTATATTTATGTCTTTTACTCGTTTCAATCCGCGCCCCTACGCGAAGGGCGACGGCTTGCCCTCGCTGATTGCTTGCAAATTGGACAAGCCAACATTCAGTTACCCGTTTCCTTTAATGTGAAAACGGGTAACTGTATTGGCTATAACGGCGTATTGCCGTTGTTCTTCTGCATTTAACGCAAACTACGCTTTCGAAGCAGCTTCCGCGCTTTCATCTTTCTTCTCAGCAGTCTCTTCAACCGCTTTCTCTGCGTCTTTAGCTTTGGCTTCTACCTTAGCTTCAACCGCTTTCTTTTCAACCTTGGCTTCGACGTCCGCTTTGGCTTCTACCTTTGCCTCAACTTTAGCTTCAACTTTAGCTTCAACTTTGGTTTCGCCCGCCTTAGCCTCACCTTCGGCCTTAGCTTCTTCAGCCTTCGGTATTACAACCTCGGGCTTACCGAGCGACGCCATCCAGGCCTCACGACCTGCGAGTGCCGCGTCGGCGATAACGCGCGTGATAAGTGTCACCGCGCGAATAGCATCATCGTTGCCGGGTATTACGTAATCGATCTCATCGGGGTCACAGTTCGTATCGACAATCGCGATAATCGGGATTTCGAGACGACGTGCCTCTTGCACCGCTATTCTCTCTTTCTTGGGGTCGATGATAAACACAGCCCCGGGAAGTTTCTTCATATTGGTGATTCCGCCGAGATTCCTCTGCAACTTGGTCTTTTCGGTGTTAAGCTTCAACAGCTCTTTCTTGGTGAGCATGCCCGGGTTGTCGGTATTTACTATCTCGAGGTACTCAAGCCTTTTTACGCGACTGTAAATAGTCTTGAAGTTTGTGAGCATGCCGCCCAACCAACGATAGTTGACATACGGCATCTCGCATTTCGCCGATTCCTCTTGAATAGCCTCTTGGGCCTGTTTTTTGGTACCGACGAAGAGAATTTGCTCGCCATTTGCCGCGATGTCCCGCACGACCTCATAAGCTTGTTCGATAAGGCCTAGGGTTTGCTGAAGGTCGATGATGTAGATACCGTTGCGCTCGGTAAATATGTAGGACTTCATCTTTGGATTCCACCGGCGCGTTTGATGCCCGAAGTGGACTCCAGCCTCCAATAGGTGCTTCATGGAAACAACCGCCATTACCGCACCTCCTTTCTTGGTTTTTTCCTCCGCCGCTTTCAACTTTCGACCGACCTTTTCAGGCACCCGGCCGAAATCCAACGGCGTGTGTAATGAAAAATACTCTATCATAACAGGTGAAATAGGGCAAGCTTTTTGCGCGGCGCGTTAGATACAATCGCGCACCGGTCAGCCGCGTCGCCTTTGGCAAATCGCCGGCGCCGTTATCCGCGCAGGGGACCGGCTAGTCCTTTTGGATAACTTGCGCGCTGCGCATCTTCGACTTGAGGCGAATGACCGCCTTGGTGTGGAGCTGTGAGATGCGTGACTCGGTGACACCGAGGATGTCGCCTATCTCACGCAATGTGAGGTTGTCGTAGTAATAAAGCGCTATTACCGTCCGTTCCCGGTCGGGGAGCTTCTTGATGGCGTCCGCTAAAATCGTCTTCATTTCTTCGAACTCGAAGCTGTCCGCGGGGTCGGGGCTGGAGGTATCTTCGATGCTGTCGATGAGGCTGACCTTGTCGTCTTTTTCGCCGACATTCCAGAGTTCCTCGAGTGCGAGCATCGAAGTGTAGCTGAGCTGGCTAAGCAATTCGCCGTGCTCCTCGACAGTGATGCCCATCGCGTTCGCGACCTCGGTATCAGTGGGTGGCCGGCGTAGTTCGTTTTCAAGCTCGTAGTAGACGCGCTCGAGTACTCGCGCCCGGTGCCTAACCGAACGAGGAACCCAATCGAGCGCCCTAAGCTCGTCGATTATCGCTCCCTTTATCCTGGTTATCGCATAGGTTTCAAACTTGATCTCGCGCGCCATATCATACTTTTCAATAGCGTCTATAAGACCAAAAAGGCCATAACTTACTAGGTCGGCCTGATCCACATTTTGGGGAAGATTCGCGGCTACACGACCCGCGATATACTTAACGAGCGGCGCATAGTTAAGTATGAGTTTGTCGCGACAATCCTGGCATGCTTCGCTCTTATACTTTTTCCATACCTCGATTATGTCGCTTTGGCTTCGGGTTTCCAAATTTGTCTCCAGTTATTGCGTCTCGCTGCAACTCTAAGCCCTCGGATGCGCCTTCAAGTATACTTCTTTAAGCCGTGCTTTATCTAAATGAGTATAAACCTGTGTCGATGATAAATCAACGTGCCCGAGCAGCTCTTGTATATACCTTAAATCCGCGCCGCGCTCCAGTAGATGCGTCGCGAAAGTATGCCTTACCGCATGCGGTGTTATCCCCTTACTTAGGCCCACTAGCTTTACATATTTGCCGACAATACAGCGAACGCCGTGCGCCGTCAGACGGGCTCCGCGAAAATTCAAGAACAACGCCGTGGTGGCGCCGGCTTCGGGCCTTCGGCCCTGGGCCAATTTCTTTCTGCCCGACCCTACATATGCTCTAACGACGTCCGCGGCGATTTTGTGGATGGGCACTATTCGCTCTTTGCGCCCCTTTCCGACAACGCGCACCTCGAACTTCGCGTAGTCGATGCTGTCGAGGTCGAGGGCGGTCAACTCGCTCACGCGTATGCCGGTCGCATAAAAAAGCTCGAGCATCGCTTTGTCGCGTAATCCGAGCGGGGTCGAGACATCGGGGGCTGCCAGCAATGCTTCAAGCGCATGCTCTTTTAGATATTTAGGAAGCTTTTTCTCCAGCTTCGGTGCGGATACGATATCGGCGGGATTCTTCTCGATGCCGGCGTGTTTCTGCGCGAACCTATAAAAAGCACGTATCGCGGAGAGTTTGCGCGCGACGCTTTTTCGGTCATAGCCTTTTCGCTGCAGGAGTCCCAGGTAGTTCCTTAAGATGCGAAAATCGATATCGTCGAATGCCAGCGCTTCTTGCTCGATAAAGGCGAAGAACTGGACTATATCGGTATCGTATGCGCTGATGGTGTTGCCCGAGAGGTTCCGTTCCGCCCCCAGGTGGGCCAAAAACTGCTCGCGGACATCTGCTGCCGTTAGTCCCATGATTGCCGCCGCCTCGATTACGCTCTCTCTACCCCTACTACTTCGTTTCCGCCGCTTTCCCGGCCTCGTCCTTAGCCGATCTTGCGCCTATCGCATCCTTGTCGACTTTGACGCGTACGTTCTCATCTATTTGCAGGATGACGATATCTTCGCGGATATCCTTTATCTTTCCGTGCAGCCCGCCATAGGTTATGACCTCGTCATTGACCTTGAGTTCGCCAAGGAGCACCCTGCGCTCCTTGGCCCGTTTTTGCTGCGGCCTAATCAAAATCATATAGTAAATCACGAAAAACGCAGCTATGTAGATTATCAATAATGTCGATCCGTCTAAACCACTCAAAGCTTTATCTCCCCTCTCCCCTGTTTGCAGTCGTTATACTGCCGCTTGCTATCTAATGATACAGGTCTTTCATAAAATACTATACCCTTTCGGCTCTATATTGCTCCAAATTCCATGTCGTGCCCGGCCAAATATTCGTCCCGGAAGTGCGCGTAACGGTCTTCAAGAATGGCTTGGCGCGCGCCCCGCATGACATCGAAGAGATAAGCTAGATTATGCCAGGTCAACAGGCGCGCCCCGAGTATCTCGTCTGATTGGACCAAATGCCTTAAGTACGCCCGGCTGTAGTTTTTGCAGACATAGCAGTCGTGGGCCGGGTCGAGCGGGGCGAAATCTTTCGCGAATCTCGCGTTGCGCAGGTTGAGCTTGCCCTCGCTCGTAAGCGCGGTGCCGTTGCGCGCTATCCGCGTAGGGAGCACACAGTCGAACATATCGATACCTTGCGAGACCGCCTCGACAAGGCTGGTGGGATTGCCCAGGCCCATCACATAGCGCGGCTTATCGCGCGGGAGCACCGGCACCGTGTAGTCGAGAATCTCGAACATCTTCGAATGCGGCTCCCCGACGCTTAAGCCCCCGATGGCGTAGCCCGAAAAATCGAGCGCAACCGTCAGCTCGGCGCTGCGCTTCCTTAAATCCTCGTAGGTCGCGCCCTGTACGATTCCAAAGAGCGCCTGCTCCGATGTGAGCGCCGCCTTGGAGCGCTTCGCCCACTCATAGGTGCGCATGACGGCGCGCTCGGCGTCTGCTTTATCAGCCGGGTACGCGACGCATTCATCGAGCACCATGATGATATCCGCGCCTATCGCCCCTTCTATCTCGATTACTTTTTCAGGCGTGAAGAAGTGGGATGAGCCGTCTATTACCGAGCGAAACTCGACGCCCTCGTCGGTTATCTTTCGCATATCGCTCAAGCTGAATACCTGGAACCCGCCGCTGTCCGTAAGAACGGGCTTATCCCAGCTCATAAACTTGTGCAAGCCTCCTGCCTGCTTGATAAGGTCGTGGCCGGGGCGTAGATAAAGGTGGTAGGTGTTGCCGAGGATGATTTGCGCTCCGATATCGGTCAGCTCGCCGGGCGTCATCGTCTTCACCGTCGCCTTAGTCCCGACCGGCATAAAGACCGGCGTCTCGATATCGCCGTGCGGGGTTTTTATCACGCCCGCGCGCGCCCTCGTCTGCTTATCCTCGTGTATCAGCTCGAATTCTATCATCGTTGTCCTTAAAATATTAACATGGCGTCGCCGAAGCTGTAGAACCTGTATCGCCCGGCGACCGCCTCCCGGTATGCTTCCGCTATCAAATCCTTGCCCGCGAATGCGGATACCAGCATCAGCAGTGTCGACTTCGGCAGGTGAAAGTTGGTAATCATCGCGTCTACCATATTGAACTCGTAGCCCGGATATATGAAGAGCCTGGTATCGCCCGAGCCCTCAACGAGCTTGCCGGTGGCCCCGGCGCTCTCCAAGACCCGAACGGAGGTCGTGCCCACAGCTATAACCCGCCCGCCCGCGGCTTTAGTCTCATTCACGACAGTCGCCGCCTCAGCCGTCACGCTGTAGAACTCGCTGTGCATCTCGTGCGCTTCGACCTCGTCTTCGCGAACCGGGCGAAATGTATCCAGGCCCACCCGCAACGTCACCGCTGCGACTTTAACGCCCTTAGTCTCGAGCGTCCCGAGCAGCTCCGGCGTAAAATGAAGTCCGGCCGTCGGCGCCGCCACCGAGCCCAGCCGGTTCGCGTATACCGTCTGGTAGCGCTCTATCGTCTCGATTGGTTTCTCTATATAAGGAGGTAGCGGGACCTCGCCCGCTTGCGCGAGAACCTCATCGAAGTCGCCCTCGTATTCGAGTAAGACGAGCCTTTCGCCTCCGGGCAAACGCTTGACTATGGTTGCCGTTATCAGCCCGCCGGCGACGGAGACCTTCGCGCCCGGCGCCAACCGCCGTCCGGGCTTGACCAGGGCTTCCCACAGACCATCGCCGGTATCATGGAGCAGAAATATCTCCGCTCTTCCGCCCGTGCCCGCCTTTTCTCCCTTGAGCCGCGCCGGTATCACTTTGGTATCGTTGACCACCAGGCAGTCGCCCGCCTCGACATAGTCGACCATATCCCTGAAGGTCTTATGTTCTAAGCGACCGCCGGCCCTGTCGATCACCAGTAGCCGCGATGAGTCTCGGGGCTCTACCGGTTCCTGGGCGATAAGCTCCTGTGGCAGGTAGTAATCGAATTCAGATGTCCTCATCGCCTACTCCCGCGCCTCGCGCTCCGCTTTGGCCAGCTTAGACTCGTATCTTTCCATCTCGCTGTAGATACAACCGCAGTAAGGCTGCCGGTACATCCCGAGCGTGCGCGCCGTCTCTTGCCCTTCTCGATAGAACGCCCGGAAATCCCGGTAAATAAACTCCACTCCATGTTCCTCGCCCGCCTGTTTGCCTATCGCTTCAATTAGGTCGTGCTTCTGGTAAGGGCTGACCGTAAGCGTCGTCGAGAAGGCAACGTAACCGTTTTGCGCCGCATATCTCGCCGCCTCTGCCAGGCGCAAACGATAACACGCCGCGCATCGCGCTTCCGCCAGACCTGCGACTTCAAGAAGATGGAGCTTGGGCTCATACTCTCCCACAACGAGCCTGTAGCCCGTGTCGCGGCAGTAGGCCGCCAGCGTCTCCAGGCG
>JAUXNY010000135.1 GCA_030682615.1 Candidatus Aquicultor sp. | reverse complement strand
TTTTAAGGACAAAAGGCGACAGCAACCACCGCAGCGACGAGCTGCTCGTAAGTGAGGCCCAGTTGATGGGCAAAGCTCAGACCGTTATCCCGTCGGCTGGACGGGCGCTGGCATACACAAAGACTCCGGTGGGTCTTTTAGTTCTCAATCTGTTGCTTGTCGTCTTTATTGTGCTCGTAATGTTCGACCGGATTCGGCTTTCAGAGCGAATGGCATACATGGCGACCGAGGGAGCCCTTGTCAACCCGATTGTCGTTGGTGAGGAAGAGAGGGTTTCGGGTGAGGGATAGCGCGAAACAGCAGGGCATTTTACTGTAGGGTGCTGTGTAGGCTAGCGCCGTACAGCACCGCTAAGCCCAGCGCAGTTTTTAGCTTTTAACAACGGTCTCTTTGCGAGGCCGTTTTCGTCTTTACATCTCCGATTGACAATAAAAAAACCGGCGCTCGGCCGGTTGTAGTAAGCGATTAGTCGTAGTCGGCTCTCTTAGGTGCCTTTACCGCCAGGAATAACGGTCAAGAAACTCCGGTCGCGGTTGACCGATCTCTCACGCATGTCGTCGACGTCGCCTTCGACGGTCTCGTATTGGACGCGATTGAGATATTGACGAAGGTGAAGGCCGACTGTCTCGATATATTTGAGGTCGAAGTTGTGTTTTTGCGCCGCGACCTTGAGCGACATGTCCAGGATATCGTTGTCGAGGTAGAGGATAAGTTCGCACTCACCCAAGAAACGCGTGCGCTTGTCACCTATAAGGCGCAGCCCGCTGTAGGATTCCCAATGTCTAAGAAATTCGTATTTGTCCATCTTAAAACCCCGGTTTGTCTGTCTTTGGTCGCTAGGTCTACTATCGGCAGCTTCATAATGCATCTAAAGCGCCTTGTATATCAAGTGCGTCGAGCGGGCCTTAAGCAACACTTGCTTCAGGGGTTTAGATAGTCGAATTGCGCGGTAGGCAGCGCCGATTTCGGCACCGGGTATTGTCGGAATGCTCGTCGGAAGCATGCTTCGTTGAAGCGAATCGTCTCCGCTAGCTGCTTCTCGTGTCTATTATCGCGTATTTCTGTTGCCGGCGGCCCGATTCTTGTCTATTCTTGGTGTAGCTCAATTACTATTGTGGGAGGCGCGACGATGAGAGTCGGTTTATTACAATTTGATCCGTCATTTGGTGAGCGCGACCGAAATGTCGAGCACGTTCTAAAAGGTTTAGCCGGCGCACAGGTTGAGCTAATCGTGCTACCCGAGCTGTTTGACACGGGTTACCAGTTTACATCCAAGGAAGAAGCCTATGAGTTGGCCGAAGAAATCCCTGGAGGTAAAACATCGACGCGATTAGCCGAGTTCTGCCGCGAAACGCGGATGTTCATAGTCGCGGGCATGGCCGAGCGAGTCGGCGCCAAGACCTTTAATAGCGCCGCCCTGTTCGGGCCGAACGGCCATATCGGGACATACCGCAAGACACACCTGTTCTACGAGGAAAAGCTCTGGTTTGAACCGGGAGACACCGGTTTCAAGGTCTTTGATATCGGTGGTGTGAAATTAGGCCTGATGGTATGCTTCGACTGGATTTTTCCGGAGAGCTCCCGCACCCTCGCCCTTATGGGCGCGGATATCATCTGCCACCCGTCAAACCTGGTGCTGCCATATTGCCCGGACGCGATGGCCTATCGGTGCCTGGAGAACCGGGTTTTTGCGATAACCTGCAACCGTACCGGCTTTGAGGAGCGGGGAGGCAAGGAGCGGCTAACGTTTATCGGCAAGAGCGAGATAGTCTCGCCGAAGGGTGAGATACTGGAGCGCGCATCCGAAGTCGAAGACGCGCTTATCGTCGTCGATATCGACCCTTTGCAAGCCCGCGACAAGCAGCTTAATCGTTACAATAATTTGCTCGGCGACCGCCGCCCTGAGATGTATCTATAGGCAACCGGCCAAGGCGACCCTATTTGCGATTGTTTGTGCAATCTACTAGAATGACACATGATTGCCCTAAACAAACGCTTACAATTTAGAGCCTAATATAAGGAGAGAGCGAGTGAACGAAGACACGGCGACCATCGAAGGACGCATCGTCTCCATCAGCGACGGCTTTCAAGACCTCTACTACGAATTTGTGAGATGGGTGCCGAGCATCATCATAGCCATCGTCGTTCTGGTCATCTCCCTCTTCGTCGCAAAGATGATACGGAATATGGCCAGGCGAGCCATGGCCAAGACGAGTACCGAAGGCCATATCGACATCCTCGTCGCCCAGCTGGCCCACATAGGGGCGCTCGCGCTGGGTATTATTATGTCGCTCAGCCTCTTGCCGATCAACCTTTCGGCGCTCTTCACCGGTCTCGGTCTCGCCGGCTTCGCCATCGGTTTCGCTATGAAGGATATCCTAGGCAACTTTCTCGCCGGCATCATCCTGTTGATTCAGCGGCCGTTTACCATCGACGACTATGTCAAAATCGGCGATGTCGAGGGCACCGTGACCAATATTCGCGTGCGCGACACTCAGCTTACCACCAACGACGGTCGTCTTATATTTGTCCCGAACAACACTATGTCGACGAGTAATATCATAAATCTGACGGCGCTCCCGTTGCGCCGCGTAGACGTCGATGTGGACATCCCGTACAGCAGCGACATCAACCGCGCTGTTAAGGCCTGTCTTGAGGCCGCCACCCGGCTGCCCGGCTTTGTCGAGCGTCCCATACCCGATGTGATAGTGACTGAATTCGGCGATAGCGCCGTCATGCTCCGCGTGCAGATATGGGTCGACTGGAAAGAGCACGGTTATATCCAGGTACAGTCCGAGGCTCTTAAGCTGGTAAAAGCCGCCCTTGACGACGCCGGCATCGATATCCCGTTCCCGGTGAGGACGGTCTATCTCCACCAGTCAAAAGATTCGTAACACCGCCCGTTACGGCGCTCTTTATCGCGCTGTGATTTCTGGTCACAACAAACCAGTACCGCGCACGTAACCCACGAGGCGTCATCATCAAGCGAGCGTTTGCATCTCAAGATACCGTAAAACTTGCAAGCAAGCGTTTTGACCGCTTAAATCCTGGGTATAAGTAGTCGTAAGTATGAGGTTACCGCGTTCATATACGCGTGCACTGCCCAATACAGGGAGTTAGAGAGGAGAACAATATGGCTTACGTGGCGAAAGACTACAGCAGCTTGATTGGGATGGAGGGATTTAGCGAGGCACTCCTGAATAATCATTTTACGCTCTATCAGGGGTATGTGACCAACACCAACAAGGCGCTCGACATATTGGGTAAGATGTTAAACGACGGCCAGACGGGCGCGCCCGAGTTTGCGGAGCTTAAAAGAAGGCTCGGCTGGGAGTTTAACGGGATGCGCCTCCATGAATATTATTTCGAAAACCTTGGCGGCAACGGGTCGATAGACGCAGGGGGCAAGCTCGCGCAGCAACTGGCCGAGGCTTTCGGCAGCGTAGAGGCGTGGGAGAAAGAATTCAGGGCGGTCGCCGCTATGCGAGGCATAGGCTGGGTCGTCCTTTATAAGGATAATGCGAACGGCAATCTCATCAATTTCTGGATAAACGAGCACGATGCGGGACATCCCGCCGGCTGCACGCCGATTCTTGTCATGGACGTCTTCGAGCACGCGTACATGACCGACTACGGCATCAAGCGGCCCGACTATATCGAGGCGTTCTTTAAGAATGTCAGGTATGACGCTGCGCAAGCCAGACTTGGTTAACCGTTCGCGAATGACTTTATTTGACCCGAAGATGAGGCATATCGATTTTGGACAGGGAGGCATAAGTATGGGATTTACCAAAGAAGAGCTGGCAGTGAAGTTGCGCGAGATGTATAAAGAGATAGACGAACACGACATGGACTTAACCATGGACTTCAACGACGAGAAAAACGCGTGGGTAATCGGTCTCACGAAAGGCAAACACGAGCTGACAACACATCTCGAGAAGAAGGACGCCGACGATTGCATGAATGGTATAAAGTGTGTCTATCTCGGAGTTCAGATAGGCCAATTTGTCCAGCACTTCGAGGAAGACGAAGCGAAGCTGGGTTAGCGTAAAGAGAGCGAAGACAATATTTGAAAACAACCGGTGCTTGTATCATGCGCCGGTTGTTTTGATTTAGTGTCGACACGGCTTGGTTAAAGAGGTACTATATTGTAAAGTACCCCGAGGGGGTATAAGACGGCATTTTCGGTGAGATGTGAACTAAAGGAGTTTGAATTTTGAGAACGAGTGCGAAACCTTTCCTTATAGTAGTAGGCCTTGTTCTTTTAACTATCGCCGCAACCGGGTGCTTCACTTCGGGCGCGGATACTCAAGAGAATGCCGGGATGCCGATAGAGCAGGAGCTTCAGGCGCAGGCTCAGCCTACGATCAAAGCTGAGGACAGCCAGGAAATGCCGGCGAGCACGACGACAACGGAAAAGCCGATGTTCGTTGAAGTAGTATCCGCAACATCCCCGGTAAGCCCGGGCGGCAATCCTGTAACTGTCTTTATAAAGACAAAGCCTGGGGCGATCAGTGAAATCGAACTCGGATATCAGGGCGGCCAAAACGAAGAAGGCGCTCTATACTCGAAACAGGCCAATGCAAGCGGTATGATTTCGTGGACCTGGACCGTCGACCCATCGGTGCCCTATGGCGCTTACCCCGTAGTCGTGACAGCCAAGTCGCTCGACGGGCAGACCGCGGTCGCCAAGAGCACGCTCGAGGTGAAGTCCGCCGAAGAGTGCAAGTCCTGAGCCCCACCCAAACAGTAGGCCGGTCGGCCTAAACAAAGAGTCCAAGCCGGTTTGCGCCATGATTCCCGTATTAAGCTCCGAGAGAAGCTACGAAGTTAAGCATGTAAGTCTAAATGTTAAAGGCAGGCATACATACGCCGATACAAAGGGCAGCACATTATGGGGCAAGCCCTCAGATATACGGGAGGAATTATGAAGCTGAATTTTTCATTAAAGAACCAGAAATTGGGAACACTAGGCGTGGCCTTGGTAATCATCATGAGTGTAATCGGTATCGCTGCGTCGATTGTCGGTTACACCTCTATCGGCTCGCTAGCTAGCGAGGCTCATCAGCTTGAAGCGGAAGCCGTAAAAGTCGAGAAAGTCGCTGACTTGAGGCTCGCTATCGAGAGAACGATGATGCCGGTAAACGATATCATTATCACCCACGAAGTAGCGGTGATAGATGAATACGCTAGTCTCAGAGCGGATGTCGATAAGCGAATCGAAGACCTCGAGAAGCTCATGACGTCGGGCGAAGCAAAGCAAACCATAGGAGAGACACGACAGGAGCTTCAAGTCGCCGACCAAAAAGCACAGGCGGTATTCGATGCTTATACCTCTAAAGAAGCCGGCGCTTTGATGGAAGACTACGAAGTAACCGCGATTAGCGTTACCGAGCGCGCTGAAAAACTCCATGAGCTGCTCGGCAAAGAAGCAGAAAGCCAAATGCAGGCGTTGGCGGCAACCGAGGCCGGTTCGAAGCGCCTCCAGATATTCTTAATTCTTTTTAACCTGGCAGTTAGCGCGGGCGCGGTCTTCTTAGTGTTTAGAGTGGTGATCAACCCACTCCGCGACAGCTTCTCACATATATCCGATGCGGTGCGACGCATCGTCGTGTCGACCGGTGAGATAAGCAGAAACTCCGAACAGGTAAACGATGCCGCCAACCAGGTCGCCGGCGCGATTTCTCAGGTGGCATCCGGCTCGGCGGACCAAAGCAGGGCGACCAGTGAGTCGCTGATGATAGCCGAGCAGATAAAGACGGCCATAGAGCAGGTGGCCCAGGGAGCCCAGTCACAGGCAAGGTCGGTTTCCGACAGCGTCAATGGCGTGAGCAAACTCGCCGAGGCTATCGATATGGTATCGAATAAAGCACATGCGGTATCAGAGGTGGCTACCACCACGAAAGAGACGGCTATGCAGGGTAAAGAGACTGTCGGCAAAGCCATAGATGGTATGGGTAAAACCAAAAGAACGGTTGAGGCAAGCGCTGCTAAAATACAGGAACTCGGTCAGAAGTCCAAGCAGATAGGCGAGATAATCGAAGTAATCGACGACATCGCCGAGCAGACGAACCTTCTGGCGCTAAACGCCGCGATAGAGGCGGCACGCGCCGGCGAGCACGGCAAGGGCTTTGCGGTCGTCGCCGACGAGGTAAGAAAGCTCGCCGAGCGAAGCGCCAAAGCCACCGGTGAGATAGCCGAGCTTATCAAAGGCATCCAGTCTGAGACGATGGCTGCGGTAAGCGCGATGGAGGCCGGTATGGCCGAGGTCGAGCAAGGCTCTGAGCTTGCCGAGAATGCCGGCAGTGCTATCGCTGAGATGATGACCGCCATCAACGAGGTCGTCAGTCAAATCAGCGAAGTCACAGATGCGGCCGCTCAAATGGCAGCCGCTTCAACCCAGGTAAGCCAGGCGATGGACCAAATTGCGGCTATCACCGAACAAAACATGGCGGCTACCCAAGAAGTCGCGGCCTCAGCCGACCAGGTAGCGCACTCGGTCAACTCCGTCGCCGCGGCGGCCGAAGAAGCCGCGGCCTCAGCCGAAGAGGTCTCGGCCTCTACTGAAGAGCAGGCAGCCTCTGTCGAGCAAATCGCGGCTCAGGTACAGGCTCTTGCGGGGATGTCCGAAGAGCTTGACGGATTAGTTACTAGTTTCAACTTATAAGACAGAATTTTCCCCCCAAATACAGAGGCGGCCGTCACCGGCCGCCTTTTTGTCTGCGAAATTTTAATTATCGCGGCCTAATCGCCCCTCACCAGCGTCAGCAAAAAGACCAGGTCATCTTCGGCATCGACCGCATGGACGAGTTTTGGCGGCATGAATATCAACGAACCCGGCGTCGCCTCATGCACCTCTTTGTCGAGCTGTACCTTGGCCGTACCGCTTAAAATATGAATTATAGCCGGTGTGCCCGCAGTGTGTTCCGAGAGCGATTGTCCCTTAGACATCATAAAGAGAACTATTTTGCTACTTGCATTGTCGACCAGGGTTTTACTGACCGTTCCTTCTTTGGCAAACTCAACCAAATCGTTGACGTTTGCGATATGCGTCTTGACTTCTTCCATTAGTTGCCTCCTTCGAGCGAGCCTAAACCATTTTCGCGACAAGCGTCTTATTGTTCCACTTTTTAGATGTGTACTGTGTATCGTAGCATAATGACGGCGACGTGCGCGGGTGCGCCGGACGCTGGATTACCGACGTGATGGAGAGCGATATTTGTGCTACACTGTTCCAAGTAAAAAACAGGAGGGACTTGATGAACGGCTACAAAGACGAACTACGGGATTATTTGAAGGAGAAAGCTGTCGTAATTGGTGAGGTCACGCTCTCGTCGGGCGAAAAGAGCAACTATTATATAGATTGCCGGAAGGTTACGCTCGATGCCAAGGGCGCTTTTTTAATCGGAGAGGTACTCTCCGATATGCTCGAAGATGCCGACGCGGTCGGCGGCCTTACGCTCGGCGCCGACCCTATCGCAACCGCGGTCTCTATGCGCAGTTATGAGAAGGGGAGACCGGTATCGGCATTCTTGGTCAGGAAGGGCATGAAGGCTCACGGGATGATGAAGCGGATCGAAGGGCCTATCCAGCCGAACTCGAAAGTCGTCATTGTCGATGACGTCATAACTAAGGGCGGCTCGGTAGTCGAGGCGATTGAAGCTGTTGAAGCCGAAGGACACCGGGTATTAAAAGTCGTCTGTCTGGTCGACCGCGAACAGGGCGGCAGCGAGATAATACGGGGCAAAGGCTATAATCTAGAGGTACTGTTTACTCCGGCCGATTTCGGAGTTGTGGCTAAATCTGAATGATTGCATGAGACGTTAACCCATGTCCTTAGTCGGCATTTCCCTGGCGACATAGCTTTGTGCTAATTGTTTTTTTGATAGAAATATTTTGTTTGCATCGAGCCTATACAGCATAAACGTTTGCATATCTACGCGTCGCAGGTCTCTCGGTCATATTTTTGCTCTTAGGTGCTCCAACATACTATCTTTTCATTGTGGATTGTTGTATAATATACCCCGGAGGGTATTACCTTTCAGCGTGATGTATCCGACAAATGGTAATAGATACACTATGCGCGTGCGTATTTGAGTGTGCGCAA
>JAUXNY010000129.1 GCA_030682615.1 Candidatus Aquicultor sp. | reverse complement strand
GCACCAGAATATCATCGGTCCCCAGCACCACTTGCTTCTGGTCGATAAAGAGGTTCTCGCGTATTCCTAGCGGAGTCTGCGGGTCCCAGAGATATTCGACCACCCCTTTTGAGGCTAAAAGAGGCGGCAGATGGCCGGCGTTAGCATATACAAACGTCGACGTCTTCGAGTTATAGACCCCGTAGATGGTCGTGACGAAGACCTCGGGCGAGGTGTCCTCCCACAATATCTGGTTTACGGCACGAAGCGGCGAAATGACCGAATCCGTGGTGGCCGCCGCCGAACGCAAGATATACTTATGCATCGAAACCAGTAACGCCGCCGGCAGGCTTTTGCCTGCAACGTCCCCGATAGCGATACCGAGCTTGTCATTGTCGATGGGTATGAAGTCGAAGTAGTCTCCACCGATTTGTTTTGCCGGTTTGCAAATAAAGCCGATATCGAGCCCTTTGACATAAGGCTTCGCTCGCGGCAACAGGTTGTTCTGCACTTCGGTAGCGATCCGGAGGTCGTGGCGATATACCTCCAGCTCGTGGTCTTTTGTAATATCGCGCACCGAGCCTATCGCAGCCCTCTTGCCGCCGTGCTCTATCAGCGAATGGCCTATTTGGACATAGCGCAGCTCACCGTTTCTAAGACGGATGTTCGATTTGATGCTCAGCTGCTTCGAGGCTTCCTCTATTATCATAGGGCAGTGCTCGCAGACCGTTCCCTCGACGAAGACGTCCTTGAATACATCAAAACATTTCTTGCCTATGACCCGTGACGCTTTCTTACCCGTCATCCGCTCCAACGCGGGGTTGAACAACTCGATGTTGAAGTCCGCGTCGACCATGAAGACACCTTCAGTCGTGCCCTCGATAACGACTGAGCTCTTTGCTTTCTCTTCGAGGAGTTCGATAGATATCTCCGCCTCTCGCCGTGCTATCTCCTCCTCAACAACGCGCCCGTAGAGCTGGTTGTTTCGAATCGCAATCGCGCACTGATTCGTAAACAACGTTATGGACATGATCCGCTCCTGCGTGAAGTAGTCCTTCTCCGTCGAAAAGAGCTTCATGACTCCGAGTGATTTGCCTTTTACGATGAGCGGGATAATAACGGCCGACCTGAAGTCCCCGCCAAAATCGATACACTTGTTCTCGCCGGAACTGTCGCCATTAGAATCATCTATGGTAATCTGGCGTTTTTCACGGAGCGCTCTCACTATGGCGTAATCGCTCGTAAGGCAGAGATGGGTCTCCTTGAACGAAGTGTTCGGCAAACCCCAAATGTATGCCGGCTCCAGCTCGTCCACACCGCGATTGCTCAAGAAGATGCACCCGTTTTCGACACTAAACATCTTGTCTATCGCCTGGGCTATACGCTCGAATATCGAATTCAGGTCGATTTCGCTGGTCACGATTTCAGATACCTCGAGCGCGGTTGCGAGGTTCTCGGCCCTGGTTCGCGTCTCCTCGTACAAGAGCGAATTATCTATGGCGATAGCCGCTTGAGCGGCGAATATCTGCAATAATTCCAAATCATTTTCGAACTGCTCTTCATCGTCCGCCTTATCGGCCGACATGCCAAGGATACCTAAGACCTTGTCCTTCGCGACCAGAGGGATACCCAGGAACGACGGGAAGTGCTCTTCTATCAAGCCATCCCCTAAAACCAACCCCCGGTCTTCAGCGGTGTCGGGGATGTAGAAGAAAGTCTTCTCCTTTAAAACCATCGCTCGCTTGGGCTCTGCCAGCACCAGCCTTTCGTTAGGATAATGCTCGACACCGCCGAGTATGCTCTGCGAGACCTTAAAGAGGTCCTCAGACTGGTCGTAAAGGGCTATAAGGACCGATTTCGACTCGGCAAAATCAGCGACCGCGTCGATAATAGATTTCTCGATAAACCCGCTGTCATGGGATACGTTTAGTTTCTGGCTTATCGAAAATAGGCTTTTTAATCCTTTTGCCCTGTATTCGAGCTGGCGATAGAGGCGCGCGTTATCGATAGCGATACCTGCTTGTACGCTAAAAAAGCGCATTATCGTCAATTCCTCGGCTGTAAAGGTACGCTCAACGGTTTCAAACGCGTGTATGGCGCCGAGCTCTTTGCCGAAGATGACAAGGGGCACCGATAGAATCTGCAGAGTTTCTTCATCCCCGAACTTCAGGGAATAATCTTTTGCCGTCGACTCCAATTCATCAGAACCTATAACCGAAACATCGCCTTGTTCAATAGCGCGCGTCGTCAATTTGCGAACGAATTGGGCTTGAATATTGTGTGAGCCCAACCCGGCTTCGTAGACAAGACACCGCGAGCGCTTGTTTTCGTCTGTAAGCGCGACACAGACTCTCTCCACTCCCAGAAGGGCCGCGGTATAATTGAGTATCTGCTCGATGACCTCTTTCAACTCCAGCGTCGAGATGATCAACTGCCCGATTTTATTGGCGATCTCGAGCGCCCGGGCGTTGTTACTCAAATCACGATAGAGAGTAGCGTTTTGAATCGCGATGGAAGCCTGGTTGGCCAAGGTCGTAATGACTTCCTCGTCGGCGCCGGTAAATAGCGTACCGTCCTTTTTGAAGCTGACCATGACGACGCCGCAAGGTTTCATATCCTGGCCTACTAAGGGTACTCCCAGGAACCCGCGAAGAGGTCGGTCAGCCGGCCTCTCTCCCGCTTCCTGTAGCAGCGTGATATCGTCCAGACGGACCGGTTTGCCCGTCCGCAATATCTGCGCATACGCCTTCTCGGTATAAGATGCCGTTTCGCCTTGTGTCTCGGTTAGTACCCGCTCTCCCAGACTCGGGTCGATACTGGTCGTTCGATGCTCGAAATGGCTTGTGTCGGGGTTGTAGAGAGCAGCCGCGGCCATAAGCGAGCCGGCGGCTGATTTGGCGGCCGCCACTATCTCTTTCATCAACTTCGCTATATCTTTTTCGGCTACAATGCGCGACGTGTGCGCATGGAGTGTTTTCAGCTCTTCGGCCTTTTTCGTGGTCTCATTGAAGAGCTCTACGTTCCTAAGCGACGCAGCCACCGGACCGGCCAACGACTGAAGCAGTCGCACATCGTCGTGCTCGAATCTCGAAGGAGCATGGCTGAAGACCTCAAGAACACCGATTACTTTATCATCCTGTTTTATGGGAACGCCGACATATGACTTGAACTTCTCCCGATTAAGCCATGGGCGCTCATAAAACCGGCTATTCGAGCGTATGTTGCGGATGACCAACGGTCTCCCCTTTTTGACAATGGTCGATGCAGGGTCGAATTTGAGCGGTACATTCCCGTATCCTTTAAGGATTTTGTTCAATCCCGAAGCCACCTGAAACTCGAGATTATTATTGTTTATCAGCAGCAAATCGCAGAGCTCGGCTTCCATAACCGCCATAGCGGCCTGGGTTATCTGACGGGTAAGGCGTTTGGGGTCCAGGGAACTCCCCATAGCCCGGCCGAGCTGCATTAAACTCGCTTTCGCCTGCAGGTCGCGCCGCTTTATCTTGTCATAGGCGCGCGTTCGGACGATGCCGGCGCTTACACGCTCTTTAACTAGATTGAGCAATCTGCGGTTCTCCGGCTTGTCCAAAACCGTACGTGGTATATACAACGCCAAGATTCCAAGTCGCGCACCGCTTGCTTTAAGCTCTATTACCTCGAACCCGTAGCCCCGTATGACTACATCGTCTGAGAGGCAGGCCTGAAGGCTGTCATTTACATCGCCGCGCCGGTCGATGACGATCGGGTGGTCGCCGGCAAAACCCCGGCTGGCCATTTCGGTGTAGGACTGTCCATCCTCGGTGCTGAGCATGATGATACCGATGTTAGCTTGGAGCAAGGCCAGTGTCGAGTCGATCACGCCTGATAGAACCGAATCGAGGTTCTTATCGATCTCAAAACTATTTTGAATCATGTTGATAAAGACGTTTTGCTTCTCGGCTTTGATATTTTTCATCTGGTCAAACTGCCCTTGCGCGACCGATGCGAGGCTGAACTCGATGAAGCTTAGGTGGGCCATAAACTCATCGCTAGACATGAACCCGGCGTTACTTAAAGCATCCTTGACTTCGTCCGGATTTAAACCGTTTATGGCACAGTCAGATTCGATTCTGTCATCATCGCAGTGTTCGCCAATCGAACAACCAAGCCATACCGCGCCCACCATTAAATCGTTCATCATTATGGGAAGCCAGCCGCGAAACAGGCCAAATGCACCCTGGTATACAACTCTCGACTCAGACTTAAGAGCCTGCAGAAATGCTTCCATATCCGGTCTGGCTAATAGATCGACAGCAGTTGGCTTGTGTCCTTTAAAAATCGTGTCGATGAAGGTTTGCGGAACATTTATGGATGAAGCGACGATGGAATATGAGCTCGCCACAACAACAATCGACATATCTGTGACTGCGGCATAGTTGTCTATAAGTTGTTGCCAAAATTTATCATCGAGCAAGCCCGGGGCGGGTTTTTTCTCGCCGGCTAGTAGTTCTTCAAACTCCTCGAGATAGGCCAACTGCTCGAGGACGGGGTTACTATCGTTACCTGACATACACGCGGTGCCCCCTATGAGTCTAAATTATTTTTGTTCTGAAGCCGCCACAATAACTTACAAGCGGTAACTAAAAGCACTAAAATTCTAGTTACCCTAAAAAAAACTCTTTAAACCTCTATCCATATCGGTATGCGCTTGCCAAACAAGCCTAATACCTGCGCATTTGAGTCACTCTTTAATCTTATAGCAAATAACGGGCTCCACTTGAAGTAAAACCCGAGAAACTTGAGTTCGCATTAGAGGGGACGAACGGTCACAGACAATACGCTTGTATATCAAACGTTGGCTAAGACTTTTCAGCAAAAAGCCATTTCAGAAAAGCGTTTCCGAATACGCGGCATTACGTTAACGCTTATGCGAAATAGCGCTACCGCATGAGGAGTTGAGATTTATCTTGGCTTGCTCTGTTGGACAACGGCAAGCTGTATTACCGTTAGCCAACCGTTGCGCATATTATGACAGCGATCACTAGACTAGGCGGCGGCGCCGGTAATGCCGCGATTACGTCTTTGATAAGACAACGAAAAGACCGGGATAATCCCGGCCTTTTCGCAACAAAATACTGTGCGTTTTAGCACTTAGCAACCTACGCGGCTTTTGCCACCTTGTTGCTTTTTCCTTCTTTTTCGAGTATACGCGTGTAGGCTTCAATATATCGCTCGACCATACGAGCGGTACTGAAATTCTCCTCGACATGGCGACGACAATCGGCCGGCTGGATTTGGTCCACCTTTTTGAGCGCCTCGACCATGTCTTCGGTCGTGTCGCAGATGAACCCGGTCTTCCCGTGAGCGATGATCTCGGGAACCGAGCCGTTATTAACAGCTAACACAGGTGTTCCGCAAGACATCGCTTCTGCCATTACCAGCCCGAACGGCTCCGGCCACTGTATCGGGAATAAGAAACAGCTCGCCTTCTTGAACAGTTCGATCTTTGTTTCGGTATCGACTTCTCCCATGAGCTCGACGTTTGGTGCGAGCAAGTGCTTTACTTCCTTCTCAAAGTAAGCCTTCTCGTGCGGCTCGGTCATCTTCGATACCATAACAAGCTTCTTACCGGTCTTCTTCGCCACTTCTAACGCGACATGAGCCCCCTTCTCGGGATTCATGCGCCCGAGGAAAAACATAAAATCTTCCTTTTCGTCATTGAACTCATATTTGTCGACTTCGATACCGTTATATATCGTGCCGACAAAATTGAGGTCACCAAATCTCTCCCTTTGAAAATCGCTTATGCCGTTGAAATAAATGCGGTCCTTGAGCTTGCCGTAGAAACTCCGGGCGTCATCGGTAGCCGGCCCATGGAGCGTATGGATAACCGGAACATCGGCAAACGCCCCGATGACAGGGCCTATTATCCCGCTGTGGTCATGGATGATGTCGAACTCGTCCGACTTCAAATAAGCTTGCATTACATGGACGAGGTCAGGGAATGTTTGGCCGATGAGCTCGCTCGGAGCGACATCATATGCGCTTATGAGCTTGGCTTTTGTTTCAGAATCTCCTGAGGCGAACAGCGTAACGTCGTAACCTTTTTCTACGAGGCCCCTGGTGATACAGTGAACGACATATTCAATGCCGCCGTATCCTTTGGGAGGTATCGCGTACCAAATAGGTGCAATCTGTGCAATCTTCATTGCTTCATCTCCTCTTTCATGTGTGATGTGACTAAGCTTCAAATCTGCTTTGTTTGATTATGTCGCATCTAGTTCTTCAGATACCGTGATAAAATCCGATACGTTTAGTAGAAATATCGTCTAAGCATAAAGAGACTTTAGATATTTTTGATACGAAATGCATAAGAGCTTTGAAAATTCAATAAAATCGCGTATTATGTGCTTTTTGGGGCATGAAACCGTAAAGGGCCTCGGTATAATGAGAATAATCGAACGAGAAGGAGAATGATAATATGTTAACTTCCGTGCCTATAGGTACTAAGTCGCTCCAGGAGTATGAGGGTATTGTCGACGAGGAGATAATCCAAAAGGTTCGAGAGCTTGGCCGCGACCTCAAGGGCGCAAGAATCCTCAATATAAGCTCGACGGCTTTTGGCGGAGGCGTCGCTGAGCTTCTTTACACACTGATACCGCTGATGAAAGACGTCGGTCTCGACGCGGACTGGCAGGTAATCCCCGGAAGCGAGGACTTCTTCACGGTGACCAAGCTCTTCCATAACGCCCTCCAAGGCATGGAGCTCATCGCCACCCCCGAGATGATAGATACCTACTTAAAACAGAATCTCAACAACGCGGAGCTCTTCGGCGGCGAGTATGATGTTATCATGGTCCACGACCCCCAACCGGCAGCCATGCTCTCCTATCTTGAGAAACAGGGTAAGAAAACGGGTAAATGGATTTGGCGCTGCCACATTGACCTGACTGCTGCGCAACAAAGCGTCTGGGGTTTTCTCGAACCATATATAGAACAATACGACGCTGCCGTCTTCACGATGGAGCAATATGTAAAAGATGGCTTCAAGATGGACAAAATCGCCATCGTTCCGCCGACTATCGACCCGCTAAGCTCGAAGAACATGGACATCAACAAGGAGACTATTGAGAGTATCCTCCACAGGTACCACATAGACCCGAACCGGCCTATCGCTACACAGGTATCAAGGTTCGACCCTTGGAAGGACCCGCTCGGCGTCATCGATGCATATCGTATCGCTAAGAAAGAATTCCCCGAGTTGCAGCTTCTAATGATAGCCTCGATGGCAAGCGATGACCCGGAAGGATTCCACTATTACGAGAAGACATCGCGCCACGCCGCGGGCGACCCCGATATTTTCTTGCTCTCCAACCTTGAAGGAGTCGGCAATCTTGAGGTCAACGCGTTCCAACGCGCCTCGCAGGTCATCATCCAGAAATCGACCCGTGAAGGTTTCGGATTGGTTGTGAGTGAGGGCTTGTGGAAAGAGCGTCCGGTAATCGGCGGCGACGTCGGGGGTATCCCGCTTCAGATAATCAACGACGAGAACGGTTATCTCGTAAGCAACACCGAGGATTGCGGAAACAAGCTGGCGCTGCTATTGAGAGATCCGAAAAGGTCGGCTGAGATGGGCAAGCTTGGCAGAGAGCATGTCCGCAAGAACTTCTTGAGCCCGCGCCAGCTCGCCGACTATATGGAGCTCTTCAAGTTCTTGCATATAGGCTAATTAAGGTTCGGATATCGGCCGTTCTGATATAATAGACCTAGCTAGCCCTTATGAGGGGCCTGTGTCGCAAGCACAACGCCCGGCGCATCGGCTTATCTGAAGTGGTGATATAAATTGCAAAGCAAAGAAAAGGCTCGCGTGCAAAGTCTCAAGAAACTCCTTGCCGATAGGTCGATAATCCTTGTTTCAAATCGGGGTCCCATTCAGTTCGATTATGACGACGCGGGAGAAATCGAAGCCAAACGAGGCGGCGGAGGACTCGTTACGGCGATGACCGCCGTCAGCGAAGAAACTCATGCGACCTGGATATCGGCGGCGATGACCGATGCGGAGCGCTCGCTGGCGCGAGCGCGAACCACGCTGGCTTTCCCTAAAGAGAACCCGCTCTACCACCTGCGCTTGATAGACATACCGGAGTCGATGTACAACCAGTATTACAATGTCATCAGCAATCCGCTCCTCTGGTTCATCCAGCACTACATTTGGGACCTGGCAAAAAACCCATCATTTACGAGCGAGGTTCACGACGCCTGGCATAACGGCTACGTCGCGGCTAATAGAATCTTCGCGGAGGCCGCCGTTGACGCGTGCCGGGGACATGAGCGACCCATCATCATGCTCCAGGACTACCACCTTTACACTGCGGCGAAGCATATACGCGAGATGACCGATAAACCCCTGCTCTTTCACTTTACTCATATCCCGTGGCCCGAACCCGACTATTTAAGCGTCCTGCCACAACAATTCAGGGTCGAGCTACTAGAAGGCATACTCAGCAACGACCTTGTCGGGTTTCAGTCTCGTCGCTATGCCAATAACTTTCTGCTGTGCTGCCGGAAGCTCTTGGGCTGTCGCGTGAACTGGAGACGACGCACTGTCCGCTGGAAAGAACGAGATGTGTATGTGCGCGCCTACCCGATTTCCATCGACCACACATCGCTGCAGACCTTTAGCGAGACCGACCCAGTCAACGACTACGAAGCACGGCTGGAAAAGGATTATGAGGGTCTCAAACTCATCGTGCGCTCGGACAGGAGCGATCTTTCGAAAAACATAGTTCGGGGTTTCCGGGCGTTCGAGACGCTCCTGGAAAAGCACCCCGGGCTGGCAGGCCAAGTCAAATTCCTCGCTCTTCTCTACCCCACCAGGGAGAACATCAAGGAATACACGGATTACCGTATTGAGATAGAGCAGGCGGTTGCGGATATAAATAACCGCTTGAAGACCGCCGACTGGACGCCTATCTACCTGCGCCTCTACGATAACTATGAGGAATCGGTCGCCGCCCTTAAAGTCTACGACGTCTTACTGGTCAACCCGATATATGATGGGATGAACCTGGTGGCCAAAGAGGGGCCCGTCGTCAACAAGCGAAACGGCGTGCTGGTGCTGTCGGAAAACGCGGGCGCCAGTGAGGAGTTGCGCGATGCGGGCTTGGTCGTAAACCCGTTCGATATCGATGGGACAGCGGATGCGCTTTACCAGGCGCTTACTATGTCCGAGCGCGACAAAGCGACACGCTCCGCTATTATGAAAGAGATAGTCACGCGCAACAACTCCATCAAATGGCTCCACTACCAGCTTAAAGATATCGTCAAGCTGGAGAAGAAGAAACCAAGTTAAAGGTTGGCGGCGAGCATCTCGAAATAGCGCTTGCGACAGAGCGTTTCCACTTGAACCATCCCGCTAAAGGCATCTTTGAAATCATTAGTACCCGCGCAAAACAGCCCATGGCCATAGACCAGCGCCCGCCCATGCTCTTTAACGACCGGTGGCACCGTTTTAGCTATTCCACCCGCGCCTATCTCGCCGGAGACGATTGGAACACCGTTAATGAACCTTGTTTCCGGGCAATCCTTACCGCAATCGGCGATTTCGCAAGCCGCGCGCTTTTCGCAGAGCATCGACATGATGACCGAGAACTTGGGATGGCCGTGGACGATGGTCGAATAGTTTGAAGTCTCATAAATGCGCCGGTGAACGGGCAGCTCTGACGATGCGGTAATCCCGTAGGTCGAGGAATTGTCCATCGGGACCGGGTCGATTAACCCTTCGAGCTCGTCCAGGGATGCGCCGGTCTGTGAGATATAGATGATGCCGTCGTCGAAGAGGCTGATGTTGCCGAAAAACGAGTCGACCAGGCCACTCTCGACAGTGTAGCGGCCGACAGCGCATATCTCCTCTATTATTTCGGAGCGCGCGGTTAGCGGGCCATCGCGAAACGCTAGTTTTTCGACATCGTACGGCTGTGACCAGTCGTTCTTGAATCGCTCAAGCGCCTCTTGCTCGCCGGGAAGTTGCCATCCATGCTCCAAAAGTTCGAGCAAATATTTGATGAAGGTCGCGTGAAATATCGATGAGTATGTGATATATGCCTGCTCAAGCGTTACGGTGCCGGTGGCGACGAAGCCGACCCCTTCGATTATGAGGCCCTTTCGCTCGCGCAAAATAGTCGCGATAGCCTTGGCTAACTCGCCCGCCTCGCCAAGTGCGCTTCTCCTGATAAACGGGATATCGTGGAGAAAGGTCTTGACCTCGCTATCCTTCGGGTAAATGCGGGTGTCTGAATCGGATGAGCGCGCGATGAGATTATCTGCAAATGGCAATGTAGGCTCCGCCAAAAGCAAGCCGACGACGCTAAGCTCCTCGAGGACTGCCTCGAAAACCGGTTTCCAGTCATCATCCTTTGATACAATCAGCTCATCGTCGAGCGCGTAAAAGCGTATCGACCCGGGCATCGCCAAGCCGTCTTTGAGTAGTTTGTCGGTGTATTTTTCGATTTGGTCGCGCAAGAATCAACCTCTCCCTCATAGGGCTTTCCGCTTACTGTTTAGTGCTTGCTGTTTCTATTTAGTGCTTGCTCTATGCTTCTATCGCTTACTGCTCAAAACACCCATTGGCGTTCAAGCCGCGCATTTTATAGTATTTCTTAAGCTCCTCGATAAAACGAGACTCGTCGATGGGTGGTATCTCTATGCCGTCGCCGGATGTCCCCGCTTCCGTAAAGAACCGCTTTGGAAGCATGTCGTCCTTGGCTGAAAAGCCGTTGTCACAGTTGAAACGCCGCTCTTCTTTGACGATTCGCTCGCCTATCTTGAGCAGGCTCTGCGCTGAATACTCTACCCCGGTGACTCCGGTCAGGATGTGCGCGTATTCTTCGAGCGAGGCTGCCAGGATTGCAAACTTGCAGGTTAGGAGCGAATCGGCTACCGCATTCGTATCCTCGGCGATTTTGATGATGCGCGCTTTTCCCGAGAATGAAAACCGGTCGGTAGCCACGGGTTTGCGCAGAATCTCATTGGCGATAGGATACGCGCGCAGGTGGCAGCCGCCGCGATTGCTCGTCGCGTAAGCCAACGCCATACCGTAGGCGCCGCGCGGGTCATAAGCGGGCAGCTCCAAACCCTTGACCGACATCGAGAGCTGCGGCACTCCCAGCACTGCGCAAACCCTCGCCGAGCCGAGCGCCAGGTCATCACCCCCACCTTCTCGCAGAGCCGTCTTCTTGACCAGCTCGATTATCTCATCCGGCGCGAAAAACCTGCCTTTGGCCTCACCGTAGGCGGCGATCGTCGACGCCATGCTTATCGTGTCCATGCCGAGCGCGTTACATAGCTCGTTCGATTTGACTATGGAGTGGATATCGCTATTGTTGTTGAGCGCGCCGAAGTGCGACGCGCTCTCGTATTCGGGGAGCGCTTTGCCGCACGAGTCTACCTTCTTGCAACGTATCGGGCAACCGAAGCAGCCCTCCTTCTTCGCCTGATAAGTCCGCTTAAGCGCCGGGCCCGCGTAATCGCTCGCCGCCTCGAAATAGGTCTTGCTGAAATTGGCGGTCGGAGTCATCCGGCGCTGCTTCATCAGGTCGACCAGCGCCGGCGTACCGAATTCGCTAATCCCAAGCTCGCCGAAGATTATCGGCGATGCCTTGAAGAGGCGCATAACATCCTCGCGACCTTTCTTAAAAACCTCCTCATCGGCGATGAGCGTTTTAGCACCCCCATCGACCACCACCGCTTTAAGGTTTTTCGCACCCATGACGGCACCCAGCCCCCCACGACCTACCGAGTTTGCTGCATTGACCATAATGTTTGCGAAGAGCACGCCGTTCTCGCCCGCTGGGCCTATCGCCGCAACACTGCCGTGCTCCATTAAAGCCGTCATTGTGTCTAACGTGTCGAGCCCCCATAGCGACGACGCGTCATCGACCGACGATTCCTCGCCGGTCACCTTAAGATATGCCGGTCTGTCGCTTTTGCCCGTAATCATAAGAGCATCGAGCCCCGCGGCCTTTAATTTGTGCGCAAACAAGCCGCCGCAGGAGGAGTCGTAAATCGTCCCTGTGAGTGGACTTCGTGAGACTGCCGACATCCTGGCCGAAGTCGGCGATGAAGTGCCGCAGAGCGGCCCTACGGCGAAGATAAGCGGCATATCGGGGTGGAACGGATCGAGCCCATAGAAATCGCGCATAAGACGCACGCCCAGGCCTCTGCCGCCCAAAGACCCCAATAAGATGTCTTCGGGGATATCTTCGCGGTGCGCCGCGCCGCTCGTCAAATCGACTTTGAGTATCTTTCCCGTCCAGCCAAACACTATATCCTCACCATTTTCCTCGCGTGCTACTTCCAACGTTACCAGGAAGGACGCAGGGCGGTCAAACACGTGTAATGACCATCACCTGAGCAGGTTTGATTTTTTGTTCTGCGGAGAGCGTGCCGTCCGTACGTCTTGACGGCGTGACTATTTCCTAGAGCATGTCGAACTCGTAGCCGATGCCCTCGCGTTTGGCGACCTCAAAGAGCATACGCGCGGTCGCGAAACGCGGTTTCGACCGCGCTAAGAACATCCTTCATCTGCATTATGCTTGAGATATCCGATGCGGTAAGCAATCTCGTCTTCATACTCACCTTTCCAGCCCTTAACCGGCGGTCGAATCGGTATTTGTCTCGAAACGCCATCCGCCGACGTCGAGACGGAGCAGGTTTTCGCGGCGAGAGACACGCGCTTGCTCCCTATCGGATAGCTCGACCGGAACGACCTTTAAAAGAAG
>JAUXNY010000128.1 GCA_030682615.1 Candidatus Aquicultor sp. | reverse complement strand
CTCGTCTTTCTCGGGTTGATGGCGATGCTCGACCCGCCGCGTCCCGAAGTGGAAAACGCGGTCAAGCTGGCTCACCGGGCTGGGATAAGAATCATCATGATAACAGGCGACTATGGCCTGACCGCTGAGTCGATAGCGCGCAAAATCGGAATCATTCAAGGGCCGGCAACGGTTGTCAGCGGTCCCGACTTAGAGGGAATGCCGGATGAACGGCTCCGGGATGTCGTCGCTGAGGAGAACGTGATATTCGCCCGCGTTGCTTCGGAGCACAAAATGCGCATTGTCGAAGCCCTCCGGTCGCGCGGCGAAATCGTCGCAGTGACCGGTGACGGCGTCAACGACGCCCCGGCTTTAAAGAGGGCGGATATTGGAATCGCGATGGGTGTCAGCGGCACGGATGTGGCGCGGGAGGCGGCGGATATGGTGCTTGCCGATGACAATTTCGCCAGTATTGTCAGTGCGATTGAAGAAGGCAGGGCGGTGTACGATAATATTCGCCGCTTCATCACCTATATCTTCGCCAGCAACATACCCGAGATGGTCCCTTTTATCCTCTTTGTGATGCTCGGTATTCCCTTGCCCCTGACCATCCTGCAAATACTCGCAATCGACCTGGGAACCGACCTCGCTCCGGCGCTGGCGCTAGGCTTGGAGCCGCCCGAACCGGACGTGATGGACCGCCCGCCTCGCCCGAGAAACAAACGTCTTTTAGATATACCGCTTATAACCAGGGCATACTTGTTTCTCGGCCCGATCGAGGCGGCGGCCGGCATGGCCGGATATTATTTCATCTACTACCAAAACGGTTGGCGCCCGGGAGAGACGCTCGCCGCCTCGGGTGAGGTCTATGTCCTCGCGACGACGATGGTCCTGGCATCCATCGTAACCATGCAAATCGGTAACGGGTTTGCGGTGAGAACCGAACGCGCTTCTATCCTAAAGAAAGGATTTCTAACAAACAAGTTCTATCTGTGGGGCATCGCAAGCGAGTTATTCTTCATATCACTCATCGTTTACGCGCCGTTCTTTCAACCAATCTTCCACACGGCGGCGCTCCGCTATACCGACTGGCTCTTTCTGTTCCTGTTAACACCGACCATATTGCTCGCGGATGAGACGAGGAAATGGATTGTGCGGCGCGGCTTAATAACTTTAAAGCATAAAGGGGAATAGAGAGTATAAGAGGTGTTCAACGTGCGTATTATCATTACAGGTTGCGGGCGTCTCGGGTCCGAGTTGGCAAATTCGCTCGCTATGAATGGTCATGAAATAGTTGTAATAGACCGGGAGGCTAAAGCTTTCGAGCGCCTGTCGAAATCGTTCTCGGGCGAGCGAATCCTGGGCCATGCCATCGACCAGAGCACACTAGAAAAAGCGGGCATCGACAAGGCGGACGCATTCATAGCGGTGACCGCGGACGATAATCTCAACATTGTCTCCGCGCGGATTGCGCGGGAGACATATTCGGTGCCCCGTGTCGTCTCACGGATTCTCGACCCAGTGCGAGCGAACATATTCGCGCACCTTGGCGTTTCGACCATCTCGACAACGACTTGGGCGGCGAACCGAATCAAAGAGCTGATAACACATCGTGCCCTCGACGTGCAGTTGTCTTTCGGAAGCGGGGAGGTCGAGCTGGTCAGGGCAGTGATCCCGGTCGGCCTCTTCGGCAAGACGATAGAGAGCATCGCCATACCCGGTGAGCTAAGCGTCGCGGTTATCACCCGCCATGGCCGCTCGTTTATCCCGGCACCGGGTGCGATTTTTGAGCAAGGAGACGTAGCCGAGGTGCTCGTCAGCAAGTTTGCGGTCGGCAAGCTTGAGGAATTTATTAGTGCCGTATCTTAGGAGGCAAGCGATGTACATCTTGATTGCGGGAGCCGGACAAGTCGGGCGCTTTCTCGCGCTTAGCCTTGAAGAGACCTACAGCATCGGCCTCATCGACCTGGACGAGGCCAATCTCGAAACCGTTAAGAACATGCCTAATATCGCAACATACACGGGAGACGCGACATCACCCGCGGACCTCGAAACCGCGGGCATACTCAAGGCCGATATAGTCGTCGCCGTCACCGGAGACGACGAGGACAACCTGGTGATATCACAGCTTGCCAAAGAGGTCTATAAAACCCCGCGCGTAATCGGCAGGATAAACGACCCCCGCAACCAGTGGCTCTTTGACGAAAAATGGGGTGTTGACGTAGCGGTGAGCAGCCCCCAGATAATCCTCCAATTGATTTCGGAAGAGCTATCCCTAAGCGATGTGGTGACGCTGTTAAAACTGAAGGTCGGTAAACTCTCGCTCGTGGAAGTGACGGTCAGCCCAACCTCGCCGGCACACGACAAAAAGGTCAAGAACATTGGCTTTCCAAGAAACGCGGTCGCGGTCGCTTTGTTGCGAGACACATCCGTGATAGTGCCGCACGGAGAGACGACCATAAGAGCCGGGGACAGCGTTTTGCTCGTTACCCGTCCCGAACTGGAGCAGGATATTCGAAGAATATTCGTCGGCTAAGACCCTCTTTCCAGCACCGCAAAAACAAACGGTTGCAAAGCAACCTACCACCTGTTATAGTTGTGACGTCAAAAATGCACAATAAGTGCATGAGTAAAAACTGGACATATTTTCTAAACATGCTGGTAAAATTTGCCGATAACATCGTTATGAAAGCTTGGCGGTGAGCATACCGCACTCGTTGTAAAGGATTCTGAAATGTATGAGCAGGATGTAGGCTGGCGACTCAGGCACGTTAGGGAGAGTCGAGATCTGAGCCGCAAAGATATCGAGAGCTTAACAAAAGGTGAGTTCAAGGAATCGATACTTGCCATGTATGAGAATGGAAGGCGTAGAATTCCCATGCCGCGCCTGAAGCAGCTTGCCGATTTTTATGGCATCTCTGTCGCTTGGCTTATGGGCGAGGCAATCGCACAGAGCAATGATGAGAAGGTCAACATCGAAGCGTTGCTCATGGCGGACCCGGGTTTCTCCACCGACGAGCGGCGGCTCATGCTCGACGTGCTCGAGATCATAAAAGCGAAACGCAGAGCCGAGGGTAAAGAGTAAGGCGGTACCCATGCCCATCTACACACACAACCACATCAAAGAACAGGCTAACAACCTGATAAAAGAGTGCAACATCACAAAACTCCCGGTCGACGTGCGCGGGATAGCGTACCGGCTGGGCATCGAGGTCGTCGAGATGTCGACCGACAGCTGGTTTTACGGCATGCTCACGCGATACCACGACGATTTCTATATTGTAATAAACAAGATGATGCCCGAGAGCCGCAAGCGATTTACTATCGCCCATGAACTCGGGCACTACAAGCTCCACAACGATGATCTAGGCTACCAAAGAAGTCCGGACAAAGACCATTATCACAGGGAGGCGGATGTCTTCGCGCTGGAGCTTTGTATCCCCACGTCATTATTGAAACAAGAAGCCTATAGTTGGTTTAACGACCACAAGTTTTTGGCGGATCTCTTTAATGTCAGCGAAGTCTTGATGGTCAAGAAGATGGAAGACCTCGAACTTATACCGAAAGGCAAACACAACTGGGATTACGCCCAGTGGAAGGCCGTCTAAGAGCGCCGCGCTCTTTTTGTACGGCTTTTTTCTTACTCCAAAGACTGCACAATAAGCACAGTACTGCACAATAAATAAAGATATTTGCCAACAATTACCAGATATTACTAAAGAGGAGGCGCAAAACATCCGATAACTGTACAAATAGTACAGAACAGCACAATGAGACTAGCACATACGATGAACGGGAATCAGGTTTTTTCAGGGGAGGAACAAATGTTTAAAGCACTAATCAAGAAGGCGCAACTGTTCGCGAACGATGAGGCCGGGGCCACCGCTGTAGAATACGGCATCATGGTGGCACTTATCTCAGCCGTAATCATCGGAACGGTCACAATCCTTGGGTCTAAGATGCAAGCCGCTTTTCAAGCCATAGTGAGCGGTCTCGGATAAATCAGGAGGTTTTCAAGATGTTAGCATGGTTTTACGGAAAATTGGCGACGTACTTACGGGAAGAGAGTGGTGCAACCGCAGTAGAATACGGCATCATGGTAGCGCTTATCGCAGCAGTCATCATTGGAACAGTCGTTATCCTCGGCACTAAAATTCAAGGCGCCTTTCAAACAATCGTATCTAATCTAGGGTAACGCACTATCACTTTGACCATGCCCCGCGCGTGAGCGCGGGGCATCAATCTTCCAACCGGTAAATCAATCAGGTGTGATTATGAGAACCAAACCAAAAGCGAGTTCAGTGAATATACGAAACGAAGCGGGTGCGAGCTCGGTGGAGTTTGCCATCATTCTCCCGGTCCTAGTCGTGATACTCTTCGGAATCTTTGAATTCGGCCTCGTGTACCGCGATTATCTGGCGATAACGCACGCCGCCCGCGAGGGAGCCCGGATGGCGGCGGTCGGCGAGTTCAGCGAAGCCGAAGTCGTCGCGCGCGCCTACCCGGTCAAACCGAGTTCTGTTTCTATCGCCTATTATTCCGCGGATGGTATAGCGCGCCACGGTGCGCCCGTAGAGGTTGTGGTCGCATACGATAGGCCGCTGCGCATCCCTCTCTTTGCCACGACCAAGGTCCACCTCTCCAGTAAAGCCAGGATGAGAATCGAGTATTAAAGTGAGAAGAATTGAGATGAGAATCGGTCAAAGACTTAAAAACGAGGGCGGAGCGGTGATTGTAGTCGTGACCGCAGCTTTGGTAGCCCTGCTTCTTAGTGTCGCCGTTGTGGCTGACATCGGCCTGCTATACCAGGAGCGCCGGCAGCTGCAGACAAGTACCGACGCCGCCGCTCTGGCTGCCGCCATGGATATCTCCGAAGGCCGCAGCATCGTCGAGGCCAAAGCCGAAGCGGTGCAGTATGTGTCGGTCAACGCCAACGTCGCGCCACGGCTGGTCGACGTGGGGTTTCCGGCGGTAGACCGGGTGCGCGTCGTCGCGCAGACCGAGCGCCGCATCTTCTTCTCCGGCCTGGTCGGCCAGGAAGCCGCGCTGGTCAAGGCCGAGTCGACGGCGGCGATGGGCTCCGCGAACGGGGTCGCAAAACTCGTCCCGTTTATAGTGCCGCTCCAAAAGGTCCAGGATCATTCAGGCGCCTCCAGAGCGGGCTCGTTCGAGCTCGGTGAGGACCGGCCGCTCGAAGCGTTCAGCAAGCTTCAAACTATAAACGGCGACACCATTACTTACGCCATCACCTACAACAATACGGGCAATAAGAGCGAGAGCGTAAGCGTTCGTGACCCGCTTCCCGACGGCACGGTGTATATAAACGGGTCGGCCGATAGCGGCGGCTCATACAGTGCCTCGACCAAAGAGGTCACCTGGAGCTTTGCGAATGTCGCGCCGGGCGACTACCGGATAATGCGGTTTGCGGTGAGGGCGACCTCCGGCTCGGTCGGTACGATAAAGAACACCGCCTACCTGACGACTCTCGGCAACAACAAGACGATAGCCGCGGATACCGGCAACAGCGCGCAGCGCGGGTATTTCTGGCTATGCGATTTTGACGGAGGCAGCAATGGCATCCCGCAGTATGACGAGTGGATACGGAAGGGCTTTCCCGATTATGTCTATGCCGGCTCGATAGCAAATGGTACCGGTATGAAGGTGGTCCTCAAAGACGCCATGGAGTGGCGCAGGCAGAGCGACCCCAGTATCGTCGTCCCCGTATATAGCTATACGCAAGGGGGCGGCAGCAAAGGTAAATACCAGGTCATCGGATTTGCTGAGTTCGTCATCACCGGCTTTGACTTTTCGGGCCAACCTAAGACCATCACCGGTTACTTCACCGACGGCACAGTCGTAAGCGGTGTTCAAGGGTCGGCGCCCGATGCATATTTCGGCGTCGATACCGTTTGGCTCGTGAAATGACATTCTCTGTCGAAACGAGCTGTTTGTAATCGATAAAGGATAGTCGATAATTCAAGACCGACCGAGGAGGAAACAGAAGTGAAATCGCGGTTTATGATCGTTCTAATCTCGCTCATATTGGCGGCGGGGGCAACTGTGGGAGCGGCGTATTATATCGCACAGCTCAGGGCCTCCCTCGTCCAAGGACAGGAGCTGGTCGAGGTGGTCGTCGCCAAGAAATCGATCGACGCGGGCTTAACGGTCGTCGAGCTCTTTGCGAGCGGCGCCCTGGTGTCGGAGAAAATTCCGCGACAATATGTCGCCGATGGTGCCATCACCTCGATAAAAGGCCACACAGAGAGGGTTCTCGGTTCCGATCTCGGCAAAGGGGAGCAGCTCACGCGGGCCAAGCTCAAACGGGTCGACGAGTCCGGTTTGGCTTACAGGGTGCCGGAGGGCAAAATCGCGGTGGCGATAGCGGTAGACGAGGTTACGGGGGTCGGTGGAGCGTTGCGACCCGGCGACCGTATAGATGTTATCGCGACATTAAGCCCCGGCCCGGGTGATATCGACACTACGCGGGTCATGCTCCAGAACGTCGAGATTTTGGTCACCTCGGATTCAGGAGCGGGCGAGCAGGGTGACGGGTTTGTCAAAGGACAGCAGTCGGGAGTCGGCAAGAAGACCGTGACGGTCGCCGTAACGCCCGCACACGCGGAAAAGCTGGTCTTCGCGGCGGAAAAAGGCCACGTCTGGCTCGGCCTGCGCCATGTCGCGAACGATGCGTATGAGCAGACTGCCGGCCAGACCGTGCAGTCGGTATTTGAGTAGGGGGAGGAAGATGATAAAACTCGCTCTCGTCGACCCCGACCCCCAATTTGCGGCCGAGGTCGGGCGACTTCTTGAAAACAGAAGCGACATGGCGATAGTCGCGGTAGCTCCCGATTTGAACCGGGCGCTTATCGCAGCCGACCAACAAGAGCCGCATGTCATAATAATCGGACCCGGAATGGGCGCCGAGCTTGCCGTGCAGTTCACCAGGAAACTGACTGCCGGCTATCCTATCGGGTGCCTGCTGTTTTCGCGCAACGTCACCGCCAACATGAAAATGGCCGCGATAAAGGCGAATGCGGTCGAGGTAATACAGATTCCCGTCGACCCCGAGAAGATAATCGGCTCCATCCAGACTGCGGCGGGCTATGCGCAGCAGCTGGCGATTAAAGACGAGACGCAAACACCGGACCAGAGCGCGGTCGTAATCACGGTCTTCAGCACTAAGGGCGGCGTCGGCAAGACGGTACTCTCGACCAATATCGCCGCCTCGATTGCGCGGCAGTTCGAGAGCCGCGTGGTCGTAGTCGACCTCGACCTCCAGTTCGGCGATGTCGGTATCGCGATGGGGCTAAACCCCAGCGCGACGATGCTGGATTTCGTCGAAAACCTGGGTGAGCTCGACGAAAATCGGTTTGAAGACCTGCTAATTGGCCATGCGAGCGGAGCCAAGGTGATTCTTGCTCCGAAGGAGCCCGAATCGGCGGACCTCATCGACGCGCAGTCGACAGGCTCGATAATCTCGGCGCTCAAGCGCTACGCCGATTTTATCATCATAGATACTCCCGCGTCCTTCAACGACAACGTCCTCGCCGTGCTCGACCAGTCGGATGAGATATGCGTCGTCGTGACGATGGATATGCTGAGCTTGAAAAACATCAAGCTTTGCCTCAAAACCTTGGACGACCTCAAATACGCCCGTGAGCGCCAGAAGATGGTCATAAATCGTGTGGAGACCAATGTGGGGCTAAAAGTAGTCGAGATAGAGAAGGTTCTCGGCATGCGGGCCATCGCCAAAATTCCCTCGGACAAAGCGGTCTCCCTGTCGGTAAACAAAGGGGTTCCGGTCGTAATGGATGCCCCGAAAATCCCCGTCAGCAGGGAAATCGAAGAGCTGGCTTTATTTTATGTCAACAAATACCGGCCGGACTGGATAAATGTGCGGCTAAGCGGTTAGCGCAAGCGACGGCCGCATTGCGCGCCGCTTTTGAAAGGAGCAAAAGATGTCATTACACCAGAGGCTTACTGAAGCTCGTGCGGTAGAGGATGTCCCGGAGGTACCCCGCCGGCAGATTCTCGATGAGATAAACAAGCGGATTCACCAGCAGCTTATCGAGGCGCTGGGTCCGGAGCTGTACGACCGCTCTACCAGCAGCGATGAGCTAAAGGCCAAGATAGCCGATAAGCTCAAAGAGTTGATGGCCAGGGAGCAGACACAGCTCTCGCCGGCCGAGAAGAGCCGCCTCAACGAGGAGATAAGCAACGACGTTCTGGGTTACGGACCGCTCGACCAGTTTCTCAAGAACACCGAGGTGACAGAGATAATGGTCAACGGGGCCGAATCGATATACATCGAGCGCTTTGGTAAGCTCGAATTATCAGGTGAGAAGTTCCTCGACGAGAACCATTTGCGGCGAATCATCGAGAAGATAGTCGCCCAGGTCGGCCGGCGTATCGACGAGAGCGTGCCGATGGTCGATGCGCGCCTGCAGGACGGGTCGAGGGTGAACGCAATAATCCCGCCGTTGGCTATAGGCGGCCCGAAGCTCACAATAAGGAAGTTCGCGGCCGACCCCTTCAAAGTCGAAGACCTGATAGGTTTCGGCACCTTGGCCCCGAAGGTCGCGATGTTTCTCGAGGCCTGCGTCCGGGGCCGGCTCAATGTCATCGTCTCCGGCGGTACGGGCTCCGGCAAGACTACGACCTTGAATGTGCTCTCCTCCTTTATTCCGACCGACGAGCGTATCGTGACGATAGAGGACGCGGTCGAGTTGCAGCTCCACCAGGACCATGTCGTCCAGCTCGAGTCGAGACCGGCCAATATCGAAGGCAAAGGCGAGGTCGCCATCCGCGACCTGGTTAGAAACGCCCTGCGTATGCGCCCCGACAGAATAGTCGTCGGCGAGGCGCGCGGCGGCGAGGCACTCGATATGCTCCAGGCGATGAACACGGGCCACGACGGCTCGCTCTCAACGGTTCACGCCAATTCACCGCGCGACGTTCTGTCGAGGCTCGAGACGATGGTGTTGATGAGCGGTATGGAGCTGCCGATTCGCGCTATCCGCGAGCAGGTCTCATCGGCCATCGATATCATCATTCAGCAGGCCAGGCTGCGCGACGGGACCAGGCGAATCACACATGTGACCGAGGTGCAGGGCATGGAGGGCGACATCATCACCCTCCAAGACCTCTTCCTCTTCGATTTTTCGATGGGGCTCGATGAAGCCGGCAAATTCAAGGGCAAGCTCAAATCGACCGGCATCCGCCCGAAGTTCGCGCAGCGCCTCCAAGATTTGGGCATTCCGCTGCCCGGAGAGGTCTTTCAGTTCGAATATATCGGCAGGGGGACGGCGTCATGATGGGTTGGATAATCGGCGTGTATTTCTTGAGCTTCTTTCTCTTTATCTTCGGCGTTCTCCTTATGCGCTCGCCGATACGGAAATTCTTCGGTCGTCAGGTCGAGAAATATATACGATTCACTAAGACGAGAGACGACGGCCCGGTGACGATTAAGACCGTGGTGACAAAGTTTATCGAGTGGATGACCCCGCTCATCAGCAAGAAGCCGTTCGTCGGCAATCTGCAGATGTTGATAGACCGGGCCGGCATTCCGCTGCGGGCGTCCGAGTATCTTTTCTTTCACGCCATGGCGCTCGCTGTAGTCGCGGTCATCGGCTACAGTCTCTGGGGGCCGGGCGGCACTCTCTTACTCTCGATCATCGCAATCGTTCTGCCCGTCTTAGGGCTGAAGCGTGTTAAAAAGCAGCGCGAGAATAGGTTTCACGAGCAGTTGCCGGATACGCTGACGCTTATAGCCGGCGCGCTAAAGGCGGGCTACAGTTTTATGCAGGCGGTCGATATGACGGTCAAAGAGACCTCGCCGCCGATGTCGGTCGAGTTCAAACGGGTTTTGAGCGAAGCAAGATTGGGTTTGCCGCTAGACCAAGCCCTCGACAACATGGCCGTGCGTGTCGCGAGCAGTAATTTTGACTGGACGGTCATGGCCGTTCGCATACAGCGCGAAGTCGGCGGCAACCTGGCGGAGATATTGGAGATACTGGCGTCGACCATTCGCGACCGCGACCAGGTAAGCCGCCAGATACTGGTCTTGACCGCCGAGGGCCGGCTCTCGGCCGCGATTCTCTTTGCGCTGCCGTTCGCGGTAAGCCTGCTGTTGTGGGTGATTAATCCGGGTTATCTCATGCTGCTCTTTACGCACTCGCTGGGTCTCGCGATGCTCGGTGCGGCCGCATCGATGCTCGTTATCGGCGGTTTTTGGCTAAAACGGGTAGTGGCGGTAGAGGTCTAGGAGGAGAAGTTATGAATTCAGCAGTCTTGTTTGTCTCACTGGCGTCACTCTTTGCAGCGTCGTTTTTGTTGAGCGTCTCGGCCACGATGGCGGCGAGCAATCGTATATCGGTCAAAAGCTCGCTTAGGCGTCTCAACTCGTATGATGGTGTCTCGGCAATCGATGATGAATTGCGCGAGCCGTTCTTGACCAGGGTGCTCCTGCCGTTTTTCCGCGTCTTCCTGCGCATCGGCACGAGGCTTACGCCGGTCGGTTTTATGGAGGGCACCCGGCAGCGGCTGGTGCTGGCGGGGACAGCGAGGGAGTTCGACGCCGACCGGTTTCTCGCATATAAGGGTTCGTGTCTGGTGATTGGAGGCGGTATCGCCTCAACCGCTATCCTCTTCGCGGGAAGAAGCGCCGGTCACGTTCTGCTCGCACTCATATTCGCGGTGCTCTGTTTCTTCGTCCCCGACATCTGGCTCAATCAAAAAAGCGCCGCCCGACAGAAGGCGATACGCCTCGCGCTCCCCGATACGCTCGACCTTTTGACGATAAGTGTCGAGGCCGGGTTGGGCTTTGATTCCGCTATGCAAAAGGTGGTCAGAAATACGACGGGGCCGCTCTCCGAGGAGTTCTTCCGGTTGTTGCAGGAAATACAGCTCGGGACCGCTCGAAGTGACGCATTTCGCAACCTGGGTCACCGCACGCAAGTCAATGAGCTGGGCTCATTTATCTTAGCTATGTTGCAGGCCGAGGTCTTTGGTATAAGCATCGGCAAAGTGCTCAGAGTACAAGCGACCGAGCTGCGAATCAAACGCCGGCAAAGAGCCGAGGAGATGGCCCAGAAAGCGCCGGTAAAAATCATATTCCCGCTAATCATCTGCATTTTCCCAGCGATTCTAGTGGTAATCATGGGCCCGGCGATGATTCAGATATATGAATCGATTTTCAAGTCGCTTTAATGCCTAATCGCTGAAGAAGAACTCCAAAACCTGCTCGGCAACGACGCGCGCCCTTTTTGCTTAAACAAACGACTGTGTGCCGAAGCCAACAGTACCCGCTAGCTCTGCCGATTAGGGTGCGATATTATTTGCGAACGATGTTGCGCTATGGTAAACTGGCGCCAAATCATATAGGTCCCAGGTGACGTGCGACTGTATCAAGAATTGTCGGCGTAGAATAGGGAAGCTGGTGAAAGTCCAGCGCGAGCCCGTCACTGTAATCGGGGAGCAAGCCATAGATGTCACTGGCAAGAGCGGGGTTAAATCCGCAAAGGCCGGGAAGGCGTGGCAAGCGAAGATCCGGAAGCCAGGAGACCTGCCTGGGACATGCAAGGGAGACCACTTCCGAGGCCGGAGTGGGCGGTAAGCCTTGGTCGATAATGGCCGGGCTTTTTTGTGTGGTTGGTGAGTTCTTGTTTTCAGCAGCCGCTCAACAATCAAAGGGGGTCAAAGTGAAACGTTTAGCAGCAGTTCTTACGTTGTCAGTCGCAATGCTCAGCATGGGCGCCGCTCCCGCGTACGCCATGCATATCGCGGAGGGCATCCTTCCGCTTCCGTGGGCGGGGGCCTGGTATTTGGTCGCGCTCCCATTCGTCGTCTACGGGGTGCGGGAGATGCGTCGAAAAAGCTTGAGTATGCCGGCTTACCTGCCTCTTGTCGGCATGGTAGCGGCGGCGGTTTTTATTATATCGGCGATGCCGATACCGGTGCCCTCGGCCGGGACTTGCTCACACCCCGCCGGCACGGGCTTGGCCGCTATCATCATCGGGCCTTTTGCTACCGTTGTCGCGACCTCGGTCGCGCTCTTGATACAGGCGTTGTTTCTCGCGCACGGCGGTATCACCACCTGGGGAGCGGATATCCTCTCGATGGGCGTCGCCGGTGCGTTCTCGGGTTTTCTTGTCTTCAAGTTGCTGGTGCGCCTCAAAGCACCGCTGACCGTCGCGGCTTTTTTTGCGGGGGTCCTCTCGGACTGGGCGACCTACACCACGACCGCGCTCGAGTTGGCGCTCGGCTTGGGCGGCTCGCAGGGTTTTGCCGGTATGTTCAAGGCCATTCTTATCGCCTTTATTCCAACGCAGCTACCCTTAGGAATCCTGGAAGGTTTCGCTGCCGCTGGTTTCTTCGCATTCATGTTGAGCAGGAGACCGGATATTCTGGTCAAGCTCGGCATCATCGACCAAGCGCCGCAATCGGGAAAGGGGATATCTTATGAGCAGGCAGTTTAGGCGTTTTACGGGTTGGGCTTGGCGCATGCTGTGCTTGGCGTCGTTCGCGCTTGCCGCAGGCCCGCTCACAAGACCAGCGTTCGCCGGCGAATGGTCGGGTGTCGACGAGGCCGTCGTCGAGCACTACGCGGAACAGGCCGGACGGCCCGCATGGGCGCCTTTCATCAATACCGACCAGGGCGACCTGCTGCTATTTGTCTTCTTGCTCGCCGGCACTATAGGGGGGTTTATCATGGGCTACTATTGGCGGGTTGTCTTTAAGGGTGCCGCTAAAGACCCGGAGACGGCTGGGAACAAATCTGATTAGAAGCTAGGGCTTGGCAGGGCAGATGCGAGCCGGAGAATATATATGCGAAGGCACAATGTCGAGATTTTCTCGGATTATTTTGCGCAAAGAAGCAACGTTTTGACGGCGATCGACGCGCGCGTCAAGTTGTTTTTCGTGCTTGCCGTTCTCGTACTTGTCCTGGTCAGCAAGGACTTACCTATACTCATCACTGTTATGTTCGCGTCTTTGGGCGCCCTCGTCATGATAGGGATTCCGCCCAAGATGGTGTTGGCGCGCCTTGCCGCCCCGCTCTTTATGGCCGGTGTGATACTTCTCCTACAGGGATTGTTTTTCGGCGAGACGCCGATCTACACCCTGGAGGCCATGGGTTTATCGGTCCCCCTCTATCGGGAGGGCATCGAAAAAGGGATATTGATCGCGGGCCGGGTGCTCGCCGGGACATCGTCGATTATTTTCTTAAGTATGACCACACCGCTCCACAAAATATTGAGCGCGCTCAAGTTCTTAAGGGTCTCGGAGGAATGGCTGGCCGTTCTCGCGTTCGCTTACCGGTATATTTTCGTCTTTATAGAAGAAGCGCAGAGCATTATGGACTCGCAGCGCCTGCGCCTCGGCTACCGGGGTCTCTTGACCGGATTGAGATCTTGGGGCACGCTGGTAGGGTCGCTCTTTGCCCGCGTCTTCGACCAAGCCCAAGCGACGCACGACGCAATGTTGCTCCGGGGCTACAACGGGGCTATCTATATCGAAAGGCCGCAAGCTCTACGAAGGAGCGACTTAAGCGCGGGCATTCTGTTCTCATCGCTCTTTCTTTTATTGCTGACGCTCGATTTTTACTGGAGGTAACGGTTGTCATACCTGGAAGTCAGGGACCTAGTATACGTATATGAAGATGGGACTCGCGCACTAGACGGTATAAATCTCTCCATAGATGAGCGGGAGTTCATCGGGCTTCTGGCGTCGAACGGCGGGGGCAAGACGACGCTGCTCAAAGCGGTCGTCGGCCTGTTTAAGGCGCGCCCGGGGTCGATTCTCATCGACAACAAGCCGCTCTCGAAGCTCAAACGGATCGACCTGGCGCGCGCGATAGGGCTAGTCTTCCAGAACCCGAACGACCAGCTCTTTGCCTCGACCGTCGAAGAGGATGTCTCCTTCGGCCCTCGAAATCTAGGGCTAACCGATGCCGAAGTAGAGGAAAGGGTTGAGACCGCGCTTGAGATGGTCGACATGCTCGCCCACCGGCGAAAACCAATCCACCATTTAAGTTTTGGCCAGCAGAAACGAGTCTGTATCGCCGGTGTGCTGGCGATGCGGCCCCGAATCCTATTGCTAGATGAGCCCACTGCCGGCCTCGACCCCAAGAGTGAGGCGAATCTCCTTCATATACTGGGGCGACTCAACAAAGAAGCCGGTGTGACTATCGTGATGGCCACGCACATGGTCGACCTCATCCCGCTCTTCGTCGACCGCATCTTTGTCTTGAAAGAAGGCCGGATTACTATCGAAGGCACGCCGGACACCGTTTTTTCGAGCACGCAGGTGATGGAAGAGGTCGACTTGCGCCTCCCTTATATCACCCATCTCATAGAAGAACTCAAACATAAAGACCAATTGCCCTTTGATAAGCTGCCGCTTACGTTGAAGGACGCGCGAAGCAAGCTGGTCTCGCTAATGCCGGACAATATTTTCAGTGGCAGCGAATGAGAATGGAAAAACAATTGATAAATTATCATCAAACACTGGAAACGGCGGCCACAATACGGTAACTTATATAGAAAGACATGGTCGTTTAGGATGGGAGGGAATCTTTTGAGGCTAGACAAGGTGAAGTTTCAAAAATCGACAGGCATTTTAGTTTTCCTGCTATTGATTTCATTGGCCGGTTTCATGCTCGCGGGATGTTCGGGCGGGAGCAGCACGGAGAAAAAAGAAGGCGCTGTTACGGAAAGCGCGGGGGAGGCAGAAGCTGAAGGTGAAGCGGTGGAGCTGGAGCCCGAAGAGGTCAAGGACCCTGAGCAGCTGTTTGTCAATAGCTGTGGCGCTTGCCATGGGCATGACGGCAACGGCGTGATTGGGCCGGCTATCCGGGGGACCGCTCGTTCTGTCGAGGAAGTAGAGAAAGTGATCAACGAAGGAAAGGGCTCGATGCCTAAATTTAAGGGCGGCGAGCTGACTGAAGAGCAGATTAAGTTAATCGCGAATTATGTTAAGACCGAACTCAAGTAGACGGAAAGTCTAGTTTGAAAATATTTAGCGACGTATAGATTGAACCTGAAAGGCCGGGCATAGACCGGTCTTTCTGCTTCCCCCGCACAGTACGATAAGTCGAGATAAAGTCGTCAATGATACGATTAATGCCATAGTGGGTATGAAATACCATGTTGGAAGCGGATTATTGGCGCATCGCGCGGCTGTCGTCGTGTAGCGGTCACAGGAAGCCGTTCGCAATACCAGCCAGGAAGGGATTACTTAAGCCCACAGGCTCGTTTTTTGAAATTATTAGAATTTGGTATTGACATTAATACCCCCCTAGGGTATAAAAGATAGAAAAGGAGTGGTGTAGAATGCCTAGTAATATAACCGATGCGCAGTTTGACGCGGAAGTGTTGAAATCAGATGTCCCTGTGATAGTCGATTTTTGGGCTCCTTGGTGCGGGCCGTGTAAGATTATCGGTCCGAGGCTGGAAGAGCTTGCGAAAGAGTATGACGGCAAGGTGAAGATCCTTAAGCTAAACGTCGACGAAGAGCGCGAATGGGCCGGCAAGTTCGGCGTTATGAGTATTCCGACGCTGATGCTCTTTAAAGAGGGCCAGGCCGCGGGCCAAATCGTCGGAGCAGTGTCGAAAGAAGAAATCGTGCGCCAGTTTGGGCTATAAGCAACACTTACAGGACTTACTCAACGATATAATGTTTGTCTAGTATTTATGAAGACTTCACCGGTTGAGCGCCGGTTGAAATGGAGGGACTATGCCAACTTATCAATTTGCCTGCAACGATTGCGCCAGCGACTATGAGATATTCTTAATGAGAATGCTGCGTGATTCAGATAGAGTCTGCCCGAGCTGCGGCAGCACAAACGTACGCCAAGCATACCGGGACTTTTTCGGCTATACCGCGTCTAGAAGCAAGAGCGGCAGTGCCGCGGGGCACTCCGGCGGCGGTTGCGGTACCGGCGGTTTTCGCTGAGGATAACCTAGCGAGCCGGCGGCTTGACTGGTAATTTAAAAATTTAAAACGGCGATTGGCATGAGAAAGATAAAACCATATCGCGGTTGAAGGCAATACTTAAGCCCTCGCTTGCGAGGGCTTAAATCGTTAAAACAAGGACCTCATATAAACTAATACGCGCTTCTAGCATTATATTTATCACAGTATCGTGGTATACTATACGGGTCTATACCACTCGATACAAATAACAAACTTTCCGTCACGGTTGGGAGGAGAATACGTTGTTTGATAGAAATAGCACAATTAAAGTTTTAGTAATCGCAATACTCATCGGAGTTTTATCGCTATCCGTAATCGGATGTCAGCAGAGCCAAACCCAGGGAACGAGTGGTAAGGCGAACCAGGGTGATAACGCTAAGCCGGTAGTAAGCGCCACACCAAAAGTCCTGTTCTTCTCGGCGGACTACTGACCCGCCTGTAGGGAGATAAAGCCGCTCGTGGAGCAGGTAAAGAAAGAATATGCAGGTAAAATAACGTTCGAAACCTATGACTTGGACAATCCGGAGCATGTAAAAGTCGCCGACCAGTTTGGAATCCGGTCGATACCGACATTGATATTTGTAAACAAAGACGGAGTTACGGTCAATACGTTAATCGGGTCGCAGCCGAAAGAACTCATAGTTGAGAATGTCGAGAAAACTCTTAAATAGCAGGGACACGGGGGTATTGTATGTACGATCGCGAGGAAGAGTGCAAGCGGATAGTCACAAGGCTTAAGAGGCTTGAGGGCCAGCTAAGGGGTCTCCAGCGGTTGGTTGAGATGGGCGAGGATTGTGAGAGCGTCCTGACCCAGTTTGCGGCCGCAAAAGGCGCTTTTCAGCGCGTTGGCGAGATTATCTTGGCGAGCGTCATCCGTGATTGTATCGCAAAAGAAAGCTCCGCCGAAAAAGGGCCCGAGGAGAGTGTCGAAGCGGCGCTCGCTTTGTTTGAGCAGTACGTAAGACATCTCCAGTAATATAGCTTTTAGTCAAGGTCTTGCTAGGCGATAGTAAGACCTTTCCAGTGTGCGTGCAGAGGAACAAGCGCAAGCTTTCCCGCCAGGCACGACAACTACCCTTACTAGTGACGCAACATGCTGAAACATATTTGCAGAATTATTTAAGACGTGGTAAAATTCTTTTCGCGGTGCGGATGTAGCTCAGTTGGTAGAGCACGACCTTGCCAAGGTCGGGGTCGCGAGTTCGAGTCTCGTCATCCGCTCAACAGGTGGGAGGGAACGACCGATAGTGTTCTCTCCCATAACTTGTCATGGCGACGTGGCCGAGTGGCTTAGGCAATGGTCTGCAAAACCATCTACACCGGTTCGACTCCGGTCGTCGCCTCCAAGAAGACCCATATCGGGGCGCTTAGCTCAGGGGGAGAGCACTACCTTGACACGGTAGGGGTCGGAGGTTCAAATCCTCTAGCGCCCACAAGTAAGAGGCCTAGAATCACGTTGGTAGTGGTTCTAGGCTTTTGTTGTTGGCTTTTATTGTGGGTGGGTTTTGAAGTATTATATGGAGCATCACACACTATGTTCGGCAGAACCGACACGATTGCCAGAGGGGTCATCCCGTATGAAGCGCACATGGCATGTAAAACATCTCGAGGACCGTACCGTCGGCCAGCGCGTGGCGGATAGGACCGCACGTGTCCTGGGCTCGTGGCCGTTTATCGTCGGCCAGTCTGTACTCGTCGTACTTTGGGTCGTTTTGAACGTCATTGCGTGGGCTAGTCGATGGGACCCATACCCCTTCATCCTGCTGAATCTCATGTTCTCGGTGCAAGCCGCGTATGCCGGGCCCATTCTCATGATGAGCCAGAACCGCCAAGCCGAACGCGACCGCTATCAGGCCCAGGCCGACTACGACACGAACGTGAAAGCGGAGAGTGAGATCGAGGATGTCCAAGCGCAGCTCAACAGAATCGAGGAAGTTCTGGCGCGAATCGAGTCGTCGATTGCCGGGAAGTAGGCTGCTGTCACGGCAGTGCCGAACAAGCGCATCCGCCTCAGTCCGCTAGGACAAGTCAACGGTGAAAACCTAAGGCTTGTGCTTAATCATAAAATCTCGGTAGAGCATTAGAGTTTGCGCCATTTTCTCACACCGCTCCCACCCTTTCATTTAATCTGTTATAATTTAAACAAATAGGAGGCCAGAAGATGAGTACGTTTAAGTTCTCGGTGGTAATTGAAAAAGACAGTGATGGTTATTTTGCGTTTTGTCCTGAACTTCAAGGCTGCTATTCGCAGGGTGATACTCATGAGGACGCCTTAGAAAACATTAAAGACGCTATTCGCTTGCATGTGGAAGACAGGATCGAAAGTGGTGAAGATATTCCGCAGGCTGAATCTGTCAGTCTTACTATGCTGGAAATAGCTGTATGAGTGAAAAAACACCCAGACTAACTGCTGCAGACATAATCAAAGCGTTAGAGCGAGCCGGTTTTTTCTTTTCACGACAAAGCGGAAGCCACAAAATATATAAGAATGGCGAAGGCAACAGGGTAACTGTGCCGTATCATTCCGGGAAAACTCTTCATCCAAAAGTCCTGGTTAATATCCTAAGAGACGCGGATTTGACCGTCGAAAAATTGAGAGAACTCTTAAAGTAAATACTGCTCAAAGATTTGCATCCTGTTTCGGGCCTGTAAAGGTTTCCAATTCTAAGACTTTCACGCAAGCTTGTTGCTTTGTCTCAAATTTCTTCTGCTTAAGCCCACGCGTCTATAAGCCAGCCTTTCGTAAATGACGTTGCCGACCCACCAAACCCAGCTTTCTTGTATTTATTGTAAGCGCTCGGTAGAATCTTAAGAGAAGCATGTAGCTGATAACAATGTGTCGTGTTACTAAATACCTACAAGGATTTGAGCGTTTTGACAACACACAACCAAAACCCCGAACAGAAAGCCCGAGACAATATCGATGCGCTGTTAAGGCAGGCAGGGTGGGCGGTTCAGCACAACACGAAGATTGACCTCAATGTCGGCTTGGGTCAGGCTGTGCGTGAATACCAGACCGATGTCGGCCCGGCGGACTATGTGCTGTTCGTGGATAAAAAAGCGGTGGGTGTGATCGAGGCCAAGCGTGAAGAAGAGGGGCAGCGACTTACCGTTCATGAAACACAAACCGAAGGCTATGCCGGTGCCCAGCTGAAGTGGGTTAACAACAAAGAGCCGTTGCCGTTCCTCTACGAGAGCACCGGCATCCTTACCCGCTTCACCGATGCCCGCGATCCCAAACCGCGTTCGCGCGAAGTCTTCAGTTTTCACCGGCCTGAAACACTTAAGGAATGGCTCGCGCAAGGCGACAGCCTGCGCGAATGTTTGCAGCATATTCCAATACTCAACCCGAATCATCTCCCCGCAAAGGATTTGCGCCTGCGCGATTGTCAGGAAATTGCCATCAACAATCTGGAAGCCTCTTTCAAGGCAGATCGCCCACGCGCCTTGATTCAAATGGCGACCGGCGCGGGCAAAACTTACACCGCGATTACTTCAATTTATCGCCTGCTCAAACACGCTCAGGCCAAGCGCATCCTGTTTTTGGTGGATACCAGAAACCTGGGCGAACAAGCCGAGCAGGAAATGATGTCCTATGTGCCCATCGACGATAACCGCAAGTTCACCGAGCTATATAACGTGCAGCGGCTTAAGTCCTCGTTCGTCGCTAAAGACAGCCAGGTTTGCATCAGCACCATCCAGCGGCTCTACTCCATTCTTAAAGACAGAGAACTCGATGAGGCCGCCGAGGAGATAAATCCAGCCGAACTAACACAAGCCAAAGAACCGAAGCCTGTAGTCTATAGCGAAAAGGTCCCGCCGGAATTTTTCGATTTCATATTCATCGACGAATGCCACCGCTCCATCTACAACCTGTGGCAACAGGTTATAGATTATTTCGATGCCAGCCTTATTGGTCTCACTGCCACACCGGACAATCGTACCTACGGTTTTTTCAAAAAGAACGTGGTCAGCGATTATAGTCACGAAAAAGCAGTGGCCGATGGCGTCAATGTGGGTAACGAAATCTATCTAATCGAAACCGAGATTACCACGCAAGGCGCGCATATAAAAGCGCACCAGCAGGTCGAGCGCCGTGAGAAGCTCACCCGCAAAAAACGCTGGGAACTCCAGGACGAAGACGAAGTCTACTCCGCCCGGCAGCTCGACCAAAATATCGTCAATCCCGACCAGATTCGCACCGTAATTCGCACCTTTCGCGATAAGTTGCCGGAGATTTTCCCTGGTCGCAGAGAAGTCCCGAAAACCCTAATCTTTGCCAAGACCGACAGCCACGCCGACGACATCATCCAGACCGTGCGCGAGGAGTTTGGCGAAGGCAATGCGTTCTGCAAAAAACTCACCTACAAGACCGAGGAAGACCCCAAGTCCGTTTTGCAGCAGTTTCGCAACGAATATTATCCGCGCATCGCCGTCACTGTGGATATGATTGCCACCGGCACCGATGTAAAACCGCTGGAATGCCTGCTGTTCATGCGCGACGTAAAGAGTCGCAACTACTTCGAACAGATGAAAGGCCGCGGCACGCGCACGCTCGATATGGACGATTTGCAGAAAGTCACACCGTCCGCCGTGAGCGCTAAGACCCACTATGTGATTATCGATGCCATCGGCGTTACTAAATCGCTGAAAACCGCCAGCCAACCGCTCATCACCAAACCCGGCATACCGCTTAAGGATTTGGCGATGAGTGTGATGATGGGCGCGAGCGATGGAGACACCGTCAGCTCACTTGCCGGACGCTTGGCGCGGCTCAACAAGCAACTCAATACAGATGAACAGCGGCGAATAAGCGAGGCTGCCGGAGGCGTGGAACTCACCGCGATTATCGGCAAGCTGTTCGACGCAATCGATGCCGACAACATCGAAGCTAAAGCCTTAGAATTGGCGGGACAACCCATAGAGAACGACCCCGGCGACGCAAACCGCGAGTTGGCGCAAGAGCAATTGGTCGGCGACGCTGCTCGTCTTCTAAATGGCGGACTCGTCGAACTCATCGACACCATCCGCCGCGACAAGGAACAAACCATCGACCATGACAATATCGACAGCGTGCTGCGCGCCGAGTGGGACAAGGACGCGGCCAACAACGCGCAAGCCCTGTCCGACGAATTTGCCGATTACCTGAGAAGCAATCAGGATAACATCGAAGCGCTCACCATTTTCTTCAGCCAGCCGTATCGGCGGCGCGAACTCAGCTTCGAGATGATACGAGAAGTGATGGACAAGCTTAAAGCGGACAAACCCAAGCTAGCCCCACTGCGCGTGTGGCAAGCCTATCGCCAGTTGGACGACTACAAAGGAGCGCAGCCCATCAGCGAATTGACCGCGCTGGTCGCACTTATCCGCCGCGTTTGCGGCATGGACGACAAGCTCTCCACCTTCGACGACACTGTGCGCCGCAACTTCCAGAACTGGGTGATGAAACACCACTCCGGCGGCAGCGAGAAATTCAACGAAGAACAAATGAACTGGCTACGCATGATCCGCGACCACATCGCCAACTCATTCCACATCGACCACGACGACCTGGAAATGGCGCCCTTCGATGGACAAGGCGGCCTGGGCAAGATGTATCAACTGTTCGGCGCTCGGATGGATGAGCTGCTGGAAGAGTTGAATGAGGTGTTGGTGGTGTGATGCTTTTTTCAAGAATAACGAATGATTCGCTACCACAAGGATGGAGCAGGTGCTGTTTACCTGACTTTACCGACATAGTTATGGGGCAGTCACCGACTTCTGATACCTACAACAGAGGTGGGGATGGAATCCCGTTCTTTCAGGGTAAAGCTGAGTTTGGGGCAATTTATCCAACCGTTGCAAAATACTGTAATGCACCTAATAAAATTGCGTTGCCTGGAGCAACGTTGTTATCAGTTCGGGCACCAGTTGGACCGACAAATCTAGCGAAAGAAAAGTGCTGTATCGGCCGGGGACTTGCAGCGATTCACCCAGTTGGCGGTATTTCGCCAATGTTTGTGTTATACCTACTTCGCGGCATTGAAACAGACATTTCAAAAGAAGGCACGGGCTCTACATTTTCTGCAATCAACAAACAGTTTGTTGAGGAACTGGAGTTCGGACTCCCGCCACTTCCAGAACAACACCGCATAGTTGCAAAAATAGAGGAGCTGTTTTCCGAGCTGGATAAGGGCATTGAAAACCTGAAAACCGCCCATGCGCAGCTCAAGGTATATCGCCAAGCCTTGCTGAAACACGCCTTCGAGGGCAAACTCACTGCGCAGTGGCGTGCAGAAAACCAGGACAAACTAGAAAGCGCCGAAGCCTTACTAAAGCGCATCCAAACCGAACGCGCGCAACACTACCAACAACAACTGACCGACTGGGAAACATTCGGCAAACAAGGCCGCAAACCAAAAACCCCAAAAACCCTACCACCTCTGACCACCGAAGAACTAGCCGAATTACCCGAACTGCCAGACGGGTGGGGGTGGGAGAAACTTGGAAATATTGCGGATTTGATTGGTGGCGTTACGAAAGGGAAAAATCTTGAGGGCAAAGAAAAGCTATCTCTGCCATATCTGCGTGTTGCAAATGTTCAGGATGGATACCTTGATTTAACGGAAATCAAGCAGATTGAAGTTGAAACGCAAGATAAAGACAAATATCGGCTGGAATTCGGCGATGTTCTATACACTGAAGGTGGAGACAAAGATAAGCTTGGAAGGGGTGCAGTGTGGCGAAATCAGATTGATTCGTGCATTCACCAAAACCACATTTTCAGGGCGAGAATCTATGGCGGTGTCATTAGTTCGGAAATTCTTTCTCTATACTCACAGACAAAAAGCGCAAAGAAATATTTTTTTCGACACGCCAAGCAAACTACTAACTTGGCATCAATTAACTTAACTGTGTTGGCAAATTTGCCGGTAGCCATTTTTAGCCAACGCGAGCAGCAACAAATCTTGCTGGAGACTGAATCACGTTTGTCTGAATGTGACCAACTCGACCAAACCATCACCACTGCCCTGCAACAAGCCGAAGCCCTGCGCCAGTCCATCCTGAAAAAAGCTTTCTCCGGCCAACTGGTGCCGCAAGACCCGCATGACGAACCCGCCTCGGCGTTGCTGGCACGCATCAAGGCGGAGAAGGCAACCGTTGCAAAGAACGGAACAGTTACCGCCAAGTCGCGTAAGCTGACCGGGAGAAAAGCATGATGCCAATTCCAATTATTCGGAATTTCCTTATAGTTGCCGGAAGGTCGGCTCAGCCAGTTGTTGCAAAAAATGCAACAACTGCGGCGATGTCTCGAAAAACAAGAGAGGTTTAGGCATGACTACTCAAGAAAATACCGCTGCCCCCATCGTCATTTACCAATCCGCCGATGGCTCGATAGCCACCGAGGTCAGGCTACAAGGCGAAACCGTATGGCTATCGCAAAAGCAGATGGCTGAGTTGTTCGGAAAGAATATTCGAACGGTCAGCGAGCATATCCGTAATGTTTTCAAGGAAGGCGAACTGGATGAGTCTTCAGTTATCCGGAATTTCCGGATAACTGCGGCCGATGGCAAGGAGTATGATACTGCGCACTACAACCTCGACGTGATTATTTCGGTCGGTTACCGCGTGAAATCCAAACAGGGTACGCAATTCCGCATCTGGGCCAACCGTGTCCTGAAAGATTATCTGGTGCAAGGCTACGCGCTGAACAGGCAACGCTTGCAGGTACAGCAGGAGCATATCAAACAGCTTGAGCGCACCTTGACTCTATTCCAGCAAAACCTGATCGAGCAGGCTAGCTTGCCCGAGGCGCGCGGACTGGTGAGCGTGATTACCGGTTATGCCCGTACCTTTGTGTTGCTCAATCAGTTCGACAGCGAGCGGCTGCCGTTGGGGGATTTTGCGACCACCATACGCTATGAAATCCAACCTGCGGAAGCCGAAGCAGGCATTACAGCACTCAAGGCGGATTTGATGGCGAAAAACGAAGCGTCGGAGCTATTTGGCAATCAAAAAGACGATAGTTTTGCGGGTATTCTCGGCAATATCGTACAGTCGTTTGGCGGGGAGTTTCTTTATCCGAGCATCGAGGAGCAGGGCGCGCATCTGTTGTATTTCGTCATCAAGAATCATCCGTTTTCGGATGGCAACAAGCGTATCGGGGCGTTCCTGTTCATCTGGTTTTTGCAACGCAACCAGCACCATCTGAAAACCGACGGCGAACTGAAAATCAACGACAACGCGCTGGCGGCAATTGCGCTGCTGGTGGCGCAAAGCGACCCGGCACAAAAACAACTGATGATTCATCTGATAATGAATCTGATTCGAGGTTAATACATGAACGCAACCGCATCTATCGTTTCAAAAGTCTGGAGTTTCTGCACCACGTTGCGCGACGACGGCGTGAGCTATGGCGATTATCTGGAGCAACTAACCTATCTTATCTTCCTGAAAATGGCCGACGAATATAGCCAGCCGCCTTATAATCGCAAGGTGGACATACCCGACGAATACAATTGGCAAAGTCTTAAGCCCAAGCGGGGCGCGGAGCTGGAGGTGCATTACGTGACGCTCTTGCGCGAACTGGGCAACAAGCCGGGGATGCTGGGACAGATTTTCACCAAGGCGCAAAACAAGATTCAAGACCCGGCCAAGCTGTATCGCCTGATTGATATGGTCAACGAAACACAGTGGGTGACGATGGGCGCCGACATTAAGGGCGATATCTACGAAGGCTTGCTCGAAAAAAATGCGGAAGACACCAAGTCCGGTGCCGGGCAATACTTTACTCCACGCGCGCTGATCAAGGCAATGGTGGAGTGCGTGCGCCCGGAGCCAAACAAGACCATTGCCGATCCGGCCTGCGGCACGGGCGGATTCTTTTTGGCCGCTTACGATTTTCTGGTGGCGCCGCAGCAGCAGCTGGACAAGGACCAGAAAGCGTTTCTCAAGCACGAGACTTTTAGCGGCAATGAAATCGTCGCGGGGACGCGCCGTCTGTGCTTGATGAATATGTTTTTGCACAACATCGGTGAAATCGACGGGGACAGCATGGTGTCGCCTAACGACGCCCTGGTGGCGGATAGCGGCAAGCGCTTCGACTATGTGCTGGCGAATCCGCCATTCGGCAAGAAAAGCGCGATGAGCTTTACCAATGAGGAAGGCGAACAGGAAAAAGACGACCTGACCTACAACCGACAGGATTTCTGGGCGACCACCTCCAACAAACAACTCAACTTTGTGCAACACATCCGCACCATGCTAAAAACCACCGGCCGCGCTGCCGTCGTCGTGCCGGACAATGTTTTGTTTGAAGGCGGAGCAGGAGAGACGGTGCGAAAGAAGCTGCTCGAAACCACTGAGTTGCACACAATACTGCGCCTGCCGACCGGCGTCTTTTACGCCAATGGCGTCAAGGCAAATGTGTTGTTCTTCGATAACCGCGCAGCCAGCAAGGAGCCGTGGACAAAAGAAGTCTGGTACTACGACTACCGCACCAACGTTCACCACACCCTAAAAAAGAAACCGCTGCGCTATGAGGATTTACAGGAATTTATCGCCTGCTACAACCCGCTCAATCGCCATGAGCGCAACCCACTGTGGAACGAGCAAGACAACCCGGAAGGACGCTGGCGCAAATTCACCTACGAACAAATAATCGCCCGCGACAAAACCAGCCTCGATATCTTCTGGCTCAAAGACAAGAGCCTAGCCGACCTCGACAATCTACCCGAACCCGACGAGCTGGCGCTAGAAATAATCGAAAACCTCGAGGCAGGACTAAACAGCTTCCGGGAAATTCTTGGTGCGGTTGAATCATAGTATTTGGTGGTCTTAAATGCTTTACACCAACGTCCGCAATCGCGGATCTGCTGGGGTTCGCAGCCCAGTCGATATGTTGTAAGCTTAAATAAGGTAGCGTTGGCGAGGCTTATCTGCCGATCCGTATAAGACACCATGATAAAATAGCGTTTAGTCAAAACAGGTGCATTTAGCACTGATTATAGCGACAAGTGATGCGTCTCTAGAGGCGTCTTATGTGGGCACAAGCGGCAATTTTGGAGTATTATACGGATCAGTATAAACATTGTTATGCGCAAGAAATAGAGGCAAAAATGGAGTTCGTGGCGATTGACGTCGAAACAGCCAATGCTGATATGGCATCAATATGTCAAATTGGGTTGGCCAGATATCGGGATGGATTGCTTGCCGAAGAATGGAAGACCTATATCGATCCTGAAGACTACTTCGACGGAATCAATGTTTCAATACATGGGATCGACGAGTCTATGGTAGCGGGAGCCCCAGTCCTTCCTAAAATCACTGATCAGTTATACGGCTTTTTGGATAACCGTGTAGTCGTGTGTCATACTCATTTTGACCGCGTTGCCATTCGCCAAGCATCAGATAAATACCTAATTCGACACCCAGATTGTACTTGGTTGGATTCAGCTCGTGTTGCTCGACGCACATGGGAAAAATTTGCTTATGCCGGTTACGGTCTTCACAATATTTGCGAAGCGCTAGGGTACGATTTCAAACACCATGATGCATTAGAAGATGCAAAAGCGGCAGGACACATCTTTCTCGCAGCCGTAAAGCAGAGTGGCCTTGACGTAGAAAGCTGGCTAAAACGCGTAAACCAACCGATTAGCCCCGCAACATCAAGCTCCCGTGAAGAAATCAGGCGCGACGGAAATCCAGAAGGGCCTTTGTATGGCGAGGTTGTAGTTTTTACGGGTGCTCTAGAGATACCACGGTCTAAAGCAGCCGATATGGCATCCCAAATAGGCTGTCAAGTCAGTTCCGGCGTTACCAAAAAAACGACTCTACTCGTTGTAGGAGATCAAGATATTAAGCGTCTTGCAGGCCACGAAAAGAGCTCTAAGCACAGAAAAGCCGAGGAGCTTATCGCTAGTGGATGTCAGATTCGAATCATTAGAGAAAGCGATTTTAAAGAATTAATTCTATTGGAGACGGCAGTTGTCGCCTAAAAAAGAGCAAGAAATGAAACCGCTGATTTCAGGCGTTATGCAAAAAAAGGGTATGATGGATGATTAGGAGTCTTCGAAAAGGAACAACAACTCTCGAGCTGAATCACAGGCTCGGAACAGATTGCGTCAATGCCATTGAAACAGAAGTTGAGTTGCAAAGCGGAAAAGCCGTTGTTCGCACAAAGCTTAAACCTGTAGATTCGAATCAAGCTGATGACGCCGACTGCTTAATCGTAGAGCAAAGATATGATTTAGAAACAGTAGCAATTGTCGATAGTCGCGTGCGAGAAAGACTGGGAAAATTCCTAAGGGCTTATGCGGATCAAATCACTGAGGTCAAATTGGAAATAAACTATCGGAAAATACATTCATACCCAGTAACGGTAGAAGCTTTTGAAAATGACGGTCTTTTGTTTAATCTAAAATAGCTCTTGCATAACAAATCAATCCAGCGGACTTTTTAGACGCGGCAAAAAGCGCCGCCCCTAAAAAGCCGCTGAACTCAAGCGTTAGGCTGGACTTGTCCACGTGGATGGAATTGGATACAGTAAAAGTTGGAGGTGTAACCGATGAATATCGAAATTGAACGCGAAGAAGATGGCCGGTGGATAGCCGAAGTGCCTGATTTGCCTGGCGTTATGGCGTATGGACAGAGCAAAAAGGAAGCAGTTTCCAAAGTCAAGGTTTTGGCCTTGCGCGTGTTGGCTGATCGGCTCGAACACGGAGAAGAAATTCCAGAACTCCGCGGCGTCTTCGCAGTGCCAGCATGAGTCAATGGCCGTCAACCAAAGCAAGATTGGTGCTGGCTGCTTTGTTACGGCTCGGCTGGACGATCAAGCGTCAATCTGGTACATCACACCGTGTCCTGTCCCGTTCCGGGTGGTCAGATTTTACTTTCGCGTTTCATGATAGAGAAGAAATTGGTCCTCGCATGCTGGCACGCATCGCTAAGAGTACCGGGCTTACACCGGATGACTTATGAAATATTGCCTAACAATGTGCTGCCGCAGACGTTGCTTATACGCCGCCGCTCAACCCGACCGTTAGCGCGACCTCAGCGTTTTCTGGCTCAAAGACAAGAGCTTGGCCGCCCTGGACAATCTACCCGAACCCGACGAACTGGCGCTAGAAATAATCGAAAACCTTGAGGCGGGGTTAAACAGTTTCAGGGAAATCCTTGGTGTTATTGAACCATAGTGTTTAGTGACGTTTAATAATTCATTGCGACGGGCAAGCTGAACAGAGCCGCTCAATTCAATTGTCTTATGGAGGACAGCAAATAAATCAATATGAGAGCTTGCCAGGCACGGAAGAGGACTGAGGTTCAAATCCTCTAGCGCCCACCAAGAACTACCTGGTAGAGGGGGCAGCAGCATCGAAGCGCTGGCCCTCTTCTTGTTCCCGTGGTACCAAGGTGGCACCAAAATTCAGAGAGAGCTTTCGCATGGCTTCTTTTTCGGTCGCCGGGTACAGGTGTGAGTAGACGTCCCACGTGATTCGCGCCGAGGAGCGCCCGACCTGCTTTTGGATAAACTTGATGTTCCGCCCTGGTTTACGAGCATGGAAATATACGAGTGACGAAGCGCATGGCAGGGCCGCTCGACCTCTCGAAGGCCTGCGCGCCTAAGTGACACCTGCAAGGTCCACCGGGTGAAGTTCTTGTTGTTTACTGGTTCGACTCTGATGTTGGTGAAGGCGAGGTCGTGCTCGTTAATCTTAAGGTGTACCATCTGGTACAACTTATGGACCCTGACTTCCTCTACGCGCGTTTCAGACACGAGGCGCCCGTCTGAACTTCTCGGTCTTAGGCGCTGAAAACGTGCCGTTGTGCTGCGTCTGGCGAACGAATAAGCGGTTGGATGCAAAATCGACGTCGCTCATCAAGTTGGCTGCAAGGTGGGGCTTTGAGTGGCTCCTGGAAGTATCCGGACGGGATGCACTTCTCTTGCGCGAAGATCATTGAACCTGGTGGCGTTAAACCGGCACCCAAGCCAGAACCCGTAAAGGAGGAGGCGCCTATGGCGGGCATACCGGTTACACGCGAGGAGCTCGTAAGCGCTCTTTTCACGAAGAAACTCGTTTCGATTTTCAGAGGACCGCCGCTTAAACCCCTTGGGCCCATCACGAGAGGCGAGGCCGACATATTGATTCGTCGGGCCTACGAGTACGACGGGAAACAAGCGTCGGTCGTGTTTAAGGATGGTCGACTGGTGGATGTACTGATACGGCACGAGCTTTCATTTGTGCTGGAGCGGTTGGGCTAGCGGCGAGTTCTGGAATATTTTCGGAATATTTCGCGCGAAATTTAACAAAGCCGGCTCTTACTTACTCGGTAGGTGGGGGCCGGTTGTTTTCTTTTGCAGGCGTTTTTTGGGAAAGAAGTTCTTGTTTATGCGCCTCATATGAGGCACAATAAAGGGAACCGTAGTCTACGCGAAAGGAACATTTATGGCACAAGCTCTAGTTTACACGAAGCATGAAGCGACAGGAAGGCTCGATGAGTTGGGATTGACGGAACCACTTCTGCGGGAGGCGGTCGAGTGGACGTACGCATACCATGTCGCTGAGGTGACCGAGAACGAACCACCCTACGCTCAAGGCATGATCATGTATATAAAGCTCACAAGAGCTTTGCGGGATAGGTTACTACTGCTGGGCTGGCAGCGAGATAATTCCCGAAACTATTCCACGACGATAAATCCAGACAGGTCACTAGCCATAGCAGTTGCTGGCGGAGACGAAAGCACTGGCCGAGAAGACGAAAGTCCCTCGACAATAAGCAGGAAAGGAAAAGCCACAAAGGACGCCATTATCAAGGGTCAGATGGCCTTTGACTATGGGGATACTTCTCGGAGTATACAGCTTGGTGGCCCACAGATATGGATACTGTTGGTCCATGTCGACCCTGAAACGGATGAACTGCGGTTGGAGTTGGCTCGGCCATATAGTGTAACTGGAAAGGATTGCATCAGCAAGTGGCAGGAACGAATCATTCTTCAAGCTATACCACTTATCTCCCCGCCATTGCCTGATGTAGAGACGACCGATGAGATCGGCATCGACATTCGGCGCCGCTCAGGTGATGCACAATGATGCGGAGTTTCACACCTTCTCGCCTCACTCTTGCGCGCAAGCGACGAGGGATGACCAAGAAGGCATTAGCAGAAGCGGTCGGAGTTTCAGATCGCATCCTTACTGAATATGAAGCGGGTAGAAAGCAGCCTACATCTGCGACCCTCATTCTCCTAGCAGAAGAGTTAAAATTCCCTCAAGCTTTCTTCAGTAGACCTGATGCAGATGAGTTCCCACTCGGAGCCGCAAGCTTCCGTGCCCTAAGTACTGTTACATCGAGACAGCGCGATCAGGCGACTGCAGCCGGTGAGCTGGCCTTCAGTCTGGCGGACTGGATTGATGACAGATTCGAGAATCTCCCAAAGCCTGATATCCCGAGGCTTCGCGGAATCGACCCAGAAACCGCCGCAGAGTTTGTCCGTAGAGAATGGGGTCTGGGGGAAAGATCGATTCGCAACGTCATTCATCTGTTGGAGGCACGAGGGGTGCGAGTATTCTCGCTTGCGGAAGAATGCGCAGAGGTAGATGCGTACTCTTGCTGGCGTAAGAGCTCAAATCTTAAGCAAAAAGCCCCCTTTGTGTTTCTTAATACTATGAAGAGTGCGGAGCATAGCCGCATGGACGCTGCGCATGAACTTGGCCATCTGGTGCTTCACTGGCGCCATGAGACTCCTCGGGGACGGGAGGTCGAGATGGAAGCGAATGCCTTTGCTTCAGCTTTTTTGATGCCCCAGGATAGCATTAAGGCCAACGCGCCTCGTGGAGGTACGTTGAACCAGATGATTGCAGCAAAGCGTCTTTGGGGCGTCTCAGTGGCCGCCCTCGTCTATCGGATGCATAAACTGGGTTTGCTTACCGACTGGCAATATCGCGCCCTCTATATTGAATTGGGCAAGAAGGGCTATCGGAAGAACGAACCGAACGAAATCGAGCGAGAGACCTCTCAGGTTCTTGCTAAAGTATTTAATGCTCTGCGGGTTGATGGCATCTCTAAGGCCGACGTTGCTCGTGACCTATGTTTGCCAGTTGAAGAGCTAAACAAGCTTGTTTTTGGCCTCGTTATAACAGGTCTTGAGGGTGAAGCGGACGCTGCATCGTTAGAAATAAAAGGGCAACCTAATCTGAGGCTGGTTTAATTCTTGCCTTTATTTATAGGGAGTGTTAAAGGCGAAAATTTGTTATATTTGTGGTTCATCTGGAGCTGATTCAAAAGATCATGTTCCTCCAAAGAACTTATTTTTATAAAGACCGTCAAATCTAATAACTGTTTCTGCTCACGAAGAATGCAACAGGGGATTTGGGTCAGGTGTCAGGGGAGAGGTTAACTTATACAATTTATACGCATGTCCTCAATCGTAGACCTGCTAGGGGTCGCAGCCCAGTCGATATGTTGTAAGATTAAATAAGTTAGCTTTGGAGAGGATTATGTACCGATCTGCATAAGACACAATGATAAAATAGCGTTTAATCAAAATAGGTGCATTTAGCATTGGTTATAACGACAATGGATGCGTTCCTAGGGGCGTCTTATACGGGCACAAGCAGCAATTCTGGAGTATTATATGGATCAGTGTAAACATTGTTATGCTTCACAGGAGAAAATCAAATGGATCCAATAAAGATTGTATGCCTTGCCAATTCTAGGAAAATATCTGGTAGGTGTATTGCTGGAAAAATAATCGAATCAAATAAATGGATACGACCTGTCAGTAATCGTGAAAGTGAAGAAATATCAGAAGAAGAACGACGTTATGAAAATGGCGAAATGCCAAAACTTCTTGATATTATAAGCGTTCCAGTAAAAGACCATAAACCCACACAACACCAAAAAGAAAACTATTTAATAGATGATAGATATTACTGGACAAAAATAGGACAATATGCGGATAGACTAGAAAGTTTGTTGGATTCACCTGAAGATTTATGGGGTACTGGGTTTTCAAGCTATCAAGGAACAAATGATAGAATGCCTGAAGGAATGCATGCTGAGTATAGTGAATCCGTATATTTTATTAAACCTCAAGTTCTGAAAATTATTGTTCGGATAGAAGGTGAAGAGTTTGACGACGCAAAGCGTAAGATTCGTGCTCAATTTACATATAATAATACAGAATACCTTTTACCGGTGACAGATCCTGTGGTTGAATCAAAATATTTGTCTGGGAATGACGGTTGTTTTACTCTGTCTATTGAAAATATATACATGTGTGTAAGTGTTGGGTTACCATATAATGGATATTGTTATAAATTTTTGGCGTCTTTAATAGAAGATTAGTAAAAGAGAAATTATATGAATAAAATATTTACGATAGGGCACTCAACTGATTCATTAGGTTATTTTATTGGTCTTTTGGCGACCAACCAGATCGATACAATCGTAGATGTACGTAGTGTGCCTTATAGTCGTTTTGTCAGTCAATTCAACAAAGATAAATTAGCAACTGTTCTTAAAAAGAACAATGTCAACTATATCCCGATGGGGAAATATTTGGGGGCAAGATATAAAGATAAAGAATTATTATTTGAGGATGGCAAAGTAAATTTTTCAAAGGTGATAAATACAAAACGATTTCAAGAAGGCATTACTAGAATTGAAACTGGAATAAAAAAAGGCTATAAAATTGCATTGATGTGTTCAGAAAAAAACCCAATAGAATGTCATAGGTTTTCTTTGGTTTCTCATTTTTTACATCAAAGAGGGTATATGGTTAATCATATAATAGGGGAAGACGTTTTTAGCCATAAATTATTAGAAAGTAAATTGCTTGATTATTATAAGGAGTACCACAAGATATCAATGGATATTAGCAAAATTAAAAATTTTCATCTGATACAAAACGCTATGTTTGATTTTGATGAAATAGATGAAAACAAACTCTATTTTGCGCTTAACAAGTTAGTTGCATACAACCCTACGGAAACAGAAAAGGAACATAGATGACATTGTATACGATTGGGTTTTCTCAAAAAAGTGCAGAAGAATTTTTTGTAACCCTAAAAACAAATAATATCATTCGCTTGATTGACATTAGGCTTAATAATAAATCTCAACTGGCAGGATTTACTAATGTTAGGCATTTACCATATTTCTTAAAAATTCATGATATTAAATATTTGTATAAACCTGACTTTGCACCATCTAAAGAATTATTAAACGGATATAAAGATAAGTCTATTTCATGGCAAGAGTACGAGATTCTGTATAAAGAAATTCTTATAAAAAGAAATATAATTGAAAAAATAGACTGGGATATTTTTAAGAATTCTGTTTTATTGTGTTCTGAACCAACAGCAGACAAGTGCCATAGAAGGCTATTGGCTGAATACCTTGCACAAAAGAATTATGATATAAAAATTAAACATGTATAAGCATAACAAATCATTGCACCTGACATTTTCCGCTGACGCTCCAAAATGCAGGTGAGCTCAAGCGTTCGGCGGATTCCCTAGGGGGTCAGGGATGGGAGCTGTTCTCGTTGAGGGCGCACGGCGACTTCTTTCGCACCTAGTCGGGGGGAAGGACGGTAGGAAAGCATGCGCATTTGGGGGTAGAGCAAAACCAACAACAACCCCACCCAACCAAACCCCACACCTGTCAAATAATGCAATAAAACTGTCAAATATTGTTAACATATTTTACCAGGGTGCCGATAATAATGTTACAAAGGATGCAGGCGAAAGCGGGAGTTAACGGTGGCCAATCTTTAAGAAAAAGGTCTACCGCCCGGGCCTGCATCTTATCTATTTCTCCGGGCATTCAACAACCACTTCTGGGGTACACAACGCCCAACGCACCCTTGGCCTGAAGCTCATTGCGCTTGTTGCCAACGCACTCTTCAACCAAAGCACTTTGACCCTAAAAGACTTCTCATATTAAGCGTGTGACGAATCTACTTGCGGATGTCGCGAGCGGCTTTGATCGAGGTTGGGGTAGCGGGCGTGCTCTCGTTGCCCGACTCATCGACCGAGGTGACTTTGTAGTAGTAGGCGGCGCTTCGTTTTACCGGTAGCACCGTGAAGGTGTTCTTAGTGATGGTAGCGCGGTTTATCCTGACGCATTTGCCGGATATGGTAGTCGAGCAGTAGATATTGTATCCGGCGACCTTGCCGGTCGCGGGCTTGCTCCAGGTTATCTCGACGGAGCGGGGTCTGACGTTTACCAGGACTCCGGTTGGCGGCATCGGGCCGGCTGAAACATTTCCATTGCCGATGTCGAAGCCGTCGACGTTGATATCCTGGCCCTGCGACTTGGAGTTCTTGCTTCCCGCTGCTTCTATCTTTATCGTGTGGCTACCGGCGCTCAGCGATTCTTTATAGAAGACCGGTTGCTGGTAGTTGGTGGTCGGATTATAGAGGTCTACATCTTTCTCGAAGACCCCATCGATGTAGACTTTTGCTTTACCGCTCGCGTTGCCTGTCTGGGCGAACCAGCATATGGACGTGCCGCTGAAGCGCAGGGTGAGCGAGGAGCCCGCCGTTGAGGCGCTCTTAAGGGTTCCGCCGCTGGCGCCGGCCGAAGCGATGTTCTGCCAGGAGCCGGTCGCGGTAATTTCCGGGGCGGTATCCTCTGCGGTTATCCGTTTCTGGACGGATGCTTTGCGCAAATCGACCAGGCCGTAACCGAAGTAGTCGTCGCGCCCCGGTGTGCCTAAATCTTGGGTCGAGAGTAGCAGCGCGCGCTGGAGCTGGTCGGCGGTGTAAGTCGGGTTGCCGGCGAATATCAGCGCCGCGGCCCCGCAAACGACGGGTGCCGCCATCGATGTGCCGCTGGCGTAGACATAGGTCGGGCTGCCGCCGTTATTGTAGGTGCTCAAGATGTCGACGCCGGGTGCCGCTATGTCGACATCGGGCCCGAAATTAGAGAAAAGCGCTTTCTTGTCATAGGAGTCGGTCGCCCCTACCGAGACGACACCGTTATAGCTTGCGGGGTAATATATTTCGTTTGTTCCGGCGTTGCCGGCGGATGCGACTACAAGGCAACCCTTTTTGCGCGCGTACTGGACGGCGTCATCGAGGACGAAGGACCAGCCCGGCCCGCCCAGGCTGAGGTTGATTACTTTCGCGCCGTTGTCGGCGGCGTACATGATGCCTTTTGAGATTTGAAGGTCGGTGCCTTCACCGTTGCGGCTGAGCACTTTGACAGCGAGTATCTTCGCGCCAGGCGCGACACCGGCGATGCCGACGGCGTTGTTCGTCTCAGCGGCTATTATGCCCGCTACATGGGTGCCGTGGAAGTGGTCGTCCATAGGGTCGTTGTCGTTGTTGATAAAGTCGTAACCTTTGATTACCTTCTTTGACAGGTCCTCATGGGTGTAGTCGACGCCCGTGTCGATAACGGCGATGATGACCGGCGTTAAAGGTGCCTTATCCCAGAAATCCGGGGCGCCGATTTTAGGTAGCGCCCACTGGAGATTGAAGTATGGGTCGGATGGAGAGTTTAGGGCCTTTCGAATGCGATTGGGCTCGGCGTATTCGACATAAGGCAGCTCGGCGTATTCTTGAGCGACACGCTCAACGTCTGTGCCTGCCGGTAGAATTATTTGGTGGACACCGTTATAGTTGTGCGTTATCAGTGATTGTGCCCGGA
>JAUXNY010000127.1 GCA_030682615.1 Candidatus Aquicultor sp. | reverse complement strand
ACGCTCGAGCGCCATAACGGCGACCGCTCCGGCCTCCTCCGCGATTTTTGCCTGCGACGCGTCGGTGACGTCCATGATGACGCCGCCTTTGAGCATCTCAGCCAGGCCGGTCTTTACTCGTTGCGTTCCAGTTTCAACCATGTATATCTTCTTCCTTTCAATGTTGGACTATTAGTTGTCAGCCCATCGACGGCGACCTTAATCGCAGCAATCTAGGTCATAGGCCGGATTAATTCCCATCATACAAGAATAAATACCAGGTCGCAACTGTATGCCTTTGAGCCAATGGCGAATACTACCTGCTACTTCTGGCAGTGCGCGCAGATGTGAGTCCCGCGACCCGCGACCTTTATCTTTTCGATTACTCCGGGGCAGCCACCGGGGCACGGCTTTCCGGTCTGCCCGTAGACGCTCAGTAGGTTGTGGTAGTTGCCGGGGTTCCCGAAGAGGTCGACGAAGAGCGAGAACGAACTGCCCCGCTCAGCAATGGCGTGAGTAAGAATCGAGCGGATGCCCTCATACATCCGCGCACTCTCGGCGGCGTTGAGCGAGCCCGCGCGGCGCAGCGGGTGGACGCGCGCGTAAAAGAGAATCTCATCGACGTAGATATTGCCGAGCCCGGCGACGAACGACTGGTCCAAGAGAAGCGCTTTTATGCAGGCACGGGGCCTGCGAGCCAGCCGCTCCCTGAAGACGTCAAGCGTGAAATCATCGGCCAGCGGCTCTGGCCCCAAGTGGGCAAATTCCGGCGCTTGCGTAACGTCCGCCTCGGAGAGCAGTTTGACATAACCGAAGAGGCGAAAGTCTTTATAGCGGAGCTCATAGCCGTTATCGAGGACGAAGACGACTTGGGTCTTCTCCTTCCGCTCCATACCGGCCGGCTGATAGAGGAGTGAGCCCGCCATCATCAAATGAAAAAGGAGTGTTTCGCCCGATGATAGGTGCAGCATGATGATTTTGGCGCGCCTGCCGGCACCGGTTATCGTGGTGCCCTCGACACGCCGGGCAAATTCGGTTGCGTCCATGCGCAGAACGCGCTCGATAAGAACATCGACCCCGGTGATTCGCAGGCCGACCACCGTATCTTCTAGCTCGCGTTTGATTGTCTCGGTCTCGGGCAGCTCCGGCAAGGTATCCCTTCTTGGTTCGGTTAATGTTTTGCATTACAGTATATCTATTAAATCATCGCAATATCCAGACTACCGTGTATGTTCCCTATAAGAAGCGCGTTCCGGCGGGCGAAAGCAGATAAGCGCTCGTGGAGCTTTCATGTTAAGCTCTTTATGCTTGGGGAACATAATCGTATGCAAAGATAAACCGATTCGGAGGCAGCATGTTATTACCCATCCGCGATGAAAACCCTACGCGGCGGTTTCCTTATCTGACAATTGCCCTGCTGATTATAAACGTGGCCGTCTTCGTCGTCATGCTGCGGTTGCCCAACGAAGCCGCGGTCAACACCTTTTTCGCCCAGTACGCGATGTACCCACATGCGGTCGTGACCGGAATACCGGTGACCGCGAACTCCATCGAGCCGGTGTATTTTACCATCTTCACCTCTATGTTCCTGCACGGGGGTTTCCTGCACATCATCTTTAACATGTTGTTCTTGTGGATTTTCGGGAACAACATCGAGGACGCGCTGGGACGCGTCAAGTTTCTCGTATTCTATTTCGCGACAGGGACCGCGGGCGCAATCACCCACATCCTGACCGACCCCACCTCGGTCGTCCCGACAGTCGGGGCGAGCGGGGCGATATCGGGGGTGCTCGGCGCATACCTTATTCTCTACCCCAACGCACGCGTCCTGACTGTGGTTCCAATCTTCTTTTTCATACAGATAATACGCCTGCCCGCTATCGTGCTCATCGGGTTTTGGTTTTTGCTCCAGCTTCTTTCGGGTATCTTCGAACTCGGACTCGGGACAAACGGGGGCGGAGTCGCATACTTCGCGCATATCGGAGGCTTTGTTGCGGGAGTCGTTCTGATATTATTGATGACAAAACGACGCCACCGCCAAACGTACCGGCGATAGCGGTAAAACGTTAATTTTTTTTAAAATTTTTGCTTAATTGCACATGTCTAAGCTATTCTATTATCTAGCGCTAAAAACTTGCACAAACTTGCACAAATATAGATGTAGAAGCGTTCAAACTTTCATGTTATCTCAGCAGTATTCTAGGTCCACTCACCACTAGGTGGTTCAATAGTATGCGACAACTCTCAAAAAATGAGAGCCTAAGGGGAGGAGATAGTATTGAAGAAGTATGCAACGGCAAACATTCGAAACATAGGCCTCGTCGGCCACGGCGGATGTGGGAAGACCACTCTGACCGAGGCCCTGCTCTTTGCCAGCGGTGCTATTAACCGCTTTGGAAAAATCGACGAGGGCAATACCACATCCGACTACGATCCCGAAGAAATCAGACGTCAATTCTCAATCAACGCCTCCCTTGCGCCCTGCGAGTGGAACAAGCACAAAATCAACTTTATCGACACACCGGGTTATACCGACTTCATCGGTGAGGTCTACGGTGCCCTGCGCGCGGTCGACATCGCCGGCATCGTCGTCGACGCCGTCTCGGGCCTCGAGGTCCAGACCGAGCGCGTCTGGGCAATCGCCGACGATTACGGTCTCGCCAAGTTCGTCATCATCAACCGACTGGACAAAGAGAACGCAAACTTCGACGAGGTGATGCGGGTTCTGCAAGAGGTCTATACCGACAAAGTCACGCCCCTGCAGCTCCCGATCGGAAACGAAGCTAACTTCAAGGGCGTCGTCGATGTCTTAAACCAAAAAGCATACACGACCGATGGAGACAAGACGACCACCGGGGACGTTCCCAGCGACATGGCCGAAGAGGTCGCCGGCGCGCGCGAAGCGCTAATCGAGCGCATCGCCGAGAGCGATGACGCGCTCATGGAGAAATACCTCGAAGAGGGCGAACTATCCCCCGCCGAGATAAAGTCGGGTCTGAAAGCCGCAATCGCCTCAGGGCAAGTCATCCCGGTTACCTGCACGGCAGCGGTCACATCCGTCGGAATCGAGGCCTTGCTCAACGCTATCCTCGACTATCTGCCCTCACCCGAAGAAGCCGGGGCCATTAAGGGTATCGGTGTAAAAAGCGGGGATGAACTCGAAAGAAAGCCGTCCGAGTCCGAGCCGCTTACAGCGCTCGTCTTTAAGACCGTTGCCGACCCGTATGTTGGAAAGCTCAACTACTTCAGGGTCTTCTCGGGAAGCCTTAAAGCTAACTCGACCGTACACAACTCCGAAAAAGCATCGAAAGAGCGTGTCGGACACGTCTTCGCCGTGCGCGGCAAGACGCAGGAAGACGTCGAGGCGGTACCGGCCGGCGATATCGGCGCGGTCGCTAAACTCGCCGACACCATGACAAGCGACACCCTCTGCGACGAAGGCCGGGCGATAAAACTTCCGCCAATCACATTCCCCGAACCGGTCATATCGGTGGCGGCCGCCGCCAAGACCAAGGGCGATGAGGAAAAACTCGGCACCGCCCTCAACAGGGTCGCCGAAGAAGACCCGACGCTTTCCGTCAGAAGAGACACCGAGACACACCAGACCGTTCTCTCCGGCATGGGCGACATGCACCTCGATATCATAATCGAGCGCGTCAAGAGAAAATTCGGCGTCGAGGCCGTGCTTTCGGCGCCTCGCATCCCCTTTAAAGAGACCATCAAAGGCGATGCGGCCGTTCAAGGGCGCCACAAGAAGCAATCCGGCGGGCGCGGCCAATTCGGAGACGTTTGGGTCAAAGTCGAGCCGACCCAGCGTGGCGAGGGTTTCGAGTTTGTCGACAAAATCGTCGGCGGCGTCGTGCCCCAGCAGTACCGCCCGGCGGTCGAGAAAGGCATCCGGGAGGTCATGGAACATGGCATCATCGCCGGTTATCCGGTCGTCGATATCAGGGTGACGCTCTATGACGGCTCGTACCACGCGGTCGACTCATCGGAGATGGCCTTTAAAATCGCCGGTTCGCTCGCGATTAAAAAAGGCTTCATGGATGCTAAACCGATTCTCCTTGAGCCTATCATGAAGGTCGAGGTCGTCGTCCCGAAGCAGTATATGGGCGATGTCATCGGCGATCTCTCCAGCCGCCGGGGCAAGCCGCTCGGCTCTGAGTCTCGCGGGCGAAACATCGCGGTAAACGCGCTGGTTCCCCTGGCCGAGATGGCGACATACGCGAGCACGCTGCGCTCGATATCGTCGGGCCGCGGCGCCTATCACATGGAGTTCGACCACTACGAAGAGGTCCCAGGCGAAACCGCCAAGAAGATAATCGAGGTCTACGAGAAAGAGCGGGCTGCGGGGTCGTAGAGCGGCTGCGTCGACATAATAAAAGTGCTAAGACATATAACATTTAGAAGTTGAGGAGGTGGCACCAGGTGTCACCTCCTTTTGTAAGCGGGTAAGCAAGTAAGCGCGAACCCTCCTCGCTAATTACCGATTATCCCCCCAATCCAAGCGAGAATCCTATTGCTTGTCCCCTTGTGAAGCGTAAGACTTCTAGCGCTTATATAGTTCTCGCAATGGATATAATTAACCTGTTATCATTAGGCAGTCATATACGCTTTACGCTTAAGACCCGTCTTAGATGGAGTGGCTACATCTGCGCCCGCTAGAGACTTTGAGGCCATACATGAGGTCTGCCGATATCGCGCTTGCCGGGAAACATAAGGGATTACAATGCAATTCTTACCGTTCATCGCTTGGCTTAAAAACTATAAAAAGGGCTATCTGGTTCGGGATTTAATAGCCGGCATCACTATCGCCGTTGTGCTGATACCCCAGTCGATGTCCTACGCAATGATAGCGGGCATTCCCCCGGTATACGGGCTCTATGCCGCGGCCTTGCCGCCGATAATCGCCGCCCTCTGGGGTAGGTCAAGCCTGCTGGCCACGGGCCCGGTCGCCATGGTGAGCCTGCTGGTTTTTACCTCCATCATCCCCTTCGAAAAGCCGGGCAGCCCCGAGTTTATCTCCATTGCCATAATGCTCGCGCTGATGGTCGGAGTGATACAGATTTTAATGGGAGTCTTTAAGTTGGGCTTCCTGATGCGATTCGTATCCCATCCCGTGATCGTCGGATTCACCAATGCCGCGGCCATCATAATCGCCGCCACACAGGTCAAGCATATTCTGGGCATTGAGGTAAAGGGAAGCGAATTCATATTTCAGTTGTTCCTGGAGATAGGCAGAAACCTGGCCGACACCAATCCGTACACACTGGGGGTAGGGATTCTCTCTTTTATTATTATCATCGCCGGGAAGAAGATACATGAGAACTTTCCCGGCGCGATGGTCGCCTCCGTAGCGACCGGCGCTCTCGTCTACCTGGCCGGGTTGAACGACCTCGGCGTAAAAATCGTGGGCGAAATCCCCGCTGGCCTACCGTCACCCACTTTGACCCTGGTGGGCTTTGAGACCGCAGCGCGCCTAGTCGGCCCCGCCCTGGTAATCGCCATCATCGGGTTCATGGAAGCACTGGCCATCACCAAGACCGTCTCGAAAAAAATCCACGAGAAGGTCGATGTCAACCAAGAGCTGATAGGCCAGGGAGCGGCCAACGCCGTCGGTTATTTATTCGGGGCATACCCGGTAAGCGGCTCGTTCTCGAGGACTGCCGTTAACCTACAAATTGGCGGTAAAACCGCGTTATCGAATGTCTTTTCCGGTCTGGCGGTAATAATAACGCTTATATTCTTTACGTCTGCGTTTTATTACCTCCCGAACGCGACACTTGCCGCTATAGTAATGTCCGCCGTTATCGGCCTGGTAAAGCATACCCAGTTCATCAAGCTCTACAAGACGAACAAGACGGATGGTGCGGTTGCTCTCATCACCTTTGCCTTTGCTTTCATAACCAAGCCCGATTACGCCATATTTATCGGGATAGCTGTCTCCTTGATATTATTCCTTTGGGCGTCGATGAGCCCCCGGGTCGTCGTATTGGCAAGAAACCCCAAGACCGAGATATTCGAGAATGCCGAGACATCCCATCTGCCCACTTGCCCGCAGATACTGTTTGTGAGGCTTGATTCCTCGATATATTTTGCAAACGCAGAATATATTACCGAGGATTTGCTCAAGAAAATAAGTGAGCGGGCGAACGGGTTGAAGTATGTGCTCTTAGATATGGAGGCTGTAAACCATATCGACGCCACAGGGGTGGATGAGCTGACGTCGCTGTTGACTGAGATCAAAGCGCGGGGACTGGAGCTTCATTTTGCTAATATAAAGCAACCCGTAAAAGAGGTTCTGACCAATTCGACCTTCATAAAGCTCCTAGAGCATACGTGTTGCCTCGACTCCAAGGGAGACTCTATAGCGATGCTCTTTGAGACGCTCGACCATGACTTTTGCAAGAATAGATGCCCCCATCAAGTCTTCGAGGAATGCGCAGCCGTTAAATAGTTTTTCGATAGTCGAACACATCCGGTGAGATGAAATAGTAGCGCTAATGCCACACTCGGCAACAGGAATTTGACTAGATACCCCTGGAAGCCCTATAATACCCCCCAGGGGTATTTTTATTTGGTTTTTTAGTTCTTACTGAAGGAGTGATATTATGCGCACTTTATTGATGAAAGTCTCTAAACACCTTGTCGTGCTGATTCCCGCTTCGATGCTACTCGGTTTTGCCGCCGGGCTCGTGTGGGACGTCTCATCGTTCAAAAGCCTGGTCTTGCCGGCGACCTTTCTTATGATCTATCCAATGATGGTCAACTTCAAGCCGCAGGCCGCGCTCTCGATGAAAGACAGCAAGCCGGTGGCCGCATCTCTGGTGCAGAACTTCGCCATCATTCCGCTAATAGCGTTCGGGCTGGGAAGCCTCTTCTTTTCCGATAGGCCGGAGCTATTCATCGGGCTTATCCTGGCCTCCCTCTTCCCGACCAGCGGTATGACGATTTCCTGGACCGGTTTTGCCAAGGGCAACGTCGAGGCGGCGGTCAAGATGACCGTTGTCGGCCTGATAGTGGGCTCACTCGTCGCACCATTTTACCTGCAAGCATTCGCCGGCAAGCTGATACCGGTAAACATAACGGAGGTATCACGACAGATTCTGCTTATAGTCTTCCTGCCGATGATTCTCGGTTGGGTCACACGCAAAGGCCTTGTCAAAACCGCCGGTAAGGAGGCGTTCCAGAAGAAGTGGGCGCCGATATTTCCCGGCGTCAGCACTATCGGAGTGCTCGTCATCGTCTTTATCGCAATCGCGCTCAAAGCAAAGGGACTGGTCGCCTCACCCGACGTGCTCCTTGCGATCCTCGTCCCATTGACGATATTTTACGCCATCAACTTCTTGCTCAGCACTGTTGTAGGCAAGCTGTTCTTCGATAGGGACAACGCTATCGCGCTCGTATACGGCACGGTCATGCGCAACCTCTCAATCGCGCTCGGTATCGCGGTCACCGCGTTCGGGCCGCAGGCCGCGCTTGTCCTTGCTGTTGGCTATATAATCCAGGTCCAGGCGGCCGCATGGTATGTGAGGTTCACACCGTCGATCTTCGGTCCCGCGCCCGAGGAAACGCGCCCGGCTTCGTCGGCCGCATAGCTCCCCAGTACCCGCATCCCCTTAGCCTGGGTTGTTTACTATATTGTTACGCTTGTTTATGTTGTTATTACATGCATTTTGCGAGCAGCATTGTTTATTATAAATTAACGCTACCACCGCCATCGCTGCCGGTCGAGCATTAACAGGGTTACCAGCCGCCGCTGGCGCCGCCCCCACCAGAGCGTCCGCCCCCAAAACCGCCAAATCCGCCACCTCTTCCGCCGCCGCCGGGGCCCCAGCCGCCGCCGGCCCACCAGGGAACGTGGTCGCTCTTGCTACTCTTCTTTTTGTCGTGCTCATGCTTCTTAAACTCCTGATACGCGTGTGAGACGGCAAAGTCGAGAAGCAGGCCAAGCGGCGTCAATATGATAATCGCTATAATGCCGATAACTACTGAGAATAATGCGATGAGCGGGCCGATTAGAAAGCCTAGTAAGCCACCGACCCACCAGCTCTTCGTGCGCGCCAGCACCGCCCCGACCCACGGCAAGCCTCCAAAGACGAC
>JAUXNY010000125.1 GCA_030682615.1 Candidatus Aquicultor sp. | reverse complement strand
CTTTACCGCAAGACCATTCCAACTCATACCCCGTATCGACATATTAAGCGCAAGGGAGTTTGCCACTGACTTTATTTCGAGTATAGTAAAAAGTGATACCATGACTGGGAAGATCGGTTGTTTGCGATTCGAACGACCATCTTCGAAAAAGCAGTTAGCGTGATCGGTTTTGTTGCCCGTACGTATGGGTGGCTTGAGGGGTAAATGAAGATGATAAAATTCAAAAGTATCGGCCACGATCCCCGTGCTTATTTTAAGGATTTGGTAGATAGATTTGCGTCAGACGAAGATATTGTAGCAGTTTATTTGTTCGGCTCTTATGCCAGGGGCGAAGTCGGGCCTTTAAGCGATGTTGATATTGGTGTGCTCCTCAGACACCATGTCCATTCTGAGCATTATTTTGATAAACAGCTTGATTTAATGGAAAAAGCAGCTCATGTGTTACGCACCGATGAGGTAGATCTCGTTGTTCTTAATCAGGCACCCGCTCCTCTGGCTTATCGAGTAATTCGCGAAAGAAATGTTCTATTTTGCCGTGACGAGAGAGAAAGAATCCTGTTTGAGACCAAAGCCATAGATCGCTATTTTGATGAGAAACCTATGCGCGATTTAATTTATCAGGCGCTAATTAAGAGAATTGAGGAAGGTCGTTTTGCTAGTTGACCGAGAGATTATAGAAGCCAGGCTAAAATATCTTGAGGATACGGTTCGCAAACTCCATGCGATAGCTGCTTGGCTGCAAAAGGCGCAGAATTAAGCCGCCCACCGATTCTGGCCCGTAGTTTACTTAAAGTAAAAAATCTTCAGAATACATAAAGGTATATTTGCACAAATATAGAATAAGACAAGCGTATATATGCGCTTGTATTTTATTTTAGGGCCCCCATTTCTTCGCTTCACTGCGTACCTGTTTAGGGGCCGTATGTGCCAAAAATCGAGCGCTCACATTAACTTGATTGTCTATCTGGCGGCGGTCAATTTGGAGGAGGGCTCGTGAACAGGCGATTACAGGTATTACGGCACTGGCTTTCCGGTAGTAAAAACGGGATCTCGACAATAGAAATGATTGGATTTTTATTTGGGCGACGATGTGCGCGGAAAGCACAACCCTGCATACGGCGCATTGCTGAAAACGGCGATTATGTGTTGGTCTACCTTAATGGCCTTGAGCGCCCGCTGTATTACCCGAAGGAATTTGCGATAGGCTCGCTATGCCAGGTGATAGCGGAGCTATGTTACCCCCGGGATTGGCATTATTACGAGATTGAGCAGACACGGGTTACGCCGGGGGATGTCGTTGTCGATTGCGGGGCGGCTGAAGGATTATTCGGCCTGCTGGTGGCCGACAGGGCCGCTAAAGTGTATGCGATAGAGCCGATGACAAGATTTGTCGAATCCATGCGGTTGACGTTTTCGGGCTTTGACAATGTGGAGGTATTGCCGGTAGCGCTATCCGACCAAGAAGGAACGGCTTATATCTCGGGGTGCGGCATCTCATCTACCCTGAGCACCTTCGGCGATGGGGACCGGGTCGAAGTTACCACGCTAGACACCTTGTTCATCAAGCAAGATATCCCCGTCTCTTACATCAAGGCGGATTTGGAGGGTTACGAGCTTTCTATGCTGAAGGGCGCAAGGGAGACAATAAAGAAGCATTCCCCGAAGATAGCGATTACTACGTATCACGTGGCGGAGCATGCCGAATCGATTGCCGGTTACCTGAAAGATATAAACCCTCAGTATCGCATAAAGGTGAAGGGCGTTGAGGAGCGATGCGGTGCGCCGGTCATGCTCCACGCCTGGGTTGAGTAGGGATTAACACGTAGTGCTATCAACCACAGGAATTCTGGCTAGCCCCTGACTAGGCGGTCTTTTGGGGCGTTAACTTCTTATCCAGTTCAAGTGTATAGGTCAGTATAGTCTTGATATCTATCCTCTTCGAAGCATCAAGTATTTCTAAGCCAACGATCTTGCCTTCAGAAGTTGTGTCTAAATTAACACCCTCTGTAATTTCTATAACACCCTCAGGCGCTTTATTCCCTAATTTAATATATAAAGCGTCTACTTCTTTATCATAGTAAACCTTCATTGTTTTCGCTCCTTCTTCATGGGATAATTTGTTATTACCGTTATTATATCACTTTCAACATTTACCACAATTTTCAATGGGAACTTGAAACCTTCGACTGCCTTTACGATTTCATGCTTTCCTTCGGACAATTCCGCATTTTCCAGTATACTGAATAATGCAGTTTTTGGTATTCCGTAAAGCCTTGCTCTTCTTTTAGCATGACGTGACAATTTTATCTTCACCAGCGTAACCCTTATAAATTAATCTCTAATAAATTAAATTTAATTCACTAAAAGGAATATAAGCACAAATGTTGAAATATGCAAGTGTGTAGTTAGCGCTTGTTTATTTTATTTCAAGGGAGGTGAAGACCTATGGCTGGAGCAAGCGCTACATCGCGTTATATAACATTTATTGGAGGGGATGATTCTTGAATATCCACAAAAGGGCTATTAACATAGCGATTTTAGTTCTAACGATTGTATTGTTCGCGGGGATGTCAAATAAAGCTTACTGCAGCGGATTAAGCGGGTTATCGGAGGCAGGGGGCGGCAGCTGGGGTTGCTCGGCGGTTGTTTTGGTGACAGAGCCTGCCGGGGTTAAAAGGACCGACGAACCGGTCGAAGTCGTTCTTGTATCGGATAAGGTAAAACCCCAAGGCGAAGATATCCGGGTAACCGATGCCGGCGGCAGCGAGATACCGTGCCAGGTGAGTGCTACGGCAACCCACACATACAGGATTGCGTTTATCGCCAAGGCCGAGGCGAATTCCAGCGGCCAATACCGTCTCTACTTTGGCAATCCAAGCGCGGGTAAGCCCAATTACGGGATTCTAAATTCTGTGGTCAATAATAACAGTAGATTCTGGCAAACAGACGGCGCATATATCGGGTGGGGTGGAAAAGCTGGTTTCAATATTTCCGGCAAGAACGCGATAACGGTTCTAAAGTTGGACAATAACGGCGATAAAAATCCGACTAACGACCCGGACTGCTTGACCGATGAGCTTGCGTGGGCTTGGTTCTATGGATATCTGGGCTCTAACCTTAATGCCGATAACCCCGGTGATTTCGGCGTATCGCAAGCCCAACTCGTTGAAAACGGCCCGGTATTTTCCGAGATAGCGCTTGGCACCGCCAGGCTTCGCTATTACAAGGATCAGAAGTGGATTATGGCAAATGGTGCCGTTGACAGTATGTTCTGTTTCAACAAGAACTACCAGTTTATGAAGAATGGCCTTGGTGACGAGGTATTCATTTCCAATTTGGGCGCGGGCGATATCGGACATTGGCTAACCGGGTATGACAGCGGCAGTGTCAATCCAAAGTACCTGGCATTTAGAAACCCGAACAACGGCGTAGTCTTTGGCGCTATCGCGAAGGATGTTGCGCGGTGGTATATGACGGCCAGGTGCTCGGGCGCGTGGGACAGGATAATCTCGTTCGATGACAGCTCGGGCAGGGCTAATGCTAAAATCTACTGGTATTCAGACACCACAAATAGTTATGCGGGTATCGAAAATCTCTCAAAGTCACTGTTAAGCCCGCTACAAGTCGAACTCATTACCGATTCTGAGGCACCATCGACAAGTGCTTCGGTAACCCCGCCGGCCCCCGATGGAAAGAACGGGTGGTATGTCACGAGGCCGAACATCGCTCTCGAGTCTAACGAAGCGGGCAAGACCCACTATCGCTTCGCAGTCGGCCCCTACAATCTCTACGATGTGACCCTTACGGTGCCGGATGGTGTGCACGAGTTTTCATATTACTCTGAAGATGCTGTCGGCAACCGGGAGCCGGTGCGCGGCCTCTCCTTAAAGGTCGATTGCGCTAAGCCGGAAGTGACAGCGGGTCTCCGGCCGTTGCGCGCGAACAATCACTACCTGGTAAATGAGCCGATAACCTTCACCTTTGATGTTACTGATACGGTTTCCGGGGTCTGCTCGTTTGCCGGCAGTGTTGACGACAAACCCGTTCTCAGCGGCAGGTCGCTGGTTTTCAGCATGCTCGGCGAGCAAACCCTTGATGTGTGCGCGACCGATACAGCTGGAAACAGCACCCTAAAATCGGTGCCTTTTACCGTCGGCTATGATTTTGGCTGGCTGAGGCCGGTGCGGCGACCGGGTGACCCGGCAGACAAAACCTATGCCACAAGCGGCTTGTCGCTCATCCCGTTGCGCTTTGCGGCGCGCGATGGAATGGGAAGCTTTGTGGCCGATAAATCGGTGCGCGTGTTCGTCTCAAATGGGGAGAGTTCGGCGACCTTCGTTTACTCGAGCAAATGGGCCAACAACGTGGTTCGAATCAATTCCTGTGATGAGAAATACCTGCTCGACATCGACCCGAAAAGCTACCCCTGGCTGGTGCCGGGCGGGCGATATGACGTGCGCGTGTATTTCGGCGGCTCGTATCAGCATCTTGGCATACTTCACGGCCAGACCAGACTCGAGCTTCAATAGCTATACCTTGCCGGCAGAGGGCGGGCTCAAAAGCTAATCCTCTGCCGGCATTGTTATTTCTTGCAGGCAGCACACGCTTTGACATATCCGGTTTCCTAATCACTGCTACTTCCTATATAATAAACACACAGGTGAAAATCTGCACAAGAATAAATCCTTATCACAGGAGAGAGCCGGGCCGCGTGCCCCAGGCCGGTACCAGATGAAAGTTTTGCAGGTTAACAAGCTCTACTATCCCCACATCGGCGGCGTTGAAAACGTCGTGCGCATGTTTGTGGTCGGTCTGAAAGACAAGGTCGATATCGGGGTGCTCGCCGCCAACGAAGCGCCGCGCACCGTTGTCGAATACACCGACGGGGTTAAAGTCACAAAGGTCGCAAGCCTTGGCCGTCTGCGGTCCACGCCGATGGCGCCCGGTTTTATCCCGGCACTCAAGAAGAGCACTAGCGATATCTACCACCTCCACTTTCCGAACCCGACCGGCGAGCTGGCATATCTTATCGCCAAACCCAAGGGCAAGCTTGTCGTCTCCTACCACAGCGATATAATAAGGCAGAAGACTCTGCTCAAGTTCTACCGCCCGTTTCTGGAGAAGTTCCTCGACCGCGCCGACCGGATAATAGCGAGTTCTCCCAACCTTATCGACAGCTCGCCGTTTTTGCGGCGGGTCAAGGATAAGTGCACGGTCATACCATTTAGCGTGCCGACCGATTGGCTCGCGCTCACGCCGCAAATTCAAGCCAGAGCCGATGAGCTGCGCGAGCAGCACGGCCCTAAGATGGCGTTTTTTCTGGGCCGGCTCATCT
>JAUXNY010000124.1 GCA_030682615.1 Candidatus Aquicultor sp. | reverse complement strand
CTTCGGCCAGCTCTTCTATCGTCGTCATCTCATCGCTGGTGACTACGCGCAAAATCACTCCATCCCCACAGCTATCGCCGAGGCAATCGCCGCTTCGCGGCTGAAAGAAAGGCTCAAAAAAATATCGCAAACACCGCGCTCCTGCGCCGCGCTCGCCGCGTTTCCGCTCAGACGCAGGTAGGGACGGCCCCATTTATCCCTGCGCACTTCAAAGTCGGTCCACTTCATACCGCGCATACCGGTGCCAAGTGCTTTTACCGCGGCTTCTTTGGCCGCAAAACGGGCGGCGAAATGGAGGTGCGGTTTCTGTTTGCTCAGGCAATAATCTCGTTCTAAATCGGTGAATAAACGCTCGGTGAATTTTGAACGGCGATTAATCGCCTGTTCTATGCGGCTTACTTCGACGATGTCAACGCCGATTCCCTTTATCATGATGCCTCTTTTGCCGGTGATATTAACGTGTTTCTTCTATTTTATACGATGAAAGGGATGGTGTCAGTGCGAGAGAAAGAATTTATTCGAGCATCGTGTTCTATTTGCCGGCGTTTACTTCGTTTGCCGCTTTAAAAGTCTTATAGCCGCCGCTCAAATTCTTGGTCCGGTAGCCTTTCTGATTGAGAATCCGGCAAGCGAGGTACGCCCGCAGGCCGACCTGGCAGAAGAGATATATATCCTTGTCTTTCGGAAGCTCATCGATGTTGTCCCTGAGTTTGTCTATCGGGATGTTCAGGGCGCCCTCGATAGTCCCCAGCTTCTTAAACTCAAACGACGAGCGCACATCCAACAAGATACTTTCCTCTTTATCCATCGCCGCTATATCTTCCCAGTAAAAGACGTCGCAATCGCCCTTAAGGATGTTGGCGGCGACGTAACCGGCGACATTCACCGGGCTTTTTGCGCTTGAAAAAGGCGGCGCATAGGATAGCTCCAGCTCTTCGAGGTCGTGAACGGTCAAGCCCGCGCGCATGGCAACCGCCAGCACATCCATGGTTTTATCGACCCCGTCCACGCCGACCACCTGGGCGCCGAGCAGCTTGCCGTCGGCGGGCGCAAAAAGCAGTTTAATAGATAGGGTGCTCGCCCCGGGATAGTAGGTTGCGTGAGACGCAGTGTGTATGATAGATTTCCGGTAATCGAGCCCGGCCCGGCGGAGCGCTTCTTCGTTCAACCCGGTCACTGCTACCGACATATCAAAGACCTTGAGAATAGCGGTTCCCTGTGTCGCGTTGTAGCTTTGGTCGCGCCCACAGATGATATCTGCTACCATCCGCCCCTGCTTGTTCGCAGGTCCGGCAAGCGGTATCAAGGCGGGCTCGCCGCTGACAAAGTTTTTTACCTCGATGGCGTCGCCCAGCGCGTAGATATCGGGGTCGGACGTCCTCAGGTGCTCGTCGACCGCGATTCCTCCGGTAACCCCGAGCTTAAGGCCGGCTTCGGCGGCCAGTTTCGTCTCCGGTTTGACACCGAGCCCGAGAATTACCAGGTCGGCTTCGATTTGCCGCCCATCGGCCAGCTCGACCATGACAGCGTCTTCGCCCGGCAATATCGCCTTCACCCCGTTTCCCGTTACCACCCCGACCTCTTTCTTGAGGAGGTGCTTATAAATCAGGGCCGACATCTCGAAATCCAGCCCGGGCAAGACCCTGTCGGCCAGCTCGACCACGGTAACGTCGACGCCGCGAACGTGCAGGTTTTCCGCCATCTCGAGTCCGATATAGCCGGCGCCGACGACAACCGCTTTGTCGGGCTTATGCTCATCGACAAAGCCCTTTATGGTATCGGTGTCGGGGATATTTCTAAGCGAAAAGACACGCGCATCGTCAAGGCCGGGTATCGGCGGCCGGAAAGGCGCCGCTCCGGGAGCGAGAATCAGTTTATCGTAGGTCTCCTTATAGGTTTTACCGGTTTTACGGTCGAGTACCTCGACGCTCTTTTCTTCGCGGAGTATCCCCGTGACTTCGCTGTTTACGCGCACGTCGATGCGAAAGCGCTCGCGCATGCTTTTAGGCGTCTGCACCAGAAGATTGTCGCGCTTCTTTATGACCTCTCCAATGTAATAAGGGAGGCCGCAATTGGCGAATGATATATACTCATCGCGCTCGAAGAGTATTATTTCGGCTTCCTCGTCGAGCCTGCGAAGTCGCGCCGCAGCGCCGGCACCGCCGGCAACACCACCGATTATGACGACCTTCTGTGACAAAATAGATCCTCTCCTCGCAACAATAATGATTTAGACAGAGCGCTTAAATCGAATATAAACGCCCCAGGACTTTGTTCTACCTACACAGGCGCACGGCACGTCGAGACGCGGAACACGACTCCGAACACATACGGGCTCGGTGAGAACCGCTTCATAACGCCGTATCCGCGATTCCTGAAAAACGTTATTATATCTTCTTCGCTCACGCGCTCGTTGAGCGGCGGCCCCATTTCACCCTCCGTCTGATTCCAATCGACGATGACTATCTTATGCACGGGTTTTGAAAACCGGCGCACTTCCATCAGAAATTTCTCCGGGTCGTCGAGCTCATGATAGACCGCCAGCATGAATGACGTGTCTATAAGCCCGTTCGGCAACGGAATCGAGTTCTCCTCGGACTTCATGAGTTTAAGGTTGGCCGCTCCCTCTGCCCTCTCGCCGAGGACTTTAAGCATCTCCTCGCTGATGTCCACCGCATAGACGTCGCCTTTTCCCTCTAAGTGCTTAGCCAGAGGTATGCTGAGATAGCCGGTGCCGCAGCCCAAATCAGCAACTGCCGCCCCCTCATCTATACCCTCGAGCGCGTCAACAATAGCATCAACAGGAAAGACCTCTTTTCGCCTAGGGTTGTCCAATCGCGAAATATCCCCATGAAATTTATGTCCGCCCATACTAACCGCCTCCAGTGATTATTAAATATACAACCAAACATTTGAATAGACAAAATATTTCTTTTATTATACCTTACCAGGTATATGTATATCACTAAATACCACCAACGCTAATGCTAACCGCCTGCTAAAGCACTTATTTAGCGATAGCCCCTTAAGACAATTTTGATAATTTAATAGCGTTTCATTGTAATGAATGTTACAATATGGCGGTAATCTTGCTATCGTGGACGCCCAGTACAAAGCAGTTCACCTTGACTTTTAGCTGTTTTTTTTATCATTGCATGCGTTGTTTAGCGCTTGCATATACAAGCGCTGTTTTGCTATATTAAATTAATCTCAAGCAGAGATGGCTTCCTCGGTAAACAACAAAAAATCTTAGAAAAGGAGTGAATCATGGAGCAACAAGCAATGCTTATTACCTTCGGCTCGGGCGTATTGGCCATTATTTTTGGTCTCTATCTAATCGCCGCTACCCTTCGTAAGCCCGCAGGTAATGCAAAAATGCAGGAAATCGCGAAAGCGATCCAAGAAGGCGCTGCCGCCTATCTTAAACGGCAGTACATGACAGTATCGATTGTGTTAATTCTGCTATTTATACTTCTTTATGCGGGCCTCGGGCCGTTACCGGCTATCGGGTTCGTCGTAGGGGCTCTCGCCTCTGCATCCGCCGGCTATATCGGCATGAGCGTAGCCGTGCGCGCTAATGTCAGAACAGCGGAAGCCGCCAAAGACGGTCTAGCCAAAGCCCTCGACCTGGCGTTCAAGGGAGGAACAGTCACTGGAATCCTCGTCGTAGGTCTAGGAATACTGGTCACATCCGGTTTTTGGTTTGCAACACACAACACGCACGCTTTAATAGGACTTGGTTTTGGTGGAAGCCTTATATCTGTTTTCGCCCGACTCGGAGGCGGTATCTTTACTAAAGCCGCAGACGTCGGTGCCGACCTTGTCGGAAAAATCGAGGCAGGTATTCCAGAAGATGATCCGAGGAACCCAGCGGTCATCGCCGACAACGTTGGTGACAACGTTGGTGACGATGCCGGTATGGCAGCCGACCTGTTTGAGACCTATGTAGTAACCGCCGTAGCCGCGATTCTCCTCGGCACCCTTTATTTCCCGGGTTACGAGAACGCGGTACTTTATCCTCTCGCCCTGGCAGGAGTATCGATTATCGCTTCTATCCTCGGCACGTTCTTTGTCAAACTCGGCAGGAACAACAACATCATGGGCGCGCTCTACAAAGGCCTCGCCGCATCGGCAATCCTCGCGACAATCGCATTTTACCCGATTACCCAGATGTTCATGGAGGGCAACCCGCTTGGTATCTCGGTCGGCTCTCTGTTCGGCGCTGCACTCGTAGGTATTCTGGTCACAGCGGCTCTCGTAATAATCACCGACTACTACACATCGTCGAAGTATGCTCCGGTAAGGACTATCGCCCAGGCCAGTACGACCGGCCACGGCACTAATGTCATCCAGGGTCTTGCTGTCAGCATGCAATCGACCGCGTTGCCTGTTATCGTCATCGGTTCCGGTATTTTGGCCGCCTTCTCGTTCGCCGGTGTATACGGCATCGCGATTGCGGCCATGGCCATGCTGTCAATGACCGGTATCGTAGTCGCCATCGACGCCTTCGGCCCAATCACAGATAACGCCGGCGGCATCGCTGAGATGGCGAACCTTCCCGAGGAAATCAGAACGGTCACCGACGCGCTCGACGCTGTAGGAAACACGACCAAAGCGGTTACCAAAGGTTATGCTATCGGCTCGGCCGGACTGGCCGCTATCGCCCTCTTTGCGGCGTATACCGCAGACCTGCAAAATCTAGGCAGCGATGCCCTGAAAGCAGCCATCGCGGCAGGAGAACTTACATTTAGGCTCTCCGATCCTTACGTCATAGTCGGTCTCTTTATAGGTGGTTTGTTGCCATATCTCTTCGCCTCGTTCAGCATGGGCGCTGTCGGTCGTGCCGCGGGAGCAGTTGTAGATGAGGTAAGGCGCCAGTTCCGCGAGATTCCAGGAATTATGGAAGGTACCGGAAAGCCCGACTATGCGAAATGCGTCGATATCGTTACGACAGCCTCGCTCAAAGAGATGATTATACCGGCACTCATCCCAGTGCTGACGCCAATCGTTATTCTTTTCATCGGCAAGGCGCTCGCAGGGTCAGCAGGTCCTGCGGTCGGCGCCACGATGCTCGGCGGCGTGCTCGTCGGTAGTATCGTCACCGGTATTTTTGTTGCTATCTCAATGACCACCGGTGGTGGCGCATGGGATAACGCTAAGAAATATATCGAAGACGGAAACCTCGGCGGCAAAGGTTCATTGGCCCACCAGGCAGCGGTAACCGGCGACACGGTCGGCGACCCGTACAAAGACACTGCAGGCCCGGCGATCAACCCGATGATCAAGGTCATCAACATCGTCGCGCTTCTCATAATCCCGTTCCTCTAAGAACCGGATAAAACGAAAGAACAAAGAACGCCTTGCATAACGCAAGGCGTTCTTTTTATTATCGAGCCTTACGAACCCAATAAAAAAAGCGCCCGTCAGAGGCGCATTTCGTGCTTATTTTTTTGTTATCGGCATCTTAATAGAAAACTTTAGCGTTTTCTTAAAAAATATTTTAATATTTTTTCACGCACCCGCGAAATAGCGGTTTTTTAGATTTCCATAATTTCGCATATGGGTATATAACTAAAAAGCGCCCCAAATATGGAGACCCGTTATGAACGCTTCAGAGATACAAGAGCTGATAGCGCAAAACGCCACCGGCTACGAGCGGTTGAACTCGATTATCAGTGCCGGCAGAAGCAATAGGTGGAGCCGGTGGGTTGCGAAACATGCCGTGCGAAGGCCAAACGCGCGCGTTCTCGACGTCTTCTCGGGAACCGGCCCGGTCGGGCTCGAGGCCGCCGCTCTCGGCGCAAAAGTGACCATTGCCGCGAACACCCCACAGTTGCTCACTATGGCCCGGCACAAGGCAGCCAAGCGCGGTGTTGACGTAGACCTGGAGCTGGTCAATCTCTCAAAAGGCATCGCCAGGTTTAGCAGAGCCGGCTTTGACGCGGTCACGATGGCTTTCAATACGAAGTATCAGGAAAATCCTGCCGCCACGTACCCGCACCTGGTTTCCCTCTTGAAGCCGGGCGGGAGACTCGTCATTCTCGAATACGTCGTGCCGTCCGGCGGTCTTACTTCAAAGTTCTCTTCCGCATATTTCTTCCACGTCCTCCCGATAGTAGCGGCCCTGGCATCAAAACATAAGAAGCTGTTCACACTCCTCACGCAGGCGACAAAAGCGCGCGGCTGCGAAGAAGACCTCGAGCTAATGCTATTGACCGCCGGCCTGAGCATCACCGAGGTCCAACGCTTCGGTTTCGGGCTCGCCTATGGTGTAGTCTCGACGCACGGCTCCATCAAACGATTCGACGCGATTGCGTAGTGCTCCTCGCAAGGCGCGGAAAGCAGCTACTCCCCGGTCCCCTTAAAACCCTTGAAAGTGTAGTAGAACAAGCTGATGTTAACCAAAGTGACCATTGCCAGCCCGAAAAACAGATTGCTGTAGATAAACGCCGCCGGCTTTAGCGCGAGCGGGTTGATTGCCGTAGTGCTCGAGGATAAATCCAGGAACTTACTGAGTATGGCGACGCTCAAAGCGCCTGCCATGAAGTTCATGAGGTTGTAGATACCCATGCCGACGCCCGCCTGCTCATGTGGGAGCGTAGTTGAGACGACCTTGGCCAGAGCGGCTTGTATGAACGCAAAACCTGTGTTACCCACTATCAAAGAGAGCGCGATGAGGTAAATACTCGAACCCGCAAAGGTGGATAGCGCTATGAACCCCAGCAACAACAGCGCCAACGCCATATATACAACCGAAACACTGCCTTTTCTGTCGGCGAGCTTACCACCTTGGCGGCCCATAATGGCGGCGCTCATGGCACCGGGAAACATGACCATCCCGATGATGGCCGTGTTGAGTTGGTTTGCATTGCTAAGCATGAGCGGCACCAGAAACATGATTCCGAAGGCCGTTCCCATCGCCAGGAATCCACTGATCAGCGCGTTACGATAATAGCGGTTAGCGAGCAACGCCGGCTGTATGAAAGGATTGCGGGCCCGGTTGACCCGTATCAAAAAGAGACCAAACGATACTATGGCCACGATCACCAGCAACAGCGAGTAGTTGGTTATCAGAAGTAAAAGCGCCGCCGCCGCCGCCGCCAATGTAACTGCGCCGATAAAATCGAACGAACCGTCCTTCTTCGGCTCGTCCGCCAGCCATAAGCGAAAAAACGGGAGCGTGATGGACATCCCGAGCGAGACCAGAAAGAGATAGCGCCAATGCCATAAACCCGTAACCAGGCCGCCCGTAAGAGGGCCGATGCCGGCGCCGAATGCGATACTCGACGCGGCTATCCCCAATACCCGCCCCCGCTCGCTGAACGGAAAATAACGTATCGGGATCAGCATCGCGAGTGCGGGTATTGCTGAAGCGCCGAGCGACTGCACGAGCCTGCCCACTATCAGCATCGCAAACCCGTTCGAGAAGAAACCGATAAGCGACCCGACGGCGAAGAGCAAGACCCCGACCGTTATAAGTCTACGCAATGAGTATATATCGGCCAGCTTTCCGTAGGTCATCGAGCCGAGGGCGAAGATGATGGCGTATCCGGCGATGACCCAACCGGCTTGTGAGGGCAAGAGAGCGAATTGGCGCGCGATATCCGGGAGTGCGACGACAAACATCGACCCGTTCATCACCGAAAAGAAGAGCGCAACGCTGAGCACGGCGACCAGCTTCGTCCGCACGCTTTCGTCTATTCTCGTTTGTAGTGCGCCTTTCTGCTGCTGCAACCCTCGATCAACTCCCTGTTTTCACGCGGACTCACCGTAAGGCCTACTCACGGCAATAGAAGTAAGTTTACTCCGGCGGTGGGCTTTTGAAAAGCAAATAGCGACGCCCGGCACTACCGATTAGGACAAAGATACTAGCTCATTGCTGTAATAGGCCTGGGGCATACGAATAATCTTGCAATATTTACCATTTCGTTTTACAATAAGCGCTAGGTGATTATGCAAAAAGATGACTTCGAAACAGAACAACAATCCCAGCCTAAATCTTCCAACCTAAGCAGAACACGGCAAAAACAAATACAAAAGGAACTCGTTAAGCGCTATGGCGCGAAGACGCTGAAGCTGGCGTGGTTCCTCATTCCGCTGGTAATCCTTGCGGCGGCCTATCTTAAATCGGAGCCCGCACAGACTGTGGCCGATAAGCCCAGGAGTGCCTCGGCTGTGACGACCGCAGCGCCGGTCAAGAAGGTCGCTATTACTACCACGACCACCCTCGCCGCCATAACATCTACAACTATAGGCAAGCCGGTCGTCGAAAAAGAGGCCACCGAGACTATATTCTTCCTCGGCCTTGGAAACACATCGTTCGGCGGACAAGTCAGCGAGATGATAAAAGACAAAGGCATCGAGGAGCCCTTCTCCGATATATCGACGGTCTTAAAGAACGGCGATGTCGTTTTGGGAAATCTGGAATCCGCGCTCGCGCCGGGAACCAGCCCGTCGGACGATAAGAGCTACTATATGCGAGGCGCGCCGGAAGCGGCCAAGGGCATGAAAGCGGCGGGCATAAACCTGGTTTCGCTGGCAAATGACCGCATAATGTATTTCGGCGGCAACGGCCTGAGAAGCACAATAAACGCACTCAACCAAGCCGGAATAGCCAGTACCGGCGCCGGCAACAATTCGCGGGAAGCATACACCAGCAAGATAATAACCGTTAAGGGTAAGAAAGTAGCGCTCCTGGCTTTTTCCGACGTAACCGCCGACGGCGAGCTCGCCACGAGCGATAAAGCGGGAACGGCGGGCTTCCCGGAGCGCAATGAGATAAGCGCCATCATCCGCGAGGCCGCCAAGGGAAGCGACTACCTTATCATATCTTGTCACTGGGGCGAGGAATTCGGAGACGCCATCGGTGAGAGCCAACGAAAATTCGCCCGGAAGGCCATAGACGCGGGCGCTGATATAATCATGGGACACCATCCGCACGCGATGCACGGCATCGAACTCTACAACGGAAAGTTAATCGCGTACAGTATGGGCGATTTCATCTTCGCCCCCGGGGCCATCGACTACAACGAGACCTTTATCCTTAAGCTCTCGCTCGCAAAAGGCATGATAGTCGGCGCCGAAGTCGTTCCCGTCGTCATCGACTACAACGGCAAGCCGAGCATCGCCGCAGGCTGCGCCGCGACATCCATCCTCAAGAAACTGCGCGACATGTCCGAGCCCTACGGAACAGTCGTCAACATCCTCGGAGACACCGCCCAAGTCCACTGACGCGAACAATAGAGACAAAGCCGTGAGCTTTTCCTATATCCTGACCCGCTGATTGACGTCAATTACTTGTCCCACCAGCAAGAGTGGCTAAGAATATCGGAGCAGGCGTATATAGTCCACGTACTCTCCATTGGTAAGAATAATTCGATTAATACCGAATCCGCTGTGATATAATTACTTAAGGGGGTGTGAGTAATGAGAATTATGAAATCGACAGGCTATATCGAGTTCGAAATTGCGGCCGGCGAACATATTCTTCATTTTTACAGTAGTGAATCACAACGCCTGAATGTCCTGACAGAGTTTATTAAAGATGGTTTCAAGAAGCGTAATAAGAGTGTCGGTGTAATCAACAAGGATGACATGTATATAGTTGAAGACATGCTCATCAAAGATGATGTTGATGCAGGCTATTACCTTATTGAAGGTCAACTTGTTTTTATGGCTCATGAAGATTGCTTTGCTACCGGTGGAAATTTCGACGAAGAACGTCTCATCGATGTGATTACCGGTACCATAAATGCCGCGCTTCGCCAGGGTTGGGCTGGGGCTAACATCGCAAATGACCTGACCTGGGCTGCTACAGGTTCAAATGTGGATGCATGGCTGCGCTTTGAGGCAAACGCGAGCAACTATATCAGAACGCTGCCGGCGACATGCTTATGTCAATATGATGAGCGCATATTATCCAGCGCTTCGATAACTGATCTTATAAAGACGCATCCCTTCGTGATAATAGGCGACTACATATACGAGAATCCCTATTTCATATCACCAAAGAAATACCTGAAATATTATCAACATAGCGAAAAATACTTTGCATAACGCTGGATAGTAGTAGAGCAACGTACTTTTTGTTGTCAGTTCCTGTTCTTGGCAGGCGAATAACTCTTAACCGTATCCCATAACAATATATAAACACCGGGTTTTTGATGCATAACCCGGTGTTTATGTTTTATACGATTTCCGCTATACGGTGTATGCTGCAAGAGTTGCGGTTACTCCACCGTCACGCTCTTAGCCAAGTTCCTCGGTTGGTCGACGTTGCAGCCTCTTAGTTTTGCGATGTGGTAGGAGAGGAGCTGTAGCGGCACTACCGCCGGTATTGCTGAGAGAAACTCACTGGTCTCGGGAACAAAGAAAACGTAGTCGGCGTGCTGTTTTATCTCTTCGTCGCCGGCGGTGGCGACTGCGATTACGTATGAATCGCGCGCCCGCACCTCTTGGATGTTGCTTATGACCTTCTCGTAAGTGTGGCCTTTTGTGGCGACTACTACGACCGGTACGCTCCGCTCCAGCAGTGCGATGGGGCCGTGTTTCATCTCACCGGCGGCATAACCCTCCGCGTGGATGTAGGATATCTCTTTTAGCTTGAGCGCGCCTTCCATGGCGACCGGCACGCCGATTCCGCGCCCCAAGAAGAGGAAGCTCCGGCAATCGACGAACTTCTGCGCACAGGTCTTTATATCATCGACGTCGGCAAGGAGCGTCTCGATTTTGTCGGGCAGCTCTTTAAGCTCGGCGGAGTAGGACTCGATTTCAGCCTGGGTGAGCGTCCCGCGCACCTGCGCCAGATAGAGCGCGAGCACGTATATGGCCGACATCTGCGAGACCAAGGTCTTAGTGGCCGCGACACCTATCTCGGGGCCCGCGTGCGTGTAAATCGTGCCGTCCGCCTCGCGCGCGATACTGCTCCCGACCACGTTGCTTATCGCCATTATTTTAGCGCCGCGCTGTTTCGCCTCGCGCATACTGGCCAAGGTGTCGGCGGTCTCCCCCGATTGCGATATCGGTACGACCAGTGTTTTCTCATCGACTATCGGGTTGCGGTATCTAAACTCCGAGGCGATGTCGACCTCGACCGGAATTCTAGCCCAGTTCTCGATGACGGTCTTTCCGACGAGGCCCGCGTGGTAGGATGTGCCGCACGCGACGACAAATATCTTGTTTATCGATTTGACGTCATCTTCGGTCAGATGAGCCGAGTTCTCGATGACGACGTTGCTCCCCTGGAAACTGCTGCGAATGGTCTCCCTGATTGCCACCGGCTGCTCGTAAATCTCTTTGAGCATGAAATCCTCATAGCCGCACTTCTCCGCGGCCTCATCGTCCCAATGGACCTCGAATATCTCGCGCTCGACCAGCGCGCCGTGGCGGTCGAATATCTTGACGTACTCGGCCGTGACCTCGGCCATCTCATCGTTTTCGAGAAGAAGGATATCCCGTGTGCAGCCGAGAATCGCGGGGATGTCCGAGGCGATGAAATTCTCGCCCTCGCCCAGGCCCAAGATGAGCGGGCTGTCTTTGCGGGCGGCGATGATTTTATCCTGCTCGTGCTTGCTGAGAACGGCAATCGCGAACGAGCCCCTTACCTCGGCGATCGCGTCCCGCACGGCCTCGAAGAGATTGCCGTCGTATTTCTCTTCGACAAGATGGGCGATGACCTCGGTGTCGGTCTCCGACTTAAAAACATGCCCTCTAGCCTGCAGCTCTTCTTTGAGGGAGAGGTAGTTCTCGATTATCCCGTTATGGACGACCGCGATATCGCCCGAACAATCCGCGTGCGGATGGGCGTTCTCCTCGGACGGCCTGCCGTGTGTCGCCCAGCGCGTGTGACCGATGCCGATGGTGGCGGTCGGAGCGTCGCAGCCGAGCGCTATCTCAAGCTCGGCCAATTTCCCGAGGCGCCGAACTATACTTATATCCCCGTTCAGGGTCGCGATTCCCGCTGAATCATAACCCCGGTATTCCAAGCGTTTTAGACCATTTACGAGTATGGGCACCGTGTCCTTTTGGCCGATGTACCCGACGATTCCGCACATAAGTTCTCCCTTCGTTATCGCATCACAACGATATTAGAAATAGGTCAATCGAAGTCGATTAGGGGATTACTGAATGGTTCTGATTGGCAGTCCCGGTGTGGTGTCTATACGTGGACATACCGGTTCTACCGCCACGCTGGTATCCATTTGTCCCGGTGGTCGCCCGCCGGTTTTGTGGATTCCATAACGACTGTGGCCTGCCGAGAGGCACCCGCCGAATGCTTTAGGACAGCCCTAAAGACTTCTCGATTAACCTCTCCCTCGTCAACTGGTCCCTATCGCAAAAGTACTATAAAAGCGACTTTGCGTTGCGTTAGGCCAGTTCTGGCGCTTTCTATCCCCTATTAAGCCCTGAAGCTCGCGCCGTCATTTCGGCTCTAGCTGTAGGCAATTTTTATTTTCTCGTGCCACCTCCCCCATTAAACGCAATATACCACAAAACAATACTATTATACCTATTTTTTACAGCGCTCGCTAGGACTGGTTCTGCCCATATGTCAAAGAGATTCTTCGTTCATCCTAGTTCTCGTCGTATTATGTCGGCCACGCTCGAAGCTATAAAGCTCGCGCTCTCGCCGCTATCGCTCTCGACCATCACCCGAATCAAAGGCTCTGTCCCGGACGGCCGCACTAAAATCCGTCCACGGTTGCCCAGCTCGTCCTCGGCCTTCTTGATTCGCTCCCTTATGGAGGATATCTCTAGCCAGCCGTTTGTCTGCTTCACTGTGACATTTATCAAGACTTGCGGTAGCTTCGCCATGATTTTTCTCAGTTCCGACAAGGGTTTGCCGGTCTGCTTGATGACCGAGGCAAGCTGCAGAGCTGTTATAACACCATCACCGGTCGTCGCATGGTCGAGAAATATGATGTGCCCCGACTGCTCGCCGCCGATTCTGATATTTCTCTTGAGCATCTCTTCGAGAACATAGCGGTCGCCGACCTTAGTCTTGACCAGCTCGATGCCGTGGTCTTTCATCGCCAAATCAAAGCCTAGGTTCGCCATGACCGTTGTGACCAAAGCGTTTTCGGGCAACTTTCCCTGCTCTTTCATGTGGGCGGCGCATATCGCCAGCATAAAATCGCCGTCGACGACATCGCCGTTCTCGTCGATGGCGATGACACGGTCGGCGTCGCCATCGTGCGCGAACCCGACATCGACGTTGTGCGAGCCGATTATCTCTTGAAGATATTCAATATACGTCGAACCGCAGCCCTGATTGATGTTGGTGCCGTTGGGGTTGGTGTTTACCGCTAACACGTCCGCTCCGAGCTGTTTGAAGACTGCCGGTGAGACTTTATAGGCCGCGCCGTTGCCGCAGTCTATCGCCACCCGCAAGCCGTCCAGCCCTCCGGTTATGCTCGCGACCGCATGGTCGATATATAAATCGTCCGCCCCTGAGTGCGACTTGATGGTGCCGATACTCGAGCCGGTGGGAAGGTCCTTCTGGTTCCCCATAGCATTCTCTATCTCATCCTCTACGCTGTCGGCCAGCTTAAATCCGTCCGCACCGAAGAACTTTATCCCGTTATATTCGGCGGGGTTATGTGAAGCGGATATCACGATACCGCCGTCTACCCTGAGTGCTTTCGTTAAATAAGCGATTGCCGGTGTCGGCAAGACACCTGCTTGTATGACATTAGAGCCGACCGAGCAAATGCCGGCGGCGAGCGCCGCTTCGAGCATGTCTCCCGATACGCGCGTATCTTTTCCGATGACAAAGATGCCACCGCGTCCTTTACTGAGAACACCGGCTCCAGCCTGCCCTAATTTAAAAGCAAGCTCAGCCGTGAGGTCGGCATTCGCAATACCGCGAACTCCATCGGTACCAAATATCCTCGTCAAACTCCACCTCCAGGTTTATGAAAACACATCCGGCTCCCAGGCGCCGCATAGATGTCTTTTTGGTGCGATAGCTTCTACCCCACAGTCGGCTAAGTATACCACGTTGTCAATAAGCCTACAAAAATACTACTATCTTAAGTTCTTTCTATAAATCCCCGCCATTAAGAAGACCGCAGAAACGATTTCTCAACAAAGGGTGAGGTCATTGCCGCGAGCAGTGCTTCATAGCCCGGTATGAAAACGGCGGTGTCGCCGGTTCCATACGTTCTATCAGACGCCGAAATATCGACGACCAGATGGTCGCTGCTCCTTCGCGAGACGCGAATGCCCGCATCGAGCGCCATGAGCCGGCCCTGACAGATATCCTGTGAGCCTAGAGCTAAAATACCCCGCTTCGCCCCGGAAACGCCGCCCGCTGCCGGTTCAATCGGTTTGTCCCGCACCTCGATAAACTCGGCCTCAATCGTGACGGCATCTTGAAAAAGCCCGGAGATGGGATCGTAATCGACCGTCTCCTGCCCGAGCAAGATAGCTTCGCCGAGGCGCACCTGGTTCACCTGCGGCGGGACGAGCCCCGCTTCTAATAGCTTCCAGACGCTGGAGTTCCCGCCGGAGATTACGGGCAGCGCCAAGTGCCGGCTGGCGCGCAAAGACTCGGCACCTGCCACGAGGCGCTCTAGCATAGCCGGCGTAGGGGGCACACCTTGCAGGCATGCAACGTTGGTGCCGATGCCCGCGATTTCAATGGAGCCGTGGCGCTGCGCTTCCCCGACAAAACGCTCGAGCTCCTCGGGGAGCACCCCCTCGCGAAGGTCCCCGGTCTCGACCATGATGATGACCTTATACCGCTTGCCCTGCACACGCGCCGCGTGGGCGACCCACTCGATAGCGCGCAACTCGGAGACGAGAGCGACATCGGTTATCGACACTACCTCTTCGACCTCGGCGCGCATCGGCTGCCGCAACATCATCAACGGCGCACCCGCGCTTGCGAGGCGCCTTAGATTGGCAAGACGCGAGTCCCCGATAATCGTAGCACCTCCGTTAATCATCGCCCGGGCGACCTCGGGGCTTCCAAGGACCGCCTTGGCCACGCCGACCAGCTCGATGCCGAACCCGCCAAGAGTCGACATCAAAACCCGCGTATTGCGCTCTATTTTGGTTAAATCGATGACTATCCTCGGGAGAGACACATCACACCTCTTGGGCCGCAACTATCATGGGCACGCAAATCCATTGCTTTAGTCAAAAAAAAGAGGTTAAAGAAGCGAACTTCTCTAACCTCTGTCGGTGCGATAGAATTACCTCTTTGAGAATTGAGGACGCTTACGTGCTTTCTTCAAGCCGTACTTCCTGCGCTCTTTCATTCTCGGGTCGCGGGTCAAAAGCCCCGCTTTCTTAAGCTCGGCGCGAAAACCATCGTCGGCTTCGAGCAACGCGCGAGCGATACCATGACGCAACGCTCCGGCATGACCGCTGATGCCGCCGCCTTCGATTTTGGCGATAACATCAAACCTGGCCAGGGTGCCGGTTACGTTAAACGGCTGCTGGACTAGCGCCTGCAGCGTCTTGCGTCCAAAATATTGCTCGAGTGTTTTACCACCGATACTAAAGGTTCCGGTGCCGGGCATCAAGCGGACTCGAGCGACAGCATCTTTTCTGCGTCCGGTTCCTATATACACGACTTTATCTGCCATCACTACTCTCCTTCCGCTCTGATATCAAGAATTTTTGGTTGCTGGGCGCTGTGTGGATGCTCCGTCCCGGCATATACCTTCAATTTCCTAAACATTGCCCTACCGAGGCTGTTGTGAGGAAGCATACCCTTTATAGCGAGCTCTAGAATGCGCTCGGGATGTTTCGCCTGCAACTTCTCGAATGTCATCTCTTTCAGGCCGCCGATGTAGCCGGAGTGACGGTAGTACATCTTGGTTTGGGCTTTGCGACCGGTCATGGCGATTTTCTCGGCATTGATGATGACTATATGGTCACCAACATCCATGCTCGGCGTGTACATCGTTTTGTGTTTGCCTCTCAATATATGCGCGACTCTTGTCGCAAGACGACCCAGGGGAATGCCGGCTGCGTCGACGACAAACCACTCGCGCTCAATATCTTTCGGCCTTGCAGAATATGTCTTCATCTCTCCTCCAACCTTACATACAAAAGTAAACTATAATCGAAAATCGTTAATATTGCAACCATAATATACTATCAAAACCGCAGGAAAAGTCAACTTCAATTAGAATTGACTCTCTGAGTGTTGTCCAATGCAAGACCGGTCGGGTTGAAGCCCATCATACAAACCTGGAAAAGACTTCGTTTCCCAGCAGAATGCCTTTTGGGGTCAGGCGCAGATTCGTGTTTCGAACCAGAAGTCCTAGTCCCACCAGGTCTTCTATCGCCTCGCCGAAGACGCTATCGATGGCTTGACCGAAGCGCGCGCGGAATTCTTCCGGGTTGACGCCGTCCATCTTACGCAACCCGAGAAACATCGCTTCGCTCATCTCGTCCGCGACCGACTGCTCAACCGATTCGGCGATACGCGCGTCGCTCCCCGCACTCTCTATATATTTCGCCGGCTCCGCGACATTGCTATACCTGGTGCAGCCGACCTTCGAGTGCGCTCCGGCGCCGAACCCCAGGTAGTCGCCACCGTCCCAATAGGTAAGGTTGTGCTTGCACGCAAAGCCCGGTTTCGCGTAATTGGATATCTCGTAATGCTCGTAGCCCGACTCGTAAAGCGAGTCCATCGTGTAAAGGAGCATGTCCGCCTGGAGGTCCTCGTCAGGGCTTGAGACAGCCGATTCGTCGATTGCCCGCTCCAGCGCGGTTCCGGCCTCGATGGTCAAGCCATAGCACGAGAGATGCTCGGGGTCGAGCGCGATGGCCTGCTCCAGCGTGAGCGCCCAATTGGCGAGCGACTGGCCCGGTATCCCGAAGATGAGGTCGATGCTGATGTTCTCAAAACCGGCACCGCGCGCCGTCCTGAAGGCGTCGACCGCCTGCGCAGCCGTGTGCTTGCGCCCTAAAAGCTCCAGCAAATTGTCATCGAGTGACTGGAAGCCCATGCTCAACCTATTTATCCCGGCATCACGCAAGGCCGCAAGCTTTTCAAGGGTTACAGTTTCGGGATTGGCTTCTATCGATATTTCGGCGTCGGAGATGACGGTGAAGTTCTCCTTTATCACGTTGAGCACGCGCCCCATCTGTTCCGGCACAAGCAGCGTCGGCGTACCGCCGCCTATATAGATAGTGCTAGATGAGGCGCGGTTAAAGCGCGCGCCTTCGGCGCGTATCTCCGAAACAAGCGTATCGATATATGCCCTATGGACGGCATCGAGCCCAGGGTACGAATTGAAATCGCAGTAAGCACACTTCTGCTTGCAAAAAGGAATGTGAACGTAGATCGCGGGCATGAAAGCAAAACCTCTATCTTTATGTTTGCGAGGATTATCTCAGATTTGCGCCGCGGTATCCAGTAATAGCCACATCATGCTCGCGATACGCCTATCGCAGACCCCTGGGCTTTCGGTGTGCTGTAAAACCGACGCCAACCGCTGCTTTGATTTTCCCGCTTGTCGACTTGAAGCTAGACTTTTTATCCTTCATCTTCTGGCCGATAAGAGCCGGCGCCGCTTGAATCCGCATACGCAGAGCAGAACCCTTATCGCCGTTGAGTTCATCGGGTTCTTGGGAATTAGATATCGTAATCATACATCCTCCATCTCATTCCTGCCTAACCGGCACAAAGCGCTGGTCGCCGACGTAGAGCGCGGCTGACCATCACCCACCCAGCAATTCCTCGTAGGTCTTCTTGGTCTTTGCTTTCTTCGCATGCAACTCGCACTGGATTGGGGCCGGGGTATAGAATTCTTGCTGTGCCGTCAATATACCAGCAAGAATCTGGCCTACTTTTTGTTTTATTTTATTCCCTAAACCGCGCGCTCCTAAACAAACAGAGCGAGCGACCTCTACCCTTCGAGCAAGGACCTCTGGGGAAACAGCCGGGCAGGTGCCTGATTCTAGTCTTGCGCTTGCTCTACTATGGAGCGAAGGTCGTCAAATCTCGATTTATTCGCCTTGGCCCATTGCTTGAATTTATGCTTAACAAACATAGTCGCTACTATAGAAGAAGTAAGGGATGTGCTTTGGTGGGGTCTTCTTGGAGGGTTATCGCGTCTTCGGGGCATTCGCTGACGCATACGCCGCAGCCCATGCACTTGCCGGCATCGATTTCGACTGCGTCCGTCACGCTCAACGCGCCGAAATTGCAAGCGTCTAGGCACTCCTCGCAGAGCACGCATCCAGCGTCGTCCACCTGCGCAACATAGCCGGATGACGCGACGACATCAAAGCCGTGCGAGAGCGCGTGGAGGCCCAGGCAGCAGCACGAACAGCAATTGCAGATAGAGTAAAGCCGATCCCCGGCGGCGTCTTTAAACCAGGCCGTGTGGACACGTCCGCGCTCATGCTCGCGCTCCAGGATGGCGAGCGCTTCGTCGGAATCTATCCTTCTCGCACCATCTTTTTGATGCTCGACGACAAAACTTACAAACGGCTCCCCGAGGACAAGACAGACATCGAGCGGGCCGCACGGGTCATCGGCGATTTTGCGACAGGCGCACTCGGTAACCGCGATGCTTCCCGGGTTCTCAAGGATGATATCGCGCGCTTTATCGAAGGGCAGCACCTGCTCGGAGTTGCTCATACGAACCGGCTCTTCTATGCTGACCAGTCGCCGTGCGGTGCCGGTGCTCAAGACCTTTGAATGATGTGTCTGCATGAGCCTTCTGCCCGCGCCCATATAGATGCGCTCGGGAAATTTCTCGGGGTGCTCGAGGACATATTTAACGGGCTTGAGATAGGTTGCGTTCCATCTGAAATAGAAATAGCTGTGGAGAAGGTCGTGTACTCGCGAACCATGAAACCTGGCCAGCGCTTTCGTGCTGTCTTTGCGGTTCGACCATAGCGCCCCCGCGACAAGCACCAGCGCCAACCCAATAGCGCCCCGAATCCGGCCCGTCCTTTGTTTAGCATTCTTCATAATATAAATATTATACCAGCCCGGACACGAACATTCCTGATTGTGCTGTTACCACCGGTTATAAAAGCATATTGGTGTGAAAAGTCCTAAACCGGGCTCTCTTTTCTGTCGAAAATACCAACTATACAGCGCTTTTCAGGAGGTTAACCGGTTTATGGGATTTCTAATACTGGCCAACGCATTTCTCGGCCTCGCGATCGCCCTTCTCTATTATCCCGAATCACCCCTATACCTCTTTGCGGGCATCAAGCTCGAAGAGCTGTGGCTCTGGTCTAAGTATCAGGCATTCATCGCCTCGCTCCTCTTCATCTTCGCCCTGCTTTCGGTGGATACCAACATCAAGGGCAGGGAGTTGGCGCGAAGCCTCTCCGCGTTTACGGCTACACTCCAGGGACTGCTCAATGTATTCCCGGTAGCCATGTATCTGTTCTTCCTGCACGGCGCGACATCCGCGCAGCTCACGCTCCACGGCAGCACTATCAGCATCTCCTCGCGCGAGCTTATCTTCCACTTGGCCATCATGCTTATCTCCTGGTCAAGCGCAACATGGCTGGGCTTCAGTGCAAAAAATATGAGTCTCGCCATGAGAGCGCAGACCGTAGACACAAAATCCTTTATCGGCGAAGGAATATAGGCGCGATTTCGAGCGCGTCACCCACCCATAAATATCAACAACGCTCATCTTCTACGTCCTCATGCTCTACGTCCTTTTGTTCCGGCACCCCGCGTTTTGGGTATCTACAGAACAGTTAATAACGCGAATGCATCCGGGGAGAATACTTTGAAAATACTTGTAACCGGCGCGGCCGGAGACATAGGCTCGCACCTTGTTCCAGCGCTCATCGGGCAAGGACACACTGTTAGGGCGCTCGTAAAAGACCTAAGAGAAGCCGACCGCGCGCGCAAAAACGGGGTTGAGATATTCGTTGGTGACATCACCGACCCGAGAACACTCAACGGGGCCGCTTATAGCGTGGATGCCGCCTACCACCTCGCCGCGGCCTTCTTCGTCGTAAACGCCGAAGAGACGCTGCGTATAATCAACTACGAGGGGACCATCAATGTCGCAAACGAGTGCGTCGATAAGGGCGTCAAGCGTTTTATCTTTCCCAGCTTTCCGTTGGTTTTAGGCCCGCATGTTACCCCCTCGCCCCCGATGGATATTGAATCGGCTAAAGGTATGACCACCAGCTTTCACGCCCTCTACAAGAGGCTCTGCGAGCAACACCTGCACGTTCTAAACGAACAAGGTAAGCTTTCGGCCACCATACTGCGGCTCGGGACGGTGTACGGCCCCGACATTCGACTGATAACAACACTCAAGAAGTTTATGCAAGCCGGGCTTTACCGCATCCCGGGGTCAGGCGATAACCTCGCCCACTTCGCGCACATTGAAGATGTCATTCAAGGGATGCTTCTGGCGCTCTCGAACGAACGCGCCTCGGGCCAGGTATATAACGTCGCGGACGACAGGCCCGTGCGCTTTAAGGATTTCGTCTATGAGCTGGCCGACCTCCTGGGAGCGCCGCGACCCGGCAGCGTTCCGGTTTGGCTGTTCAAGGGCTTCGCATCGCTTGCGACGGCGTGGGCCGCGATAAACAAAACAGCTCCGATCATCAACCGCGATGTCTTGAATTTCAGCCTCTCCAACTTTGCGGCGGACACTACTAAAACACGCGACGAGCTGGGCTTTAGACCTAAGTATCCGACTATCTATGCCGGACTGCCGACCTGCGTTGACACACAACCCGAGGACGAGCGTTCAAAGGCCGGCTAGAATGGTTATATACAAGGGATGTAAAACATAGGATGCTGTGCGCAAAAAGGCCGACAGATTAGGCGCGCGTACAGCCACAATGGAAGGGTCGAATTCTATGAGTTCTCCAAAGCCTCAACCCGGGAGCATGACGCCGGAGTTTCGCTTCTCGCCCAATCCGAATAAAGCCCACACCATCGACTGGTTGAGCTGGGGGCCGGAGGTCTTCGAGCGCGCCGCCGGCGAGAAGAAGCCAATCCTGCTGTCGCTGTCGGCGGTCTGGTGCCACTGGTGTCACGTGATGGATGAGACCTCCTACTCCGACGAGCAGATTATCGCGATAATCAATGAGCGCTACATCCCGGTCAGGGTCGACGCCGACAAACGCCCCGACATCCAGGAGCGCTACATCATGGGGGGATGGCCGACTACCGCGATTCTCACGACCAACGGCGAGACGATGAGCGGGGGAACATACGTCCCGCCGCAAGAGTTCATATCGCTGCTCGAAAAAGTCGGCGACTACTATGCGGAGCACCGCGACCGCCTGGAAGAGGCGGCCGAAGAACAGCGCAAGCAGATTCTGCAGGCCGCGTCGATGAAGGAAGCCGCGCATTTTAACCTCGATGAGAGCCTGGTGAGTGACGTTCTGGATATGCTGCAGCGCACCTTCGATGCGAAGCATGGCGGCTTCTCCGACAAGCCCAAGTTCCCAAACTCACCCGTAACAGAGCTGCTGCTGCGGCGCGCTTACCTTGAAAACAATACCGATTGGCTGGAGATGGCGTCGCGGACATTGACCGGGATGGCCGATGGCGGCCTCTTCGACCGGGAGTGGGGCGGTTTCTTCAGGTACTCGACCGAGAGTGATTGGAGCGAGCCGCACTACGAGAAGATGCTCGGAGACAACGCGGCGCTAATCCTCGACTACCTGCGCGGATATCAAGTTTCCGGCAACATCAAGTACCGCGATGTCGCCGAAAAGACGCTCGCTTTCATCGACTCGTACTTCGCCGACAAGAAAAACGGCGGCTTCGCGGGCAGCCAGGACGCCAACGAGGAGTTCTATAAGCTTGACGCGGATGAACGCCTCAAGCACAAACTCCCCTTTATCGACCCCATCGTATACGTTGATACGAACGCGGCGATGGTCTCCGCATACCTGGAGGCTTATCAAGTCCTCGGCGACGAGCCCTACCGCGATTTCGCGTTGCGCTCCATGGACTTCCTGATGGAGACCTGCTTTTCGGCCGAGGCGGGCATGGCCCATTACTTCGATGGCGAAGCTCATCTCTTCGGCCGCATATCGAGCCAAGCCGGCACAATCGGGGCTCTGCTCGATGCTTACAGTGTTACAGGAGCGCATAAATACCTAGACAGCGCTACGGCGCTCGCCGGTATCTGTGAGAAAACGCTCTTAAACAACGACGGCACTTTCGCCGACAGCTCTGATACCAGCGGCGAGCCTCACCTCGGAGCGCTGGCCGTCAAGACCACTCCCGTGCAGGAAAACGCGTTGCTCGCCCGACAACTCTATCGATTATCCTACCTCGGCGGGGACTCCAAATACGAAGAGATGGTCGGCAGAACCCTCGCCGGTCTTGAGCTGGGTTCATCTACCCCGATTACCGCGCTCGCTCTATTTGTGCTGGCAGTCGACGAGTTCTTGACCCAACCGGTGGTTTTGACGGCTGTCACGACAGGTACGGAGCCGGGCGCCAAAGAACTGCTGCGCGAAGCGTTTCGAACCTATGTGCCCGGTAAAGTCATAAAGCTTCTCGACCCTGTCAGGGATTACGAGGTCGTCGAAGGCCTGGGGTATCCGGCGGAGAAGCACCCGGTGATCTACCCGTGCATCGGCAGGATGTGTCTCCCCGCCGTCGAGACTCCGCACGAACTCAAGGGCATACTCGAGGACCTTCCGGGTCGCCGCAAATAGGGCAAAGCACTCACCTGCCTTGATAGAGGGCGGCTCAGGTGGTAGCCTCTCTATAAAGCATGCGCTAAAACCTTATCCGATAGCGCACCGAACCGCACGGCGGGCGAACCAGGCTACAGTGAAGGGCGATGATACGATGAAAGATGTAATTACGATAGGTAGCGCGAGCAGGGATATATTTTTTTTGACGAGCCGCGGCAAAATCATACCCGATGATTCTATCTTCGAGGGACAGCTCCTCGCTTTTCCTGTCGGGGCAAAGGTATCGATAGAGCAGGCGCACTTTACGGACGGCGGCGGCGCCTGCAACGCGGCGACCTCTCTGGCGCGCCTCGGGCTCAAAGTGGCACCGTATCTCAATGTCGGACGCGACGAGATGGGCGAGCAAATCATCGTCGAACTGGCCGACGAGGGGGCTGACACCCACCTGGTCACCATAGACGAGTCCCTCCGAACAGGGACTTCCGTCATCCTGCTGCCGGAGGGCGTAGGCGACCGGACCGTCCTCTTCTATTCAGGGGCGAATCGCAACCTGAAAATCGAAGACTGGACTAAACTCAAAAACACATCGTGGCTGTATGTCAGCCCGATTTCCAGACAAGCGCCCGAACTTCTCTCCGGCCTTGTCGACTTCGCCAAAGAGAATTCCATCAAGGTCGCGAACAACCCCGGCCTCGGCCAACTCGAGCAGGGGTTCGAGTATATGGCGCCCATCCTTGAGAAGCTCGATATCCTGATTATCAACCACTCCGAGGCGTTCCACCTGTTAAGAACGAGAGACCCGGGTTTCGCGCATGATGACAACCGCACGCTCGTAACCGAACTCTTGAAGACCGGCCCACGGATAGTCGTCTTGACCTGCGGCGGCGAAGGAAGCTGCGCGAGCGACGGCGGGGCCATCCACTTCCAGGAGGCGTTGTGCGCAGAGGTGGTAGACCCGACCGGAGCGGGTGACTCATTCGGCTCGACCTTTGTGGCCGCGATAATCATGGGCCATGATATCCGAACTGCCATGCATATGGCTGCTATCAATGCGGCCTCGGTAGTCGGGAGCATCGGGGCGCAAGACGGCCTGCTCGGGTACGACGAGCTGATGCGTAGGATGCGCGAGAGCGCACTATAGGGCCAGGGAGAGCCAATCTATCTCCGGGCGGCGCGCGCCGCGTGGTTATCGAGTGCGTAAATAAAAGCCAGGACTTCGGCCACGACCTTGTAGAGCTCTTCGGGGATTTCTTTACCGATATCGACGGCGCTCAACGCTTCGACGAGCGCGGCATCTTCATAGAGCGTGACCCCTTTTTCTTTAGCCAACTCCATGATGCGGTCCGCAACGAGTCCTGAGCCCCTAGCCAGCACTTTAGGCGCGCTGTCCTTGTCGGCCTCATAGCCTAGCGCAACCGCTTTTCTTCGCTCTTCCTGTTTGCCGCCTTTAGCCATTATGCCCTCACGTCGATTCCCTCTTGCTTGATGCTCTTCTTTTCTTCAACCAGACTCTTGATCGACTCTTCCGCCGGCAGCTTTGCCGCCGAAAGTCTCCCGACCGTATGGCCCAGAGCCTCCAACGATGTCTTCAGCTCTTGCAGGTGGCTGTCGATACCGACGAGCGCTTCGATGTTTTCAATAAAGATGGAGAAGTTTATATAATTGTCGGCCGTCTCCAACAGTGCCCGCGTCTTGCCGAGCGACGGCATATCGAGCGAAAATCCGATTGTAAAGCGGGATCCACGCCCTTCGTCCTCGCCCTCCGCCGGCTGCTGGTCGATACGAATCTCGGCCGTTCCGAGCCCGTCCCCTATCTGAACCGGCAGCGGTATATAGATAACCTCTTTGGCCTGTGCCTCAACCGGAAGGTTTAGCGCTTTTGTCGAATTAATCAGGTCGAGCATCTTTTGGATTGACGAGCGCAGCCCGGAAAGCAATTCGGCCCGCTCGGCAGCGACGCCGAGTTGGAGCGCCGCCCTTGCTTCGAGTAGATGGGCTTTAAGGTTATCCAAACCGCCCTCATCGCCCTCGAGATATCGCAAAAGTTCGGCTTCACTGTCGATTGCCCGGACAAACGCCTTAATCCTTGACTCGATAGTCTCGCCGCTCCCCGGGCGGGCCACGGCGGCTCGAATCGAGTTAAGTAAACGCTCCATTTCGGTGCCGGCTTCGCCTTCGCCTTCGAACCTTGAGATGTTTCGCAGCAAGTCGTCGATGCCTCGCCCGGTGTCGACCTTCTCGCCGACGAGAATTTCGACCGCGCGGGCCAGCTCGCTTCCCTTCAGGCCGGTTTGCCTCAAAAGATGCGTCGCCAGCTCTTCCTTGCTGTATTTGACGTCCGCGAGCTTTTCGCTTGCCGTATCAAGCCTTCTAAGCACGACCCGGTCCGGTTTTAGCTCCATGACCATGAGCGTCAACACTTCACCCGCGCGCATCGCCAGCTGCGTAGATATGGGGATCTTCATGCCGCCGATACTTAAGACCGCGCTACCCTGGGAGAACGCCATGACCTTTGCCCGCACGATATCTCCCTGCTTGAGGGGCATGCTTAAATCGGCATTTCCCGCGAGTGCTTTTACGAATATCGGGGCATTTGCGCCGGTAACATTTATCCCGCCGGGCTGCATCTTCGCTCCTGTCGTCTCAAACGTCGGTTTATCCTTGCCGCTTGCCTTAAACGCATTATAACCGATGCCCCGCCTTCGGTGCGAGATAAGCTGAACGTATGGCTATCGCCGGCTATCGAATACTAAAAGCGCTAGTTTGGGTAGCACTTTTTGGTATTTTCTGGTAATATATTGCTATGAGCGACTACGATGCCTGGGCAGATGCCCAAAACCAAAAACTAGATAGAATCAAAAACCTGCTCCACGAAATAGTCTACACACATGAAAAAATGCAATCTCTTCTCAATGAAGCAATAGTAAAATGCCAGGCCGACCGCGGCTTAAAGGATATCGAGCGATATCTGGACCAGAAGCGACCCTAACCTTTTCGAAGCCCGCGCTCCTTTCTGACCTTTTCGTGTCCCCTAAAACCTACACGAGTCGATAAAAAGGCGGCATCGGCCGGATAAAACAGGTATAATGATTTATTTAAGCGTAATCGTTGTAGTTGTGTGCTCAACCGTTAAATTGAATGACAAATAAGGCCAGGAGGAATCGATATGCACCAGAAGAAATGGGACTTAAAAGGATGTCTTCTCCCGATAATCACGCCCTTTACCGAAGATTTTAAGATAGACGAAAAAGGGCTCAGGGACCTTATCGAATACATGCTAAAAGAACAAGCCGCGTCGGCCATTGTTCCCTGCGGCACGACCGGCGAGTCGCCTACGCTCTCACACGAAGAACACCTCGACGTAATCAAGATAACTGTCGATGCGGTCAGCGGCCGCGTTCCGGTAATCGCAGGCACCGGTTCAAACTCGACCGCCGAAGCCGTCTATATGACAAAAGCAGCCGCCGAACTCGGCGTAGATGGGACATTGCAGGTCGGCCCATACTACAATAAACCCAGTCAGGAAGGGATGCTGAGACATTTTGAAGAAATCGCAAAGGCTACCCCGCTGCCGATAATCGTCTATAACATACCGGGGCGCACCGCGCGAAATATCGAGCCGGACACCGTCATAAAGCTCTCCGAAATCGACACCATCGTCGGGCTAAAAGACGCCTCCGGGGATATCACGCAGACCATGAAGATACTGCAAGCGACCTTGCCGCGCAACTTTCATGTCTACTCGGGCGAAGACGCCTTGACCTTCTCCCTCTTGTGCCTCGGCGGACACGGTGCCGTCGCAGCGGTCGGACACGTGGTAGGTAAAGAGATCGACCAAATGGTAAAGTTTGTCGGCGACGGAGAGATCGAAAAAGCGCGCGACATCCACTACAAGACACTCGACGTGGTCAACGCCCTCTTTGTCGAACCGAATCCGACTCCAGTCAAGCAAGCGCTCACGTGGATGGGCCAACCGGCCGGCCCGGTTCGCTTACCACTCGTACCTTTGACCAACAAGGGCCAGGAAGTGCTTAAAAAAGCTCTGGTGGATTTAGGTAAGATTTAACGCGGCAAAGAATAATCGCATGATCGCGGACGAATACCCGTGAATATATCGCATTAAATATCAACCTTAGACGCAACAAAGGTGGGCCATGGCCCACCTTTGTTGCATTGATATCTTCAGATAGCTTGATTATACAGCAACCCGATTGAATGTAAATATCATAAATATACTGTTTTTTGCGCCTTGCGGGTTACTTCTGTGTTTCATAAGGCCAACTGCTAATGCCGGTCGCAAAGTTATAGACGTTCGTATATCCGCTCTGCGCCAGCACTTCGGCGGCACTCGCGCTCCTTGAACCGACCGCGCAATAGACAAGAACCGGCTTATTCTTGTCAATTTCGTTCATCCTCGAGGTAAGTTGGTCGATGGGGATGAGCTTTGCGCCGGGTATATAGCCCTCCGCAAACTCATATTCTTCACGAACATCTATTAATTGAAGATTCTTGTCAGAATCGATCAGCTCTTTCGCTTTAGCCGCGTCAACGTTTTGATAAGCAGCCCGCTGTTGTGTCTGCGGCACAGTCTGACTGGGCTGCGACACGCTTGGATTCTGCGAAACATCCTGGTCGGGCACTACCGTCTGACCAGAAGAACAACCAACAACATAAGCTATTGAAACGATGATAGCAGCTACAACCATATACTTTCTCAAACTGGACAACTCGTCGACCTCCTATTTAATCGATTACCAATATGCCCTACCCGGTATAGGCAGCTAAACATAATGCTTAGGATTATACCATAGCTTCCGCGTTTCGCTTCTATTATTTTTCGCTTGAAAAACTGCTACGTTTTGCGGTAAAGTAACAGATAGAGATATGTTAGATTCTCGTGAAAGGAAGTTTTTTGTGGAGATGAAGAGGATTTTGCCCGTAGCCATTATAGTATTAGCACTTCTGAGCTTGCTCGCGTTTGCGATGTACAAGCCAAACGCGGAGACAGCACTTCCCGGGCCGGTTGGCCAACTCAACACGACCCAACAAAACCAAGGACAAGCGCAGCAAGCGCAACCGCAAGCCGCACCGCAAGCCGCACCCGCGCCCATACCTAACAAGGCTGTCAGCTCAAGCGAGCCCGCGACGGTGGTTCCGGACGGCACCGACCTAAAGCAATACTGCGAAAAATACTACTCAGCCTGGAAGGCGGCGGACTGGCAGACAGCTTATGATCTGCAGCCGCTGAGTAAAAAAGAGAAGTCCGACGTCAATGGCACGTCACAGCAGCTACAAGGTTACGGAATGGTCGGCTATACAATAGGGGAGCCGCAAATCGATAAAAACATAGCGGTCATGCCCGTCAACCTCGATTTAGGGCAAAACGGTATCTGGAAGACCACTTGGACCTTCGTCAAAAACGACAAGGGACAATGGACTGTTCAAGACTCAGTCACCGGTATGGTTCAATAGCCACAAACCAACGCGCAGAAGTTAAGCCGGGCACTCGTGCCCGGCTTTTTTATGTTTCGAGACTCGACAATCCATTGTGGTCCAGAGCGGGATAAGCAGATGCTGGGGGTAATGCTCAAGCTACTTCGAAGCCCGTACAACCGTTTCTCACGCAATCGCGTCCTTCATCCGAGGCTTTCTTGCACATCTCGATGCTGCAGGTATCCCTTCTCCGGGGAGCCTGAGGAAGCTCACCTCTCTCGAAGAGGGCGATAAACACATCAGCGACAAGCGGGTCGAACTGGCTGCCCGACCCCTTCCTTATCTCGGCGATGGCCTGTTCGCGCGGTAGGGGCGCGCGATACGGCCTTTCCGAGATCATCGCCTGGTATGCGTCGGCCACAGCTAGTATTCTGGCTTGAATAAGGATGCCCTCACCGCTTATACCGTAAGGGTATCCGGAACCATCATAGCGCTCGTGGTGCTGGAGGACGATGTTGGCGAGGTCTTCGAAAGCGGCGAGCGGTTTCAATATTTGATATCCCTTCAACGAGTGGAGTTTAATCTCGGCATACTCCTCACAATTCAAACACGCCGCCTTATATAAAATCTTGCTCGATATGCCGATTTTGCCTACGTCATGCAGTAAGCCTGCCGCATGTACCTGCTCGGCCCGCGCTTCATCTATGCCCATCGCAAGCGCAATCCCCTTTGAGATTGCTGCGACCTCTTCGGAGTGCCCGCACGTATATTGATCTTTCGCTTCGACCGCCTTTACGAGCGCCTCGATGGTTTCCAGATAAGAGCGCTCGAGCTTACTGAACAGGAGCGAATTCTCGATTGCCAGCATAGCTCTGTGGGCCAAAGCTTCGATGAAGTCTATCTCGTGCGGTTCAAAGGTTATCCTATCATTTTTACCCAATGCGATGATGCAAGCACGATTCTGCATCAAGGCAATCGGTATCATTGCTATGCTCTTGATTTTCTTATCGACGAAACCGTATTCTTTGCCGCTGAACTCAGATTTCTTGACGATGCGCGTCTCTCCTGCCGAGAGTATCTCGTTGATGAGCCCAAAGTCCTCTATTACGTTACGCCCTTTGAGCATATTGCAGCCGTTTGACGCGTACTCGACTACAGGATACCCGCCACGGCTGTTGAGAAGGATTATCGCCCCCCAACTCATTCCGGTAGACTCGATGATCCGTTCTTTGATTTGATCTATCAGGTCATCGATGCTGACGATTTTCAGCCCGGTTTTCGCTATATTCTCAAGGGCGCCTAAGCGCACTCGTGCTTCCTGCTCTTTCTTGTAGAGCTGAGCGTTTACGATTGCGGTTGTGATCTGGTTCGCCATGTAGCCGATGAGTGCGATGTCCTCAGCGGCAATCTTCGACGCATAGGTCTTGCCTACGGTAAGCGCTCCAACGACTTTTCCTTCATATCGAAGGGGTGTCCCGGCGACAGA
>JAUXNY010000121.1 GCA_030682615.1 Candidatus Aquicultor sp. | reverse complement strand
ATCGTGAATCGACATCCGCGTACGCGGCCTTCTTGATAAGGCGCGCTCCCTTAACGGGATTCGAGCGCGCATAATATATAAGGCCGCGCATAAAATCGGATTCTGTGAGTGACGGCTTAATCTCAACCGCTTTTTCGAATGCATCCACGGCGCTTGCCTCGTTGCCAAGCTCCAAGTATGCACAACCCAGCGAAATCTGGGCATTGGCCGAGAGCGGGTTGAGCCTTGTCGCTTTGAGAGCATCTCTAAGGGCTTCCCAAAACATCGGGTTGAGCGAGTCCAACTCTTCCCGGTAGTCCTCTGATAGCAGGGCAACCGCATCCTGATAGGTCGCCTTGCTTAAGACGGTCGATTGCTCGAAGGCTATTTCATCGGTCCAGTCCACATCGGGCCTTGCGACAAATGTAGCCGTAGATTCGACCTCCAAAATCGCCCTGCGCATTATATCGTTCTTTAGCGCGTTTGCTTCCCTTAGGCGCAAGTCGCTCTTGACCCGGTAGGCGTCGGACGAATTGGCGTTGTAGCTCAGCACTTTTTCGATATATAACGCTGCGGCGCGCACGTCGCGCGTGCCGAAGTATGCGATGGCCATAAGCTCTAGGACGCGGACGTTGCTTGGCTCGTTCTGCTCGAGCCGCGTCAAAGTCGTAAGCGCCTTGCTATAAGCGCGGTGCTCGACGTTGCGCTCGGCGTCAGCGAGGTCTCGCGCGAAATCATTGAACCGCGCAAATTCTTCCTCGGTAAAGACCTGCTCCGCCGGGGGCGCCGCAATCTGATAGTTCTGGTTGAAGCCCGTGTAGTCCATAGTAAAGACACAGGATACGTTTTGTGCCTTGGTTATCGTAAACTTGACTTCGGTCTTGACCGGAAGCGACGTCGCCGGGTCTATCCAGACCAGCGTCTCTACTTCGGCGTCTTCGAGCCCGAATTCGTCATCTTTTACGGTTTTAGATGCGACAGATGCGAGCCATTCCTTGCGTTTGAGTTCCAGGCGCACCTGAGTCAGCTTCCGGTCACCAACGGTCACCGTAGTCAACTCCTTGGCGTCTTTGTAGTCTTCAAGATGGTCGGTAGCTTTTAAGAGCGCGTTAGCGTAGCGCCACCCCGGAAACTCGGTTGCCGCTGCGATGACCTCGTTTTGCGGATACTTTATCCACTTCTCACCCGAGTCCGCGTCTTTTAAGTAGACCGTGTCACCGATTTGCGTTTTGAGCACCGTTCTTTGCCGCTCCGGCGTTTTCACCGTGACGTCAAAGGAGGCCCGGTCATCCGGTCCCAATCTATCGTTCGATTTGGCGTCGATGAAACCGGCAACATCTTCGGGCTTGCCGGTCCACTTAGCCGAGCCGGATTCGTCTAAAACGCGAATGCCGTCAGCATATACGACGAGCGAGAAATTCGCCTCGCCGCTCTGTATGGCTCCGACAGCTTCGCCGATTTCGGCCAGCACTCGAGCCGGACGTTGTAAAAACATAAATTGGTAGACTAAGAATGTTGCTACGGTGATGACTAGAGCGATTGCGGTGATGGAAACAATCTTCTTCACCGATATCTCCTTATGGTTTTGTCAGCTTTCGTTCGTGACTTCCTTTTATATCGGCGAGCGAGTGGGATACTTTAGCGGTTAGCAGGGGTTATTTGCGCAGGTAACGGCTGGTAATATATGGCATGGTCACAGGTCCGAAACGGGTTCGGGCAACAACCCGTTTAGCGGGTCAGCTTAGCTATGATGCTCCTTCAGTCAGAGTTCTCATCAAACTGCTTTTGAATATATCTGTTATCCGGCGGTAGCTTTCGCCCTCTCTTCCTGCGACATCGCGGCTAGCTGCTCTACCTCTTTCACATCCAGGCCCAATCCCTCGGCCACACGACTGCCGTATTCCGGGTCGGCTTTGTAGAAGACGGCGCTCTGGCGCAATTGGATGCGTTTTTCCGCCTTGACCAGGTGTGTCGTGATATTGCCGACCAGGTTCGTCCGGTCTTCGTCGGTCATAACGCGCCGGTATAGCTCCCCGGCTTGGAAAAAGTCGTCGTTTGGGTGCGTGTATGGGTGCCGGTCAGCTGTCCCCTCGACCTCGAACGGCGGTTCAGCCGCGCCCGGCTGAGGTTCCGGCCCGCCGAAGCTGTTGGGATAGTAGTTCGGCGCCCCACCACCGTTGTCGCTGAAGTTCATCGCCCCGTCGCGCTGATAATAGTTGACCTTGGTAGCCTTGGGACTGTTTATCGGCAGCAGATGGTAGTTCGGCCCGAGTCGATGAAGATGCGTATCATGATACGCAAACAACCTGCCCTGGAGCATCTTATCGGGAGACGCCGCGATTCCCGGAACGAAGTTCGCCGGCGAAAAAGCCGCCTGCTCGACTTCGGCAAAGTAGTTCTCCGGGTTTTTGTCGAGCACCATGCGGCCTATCGTCATTGGCGGAAAGTCTGCATGGAACCAGACCTTGGTCACATCGAACGGGTCGAAGCGGTATTCCTTGGCCTGCTCCGGCGTCATTATCTGCATCTCCAGCCTCCACGACGGAAAGTCGCCGCGCGCAATCGCATCGAAGAGGTCGCGGGTCGCGTGGTCGGGGTCTTCACCCTTCATCTTGGTGGCGTCGTCACGGGCGAAGTTCTGGATATGTTGCTCGGTCTTGAAGTGATACTTCACCCAATAGTACTCGCCCTTTTCGTTGTACCACTTATAGGTGTGACTGCTGTAGCCGTTCATATTTCTAAAGGTCCGCGGTGTGCCCCGGTCGGAAAAGAGAATCGTCACCTGATGAATCGACTCGGGAGTAAGCGATAGGAAATCCCAGAACATGTCGGCGTCTTTCAAATTTGTTTCGGGATTGCGTTTTTGCGTGTGGATGAAGTCAGGAAACTTTAGCGGGTCGCGGATGAAGAAAACCGGGGTGTTGTTGCCGGTCATATCGTAGTTGCCCTCTTCGGTGTAGAACTTGAGCGCGAAGCCGCGCGGGTCGCGCTCGGCGTCGGCCGAACCCTTCTCCCCGCCGACCGTCGAGAAACGGATGAAAACATCGGTTTTCTTTCCGACCTCGGAGAGAAATTTCGCCTTCGTATACTTGGTGACGTCCGCGGTCACCTCGAAGTAACCGTGCGCTCCCGCTCCCTTGGCGTGGACGACTCGCTCCGGGATGCGCTCCCGGTTGAAGTGCCCCAATTTTTCCAGCAAGTGAACATCTTGCATAAGCACCGGTCCCGGGCTCCCCGCAGTTTTACTATTCTGGTCATCGTCGACGGGTGCGCCAAATCCGGTAGTGTAGGTGTCTTTGTTGTCTGACATATTAAACCTCCAGTTCGTGCCTTTGGTTATTACGGACGGAATCAAATGGCCCGCTTAGCGCTACTGCCTCTCAATCGCATCCTGAGCGGACTCAACGGAGATTGGTTTGCGGCATAGCTAAATACAAGGCCTGCAATATATATGTCCATGAGCAGGCGGATATTAAACCACAGGAGGTTTGGGTGGGATGCGCCCGAAGCTGGGAGCAGCTGTTTTAGGTCTTATTTACCTGAATAATGACCGGGATGGCTCCCATAGACGTTCGCGAGTTTCAGGGATTCTATCGAGCGTGCTTTCGCTGCGCTAATCAAAGAAGGGGCCTTGCTCATCGTCATCGCTCAGTTCGTTCGGGCCTACCTCTTCCCTGTCCCGTGCCGGTTTCTTGCGCGCAGGTGGCCTCTGCTGTTTTGGCTCGTCTTGCGTGACTGGCTGCACGTTGTGCATCTTGTAGACCGTAAGCATCGCAACCGCTATCACCGCGAAAACGATGATGGCTATCGCGGCGCTCGATGTCGTTGATTTGCCCGCCGGAGTCCCCGGCTGCTGCTGGGCCGGCTGCTCGGATACCGATGGCGCGTTGGTGCTCCGCTGATATGTAATCGTAAAGTTCTGCTTTTGCCCTACGGCAAGCTTCATCGGGGCCACGGAGATAAACTCCTCACCCTTGGTCGACCCTCCGGGCGTACTTGCCGGGGGCGACATCTTAACGTCCGATGTCTGCGTCGGAACCCTGAAGTCGAAGGTGACCTGTTTCGCCCCATAGCGCTGAACCCATTCAAGGTTTAGCTCTCTTGCCTTGCCGTCAACTTTTAAACCCGCCCATTGAGCTTCGAGTTGGCCTATGCGGCTCTTCGTCAGCGTAAAGACGACCTCATCGTAGTCGTCCTTAGGATTGGTCTTATGCGTTGCCTCGACGTCTTGCGCCGCCTCGCCACCTAAAAGCTCACCGACCCAAATCACCGTCATGCCTTTTGGAACGGCCATCTTGACTTCTATGGGCAGTGGCGTGTTATCGGAAAATCGAACTCCTTCCAAAAAGAGCACCTGGTTATCGTCATACTCGGGCCAAAGTGATATATGCAGCTCATCGGGGATAGGCGCCGCTAAGGCAGCCGCAGGGGTTACAGCGAAAACAGCCATCATCACGATGAGAAACAGTATAAGCGTCTTGTTCACGTACATCCTCCTAATACCGGACATGGACCCACTCTCGTCTCGTTGACGTGTGCTTATTGCCAACAGAAAGAGCTATTAAACCACAATATATCACAGTCGGTTGCGAATTACTATGGCGTGTAGTAATTGCGAATCTCGGGGTTGACGCATGTCGATACGAACAGACTTAGAGTATCTTTGGCGGGTCGCCCTTGCCTCTGAAGTCAAGGCCTTCCAAGAACCATTTATAAACGTCGCCTTCGCGCTTCATCAGATTCGCGTAAGCTTGTTCGAGGTCTAATACGGCTGGATATGTTAACGCACCCTTATAGTGCTTGCCTTCGCCGATTATCTTGAAAGGAAAGCCTTGGAATCCTAACGCCCGTAGAAATCTCTTTTCAGCAACCGCATACCAGTACCTGACCCTGTTCGAAATACTCCACTGCCCCATAGCCTTGTATAGCCACTGAGCAACAGGATAGCTGTTTCTATGCGGATGCGTAAAACTATCACTCACGAGGAGCGACGATACCTCGGCACTGCTAGCCGATTTCCATGCGGGGACAAAATCCGGATACAGATTGTCCCTAAATTCATTAAATATCTGCAAACCAGCTTTGTCGGATGGCAGAATCAGCCGGCTGCAGGCGTGAAGTTCGCCATCTTTTGCAAAAACACCAAAGGGTATGGAGAACGGGTCGTACTCATCATATTCAACGCTTCTCCCAGGTTCGGGTGCTGTCAACCATTGATATTTTACCACGCGCAGCTGATAGCGTAGTTCCTGGTATTTTAGGACATCTGCAGGATTTTCTGGATCGAGCGTCCTTACAGTGAAGCTAGACTCTCTGAACATCAGTGGCTTGCTTGCCAGTGTTTTGATTCTTTGAATTAATATTTCACTCTTTGTCATTTATTCCTCGCTGGCTACTGGCAACACATGGTTGTTCTCACTCCAGGACTTCGGGCAATCACATCATGCCATGACCCTTATAAGAGTATCTTTTCGCCCTCTTTATGGCCGTCACTGACCTATTGTTTTTTGCGTCACTGTTCTGGTTCTAATGGAGCTGTTTTATAAAGATTTGGGCTGAAGTTAAAGGGTTTGGTTCAATAATCATTGCTACGTTTGAGGTTAAAAGCTGTAATTGAGCTTAAACTAATACACAAACCTGGATTATCTTTCTTATATGCGAACCTAAGCACCAATATGATGCCTTTAGTATGCACCAATATTGCATATTAGCGCTATTAATATAAGTCCATACTAATTTAACATAATTTAACACGCAGATAAATAATACTCTGATACTATTCATAATTTTGACAACTACGCGTTAAAATCATTATTTAGCAGGATGCATTTCACAGCCGGTGTTGCAGGCTCCCCAAACGGAGCAACAAAATCGGGCAAATTAATACGTTGTTTATCTATGGGGTTTGCAGGGCTCAATCTCGCCGTCCTTAAAGCAGGTGCTCATTTGATGCGTTCAAACCTTCTTTGAAAATAATGCTTATCATAAGCATGCTTGTAGCTTAGAAGAGTTCGAAAAAATCGACGGTCAGGTACGATGGCACCGCAGGTAATTCCTTTATCTTAAGGATTTTCGATATTACAGCCATGAGCAATAATGATGCGGCA
>JAUXNY010000116.1 GCA_030682615.1 Candidatus Aquicultor sp. | reverse complement strand
ATCGTGCTGGTCTTCCCCAGCTGGCCGCAGTGGATAGGCCGGGTATTCCCGACCTACTACCTTATCCACCCGATATCTCTGAGCTGCAATAGCCTATGCTAAGCAGCGCCCTGGTAATCAACTACTTCAATTTCAACTTTTTGCTTTTTAGCTGCCTCGACAATGCCTTCTAATTTAGCTGCAACATCATCAGGCATGAAAACTTCACCGCATTGCTCGCAGATATCTGCCGGAACATGCTTTACATATAAAAGGCCAGTCTCTAATTCAATAGGCAAGTTAGTGGTACTCCGTTTCACCGTGCCACCACAGGTTGGGCACTTCATTTCTTCCTCCTCGTTTTATAATCATCCATCCATTCTTCTAGAGATGGCTTATAAACTGTAATAATCCATAAGATTTCATCTATCTCATCAACTGCCAGCATCATATGCAAAGGCTCCTCCCCATAATAGCCCAGAACAAGAACGGATGGGAGGGGCCGCTGCAATTCATGATGTTCGATTATCTCGCAATTAAAAAGTGCTTCAAAAATTTGACTGCGGCTTAAGTTGCGTTCAAATATTCTCTTAAGCGCGTGCTTCTTCCACTCAATTTTCCTATTGCTAACCAGCTCTTTAATCTTATCTAGCAACGATTATACCTATAGAGATGCCGTAAGTGATTGGGTAAAGCTAATAAAGAACAAACGATTAAGGAATATACTAGCAGAGAATCCTATTATGTGGCAAAACCAACTCTAACCGATGATCTCAACCTCTGCCTCAATTTCGACGGGGATGCCGAGCCTCGTTTTTCTCTATCGACATACGATGCACTCCTGTTGTGAGAGGTGCTTGGTTTCAAATAACTGGGCTACGCTGGGACACAAAGATTCGAACTAGCTTTTAATCCGAAACAAAATAGCCCCGGTGCTAATGGTGGTGCTGATAGTTTAGCTGCCGGCTCCACCTCACCCTGTCCCCGAGGGTTGAGGGAACAAAACGGGATTCTGGAGCATTGGGGTTTTCGAAGCTATGATATGGAGCTCGACTTAGCTACTCAACCAGCAACAGCTCACCCTATATCCCCAGCACGTAATACCTCAGCCACACGTAGAGCGTCGAAACCGCAACGGTAAGAATCATAATCGGCATGCCGTAGAGCATGAACTTGCCAAAGGATATCTTGTGGCCGGCTTTTTCCGCCATGCCGACCACGATTACGTTGGCGGAAGCGCCGATGGCGGTGCCGTTGCCCCCGAGGCAGGCGCCAAGGGCCAAAGACCACCAGACCGGCATAAGCTCCGGTTTGTGCAAGAGCGCGAGGCCCGAGAGGTCCGGCCAGAGTTTCTGCGCCATGTCGATGATAAGCGGGTTCATGGTGGCCACATAGGGGATGTTGTCCACGAAGGCCGAGGCAAAGGCGGAGAACCACATGACCACCATCGAGGTGGCAAACATGTTGCCCTGGGTTATCGCAAGGACCCCGTTTGAGGCCATCTCGATTAGGCCCACCTTGACTATACCGCCGATGATGATGAAGAGCCCCATGAAGAAGAAGATGGTCGGCCGTTTAGCGCTATACCAAGCGCACCTGTTGGTCTTTGTCTCTCTGTTTACTGCCGTTACCGACACAGATTCTATTTCGACGCAACAGCTAGCCTGTTTTCAACCTGTTCGATACTATAGACCTTAAGAAATTCGGTTTTACAGACCGGCGCTCATAGATGCTGACAACTCTAAGCACCTCAACCTGCTTCGTCCATTGATACGCGCGAATCCTGCTCAAGACGGCGTCGAGGCCGTCTGAGGCTTCAACCATCGCAACCATATCGCAGCTTCCGATTACGGTATCGACGAACTCGATGGCATGGTCTTCCTCTAAAGTCCGCATTGCGCGCACAAACTCTTCTCGGTCATTATCATCATGAACATCTATCAGCAAATAAGCCCTAAATCCCATCTTAATCCCCCCAAACGAGACTGGTTCATTTCATTCAAGCGGTTCGAGCCTACAATTTGGCATGACCGCTACGTTTCGGATGCGATCTTTGCAACCGAAAGACCTAATGAAAAAAGCGTTCAAAAGCACATGCGCGATTCTTACATCGCTTCTCTGTAGCCCGGTATTGCAATACGCTCTTCACTCAACTCAAAAGCACACGTCGTGCAGAGACCAAACCTGGCTATCATGTCGACGTCCCGACGGTGCATGTAGTCCGAGTAACTCTCCTTACAACTCAGGCAAGTCCTTGTCTTACACATATTGCATGATGTCCCTTTGCATATCTCACACGATGTCGACAACGGATGCATTCCATAATCCATCTTCCTCATCCTTTCTCCTGAGAACTCACAACGATTCACCGCCAATGGGCCACCTATTGTAAACCCAAGCTCCCGCTTTTAATGCCGCTGAACCGCCCTTATCGCGGCTAAGCTGCTTTAAAAGACCTGGTCACGGTAATCCTTGACAATTCCATTAAACAGCACGAGGGGAGCGCGCACATCGGAGCGCGTACCGAATCTGCCATCACGAAATACCAGGGAAAAAAGACCGTGCGTGTACCGTTTGCTAAATTATTAGCTTGGGTATGAAAGGAGTGCGGCACTCGTGGTTTTTACTGAGTGCGTTCAGTGTTAATGGCCATTGCATATGGCGCCCGATAGTAGCATAATTAAGCCATAGAGCATGCACCGTAGGCGGATGAACTTGGGAAAAGGTTCTTTGATAACTCGCTACTATTTACAGAGTATTTACGCACACGAGTCGTAAATCATCCACGTAAACTGTTTGCGAGCATACGTTGTCTGTGCCCCTTTGTGCCCCAAATCTGAATAAAAAGCTAGCCACTCGTCTCGTTTAGTTAGGGGAGAACTATGGGGAGAATTCGAGTCTTATTAGCAGACGACCATGCGTTTGTCCGGGAGAGCATTCGCCAGTTTCTTGAAAAAGAAGAGGATTTTGAGGTAGTCGGCGAAGCGGCCGATGGCAAGCAAATGATTGAGCTTGCACAAAAACTGATCCCAGACGTGATCGTCGCCGATGTGGCCATGCCGATAATAAACGGCATCGACGCGACCAGGCAAATCAAATCGGATTATCCATCTATCGCGGTTCTTATTCTAACCGCTTACGATTTCGACCAATACGTGTTCGCGCTTCTCGAAGCCGGAGCAACCGGCTATCTCCTGAAAGACATCTGCTCGCAAGAACTCATTGAGGGCATCTACGCCGTGCACAGGGGCGATTCGGTCTTACACCCAGCGATAGCCCGCAAAATCACCCAACGTTTTAGAAACAATGGACGGAATCCCGATGCCCGCACAGCGGAGTGGCTGAGCGAACGTGAGATGGATGTTCTCAAACTAGCTTCGCAAGGAAAAAGCAATAAAGAGATTGCCGATGAACTCCGTCTGAGCATCCGGACGATAGAGTCTCACATTGGCCACATCTTCAACAAACTAAATGTCAATTCTCGGACTGAAGCTGTAATCCTGGCCCTCAAGCGGGGCTGGGTCGGTTTGGATTGATCCATGTGTTAGGAGATGCTATGAACACTCAAAACAATATACCGGCCGACCCTTGTCCGCCCGTCTATAGGAATCATCATTTCTGGGCGATAGTTGTGACGATGCTTGTCGCGGTCGCAAGTGTTTACTATGCACAACTTAAGCTGCTGCTGTCGTTGCCCGGCTCATCGCTTCTCTCCCAAATCATTATCGAGCGCGTGCTATTCGTCATACCGGTGGCCTATGCACTCTTCGTCTTTGAGCTTCGGGGCGGCCTTATATCGCTCGCCGTTGCACTTACATTCATGATCCCCAAAGCCATCACAAACCACGCGACAGCCGAAGGCCAGATGGTTGAGCTATCGGTCATGATCTTTCTCGGTCTCGTTCTTCTGCTCTTCATCAATTACCATGTTAGCTACCGCCGCAAACAGAGGCTTTCAGTGGAGCGGCTCGATGTGGCACACCATAAGCTTCGCAAAAAAGTTCGTACCTCTATCGACCAGGAAAGCAAACTAGCCGCGCTGACTTCGTTCTCCGCTCTTCTTAATCAGTCGCTCGATATGCAAGAGGTGATAGATACGGCGATAGATATGGTAAAAGAGATTATGCGAGTCGAGGTCGTCCTCCTTTTCTCCATCGACGAATCAGCGAAAGAACTTCGCATTGCGGCTTTTGAAGGGGTCAACCAGAACTATGCAAACGCGGTCGATCATATGCGCCTCGGCGATGGTTTTTGCGGGCGCGTGGCGCAAACCGGCGTGCCGATTCTTATCGAAGATACACGCGATGATACTGTTTATAGTAAGGCCGAGGCTAAAGAAGAGGGTCTCCGTGCGCAGTTAAGCGTACCACTTCGAACTCGCGGTAAGATAATCGGAACCTTGTGCGCGGCGACGAAATCACCGCGCAAATTCATCCAGTCAGAAATCGAACTACTCTCCGCCATCGGCAACCTTATAGGTATTGCGATGGAAAACTCGTATCTCTACAAAGAACACGAGCTATCCGCCGAGAAGTTGAAATTATCCGAGAAACGATACCGGAGGCTCTTTGAGAACGCTCTAGACGCTATCTGGGTCCTCGACCTTGCGGGCACTATCACAGCGGCAAATGGAGCGGCAGCCGATTTGTTTGGCGGAAGACTAGAGAAGCTCGTAGGGACAAATATCAACGCTTTGCTCGCTGAAGAAGAGCGGTCGGCTGCGGACGAAATACGGAACAAACTCCTCCAAGGGGAGCAACTTGCACAACCATACACGCAGAAGATAGTTAAGAAAGACGGCTGCCCGGCTATCCTTAAGATGACGACGAACATCACATCGACCAACGGTAAGCCGGATGGGCTTCAGTTTATCGCACGCGATATCACAAACGAGGCTACAATGCAGGAAAACCAGCAATTCTATCTGGAGCAAGTGACCCAAGCCCATGAGGAAGAGCGCCTTCGCATCTCGCGAGACCTACACGACGGCGCCGCGCAAAACCTTATCGGGATACTCCATCAGCTAGAGAACTTCTGCCAGACAGACGACTTCCTGCCGATGCCCAGGTTGCGCCTCTTGTGGGGCTACCATGAACGCCTTAAAGATGTTCTCCAGGAGATACGCCAGCTCAGCCGTGACCTTCGCCCGTCAATACTCGACGACCTCGGTATCATACCCGCTATCGACTGGTTGGTCGAGCAGGTTCGAACTGAGCATAAGCTAAACGCCAGTCTCACAGTTGAAGGCGAACGAAGACGATTCTTGCCCCAAATCGAAGTAACGGTCTTCCGCATAGTTCAAGAGGCTTTAAGAAACACCAGCAAGCACGCAGAAGCTTCGAATGTTACGGTCTCCGTCGAATTCAGGACTAACACCACGATAATAAGTATCGAGGATGACGGTAAGGGATTTGAACTGCCGGAGAATACCTGCGGATTGTCGCGCCTGGGAAAACTGGGTATCGACGGGATGATGACCCGAGCACGCCTTGTAGGCGGAAATCTCTCCATCACATCGAAGCCCGATGGCGGTACGTCGATAGTCGCCACCATCCCTCATAGCGGCGCCACTGCTAGATGAGCACCCTCCTCCAAGTCATATAACGACCCTCCGCTCTGCACGCTATACCCATACCCTTAAGGATGTCGCGCAACCTTAAGGCGCCGCTTTTGTGACTATAAAGCCCCCGGGCTCTGGAGGATATCAGAGCTAAAGCCCTGAGCTACAGGCACCGGGAACCTGTCGTCCCTCGTCTTTACCTGCACCTATTCAACCGCCCTATATCCCCAACACGTAGTAGCGCAGCCACACGTATATCGTCGAGACCGCGACGGTAAGAATCATAATGGGCATGCCGTAGAGCATGAACTTGCCAAAGGATATCTTATGCCCGGCTTTTTCCGCCATGCCGACCACGATTACGTTGGCGGAAGCTCCGATGGCGGTGCCGTTGCCGCCGAGACATGCCCCGAGGGCCAAAGACCACCAGACCGGCATAAGCTCGGGCTTGTGTAAGAGCGCTAGGCCCGAGAGGTCCGGCCAGAGTTTCTGCGCCATGTCGATGATGAGTGGGTTCATGGTCGCCACGTAGGGGATGTTGTCAACAAAGGCCGAGGCAAAGGCGGAGAACCACATGACCACCATGGAGGTGGCAAACATGTTGCCCTGGGTTATCGCAAGGACCCCGTTTGAGGCCATCTCGATTAAGCCCACCTTGACTATGCCGCCGATGATTATGAACAGCCCCATAAAGAAGAAGATGGTCGACCACTCGACTTCTGAGAGGACGTGGTGGGGGTTGTGGATGCCCGAGAGCAGGAGCAATAGCCCCGCGCCGAAGAGGGCGATGGTGGCGGGCTCCAGGTGGAGCGCCCCGTGCATTACGAAACCGGCTATGACAACCCCCAGCACAAAGAGCGACTTCTTCAAGAGCACGGGGTCTTTTATCGCCTCGTTCTCGTTCATCTGCATAACGCGCGTCTTAAGCTCGTCTTTTGTTTTGAGGCTCTTGCCCCAGATGAACTTGATGGCGATAAGGTACACGACCATAACGAGTATGATGACGGGTGTTAAGTTATATATGAAATCCATGAATTCGAGCTTCGCTTTGGAAGCTATCATGATGTTTGGCGGGTCGCCGATTAAGGTCGCGGTACCGCCGATGTTGGAGGCGAGCGCGTTCGATATAAGGTAAGGTATCGGGTCGACGTCTAGCGCGTCGGCGATAAAAAGGGTCACCGGGGCAATTAAGAGCACGGTGGTGACGTTGTCGAGCAATGCGCTCATGACCGCGGTCACTACCGCGAATATGGCGAGTATCTTGAAGGGCTCGCCCTTGCCGAGTTTGGCGCTTTTGATTGCGATGTACTCGAAGACGCCGGTGGGGCGCATGATGTTTATGATTACCATCATCGAGATAAGGAGAAAGATGACGTTCCAGTCGATGCCGAACTCCTCGATGTGAAAGGCTTCGCGCTGCTCTAGTACGCCGAGGACGATGACGAGGGCCGCCCCGAATATGGCTATCATCGTCTTGTGGATCTTCTCAGAGACTATAAGGCCGTAAGCTATAACGAATATAGCTGTGGCTATCCAAAACGTGGTGTTAATTGCTATGGGGTCTACTGCTTCCGGGCTCATTAAATCGCCCCTCCTTCCTCTTTCAGCATTGCTTTTGTGACCGCGAAGAAAACATCGCGCTCATACAACATTCCAACGACTTTGCCCTCTTTACTGAGGACGGGGAGACGCTTCACTTTGTGCTTTATCATGTGGTCGATGACCTCCATGAGCGGCGAATTCTCCTCCACTGTAATGACCACGCTGCTCATGATATCCTTTACTAGCTTGTCCCCGGCCTTGCGGGCGAGCGTCTCGACCATTCCGTCCCACGAAAACTCGCCCAGGTCCATCATCCCCATATAAAACGGAAACGCTGTCTTGATAAAGTCGCCCACCGAGAGAATGCCGATAAGCTTGCCGGTCTCGTCGAGTACTGCCAGCCCTTTAATGCCGACGCACTCCTCGCCCTCTCGCACGGTTCGCAAAAGCGTTACCGCCCTGAGTAGCGTGTCATCGGGTCTGAGAACATCTTGCGCGGGAACCATCAAATCTTTTGCCTTCACACAACCACCTCTTCAACAAGATTTTTGAATTATTAATTACGCATGCATGGCACGCAGACCTTTAGGGTCATCCGACAATTTTGTGCGTTAACGATGTAATAAGTCAAGAAATGACGGCAAAACCGTATTGCTGAAAACTTACTGGGGACGGTGTTCCTCATGAAGTGACGCATGTCTAGAAAAAGACATGGGGGTCAGGAGTTGTCTTGCTACTCCGTTTTGACGACCAGAACCGGGACTTTAGCCTCCCCTATCACTCGTTCGGTAACGCTTCCCATGAGAAGACGGCTCAAACCGGTCCGTCCATGGCTGCCCATGCAAATCATGTCGGCGCCAAACTCCTGCGCCACATGTATAATCCTTTCGTGCGCATCACCTTCGTGCATACTTGTATCCGCCTTGAGTTGCGCTTTCTCCACCATCTTCAGGGCATCCCTCAACATGCTCCTCGCGCCCTCCT
>JAUXNY010000115.1 GCA_030682615.1 Candidatus Aquicultor sp. | reverse complement strand
AAGAACTTTACCTGGTCATCTCTTCGCCCCCAGAGCTGGACAAACTTGAGCATCTCCTCGATTCTTTCCTTGCGCGTGCTTTTCGGTATCTTATATAAGACCGCATGAAAATACATATTCTCGTATGTCGTAAGCTCGTCGTCTAGGCTCGGGTCCTGAAAGACGATGCCGAATGAGCGCCGTACCTCGTTTTGCTCCCGCGCCGGGTCGAACCCGTCGAGGAGCATCTCTCCGCTCGTCGGATTTAGCAGCGTTGTCAGCATCTTTATCGTCGTCGTCTTGCCGGCGCCGTTAGGACCGAGAAATGCGAATATCTCACCCTTTTGGACATCGAACGAGACATCATCGACGGCGGTGAAGTCTTTGAACTTCTTGGTGAGATTTCTGACCTGTATTATGCTGTCGTTTTTCGAATATGCTTCGTTCATCTCTGGTCTTTAGCTCCGTCTCTTTCAAAGGAATCACGCAAGATGCGCACGGCTATGACCACAACCGCAACCCTTATTATATTCCATAACACAACGGATTTGTTGGGCGGGATGACTCCTAGCGCAAAACACCTCCTTGCCAAGCCCGCTCTTTTATTGTACCGTCACCACATCACTTCAAGCGGAGACAGTCGGGGGCGCGGATACTGGCCTCCTTATGATAGAAGGACACGACAGAATGGGCACAGAGCAAGGCAAAGCGCTACTTAAAGAGACTTTCGATTCCGTTGCGGGAGCATTCGACTGCGAGGCGCTGCGGTTCTTTCGCGAGAGCGCCGAGCATCTGGGCGCCAGTCTTGAGCTCCGTGGCGACGAGCATGTTCTCGATGTGGCCACCGGGACCGGCCATGCGGCTCTGTCCATCGCCCGCAGTCTGCCTCAAGGGCAGGTTACGGGTGTGGATTTCTCCCCGGGCATGCTCGACCAGGCTCGGAAAAAAGCGGCGGCGCTTGATATGCGAAACGTGGTCTTCCTCGAACGGGACATGCAGGCCTTGGGGTTTGCGGCCGATTATTTCGATGCCGCTCTCTGCGCCTTCGGTGTCTTCTTCGCCGGCGATATGGACGCTCAGCTTTCACACATCACGTCCGCAGTTAAACCCGGTGGCCAGGTCGCTATCTCCGAGTTCCAGGAGAATATCTTTTACCCCCTGGCAAATTTGATGTTCGGCCGGCTTGCGGCGTACGGGGTTAAACAACGGTTATATGACTGGAAGCGAATCGCAACCGAGAAAGAGTGTAAAAGGCTTTTTGAGCAGGCGGGTCTTGAAAACATCCGGGTGGACAAGAGAAACATGGGCTACTACCTCGGCAGCGCGGAGGAGTGGTGGGATGTGATATGGAACGCCGGCTTCCGAAGACTCGTAGACCAACTGGCACCCGGTGACCTTGAGCGGTTTAAGCGCGAACACTTGCGGGAAGTTAACTCTCTCAAAACCAAGGATGGGATTTGGTTGGAGGTGGGCGTCCTCTTTACCGTCGGCACGAAGCCATAAGCTAGGTTTATTATAATTCATACGTCGTTGTGATTTCTAAGTCCAAGCGGGTATGAGAAGATGGTTGATGAGGCTGCAGCGACAGTCTTTGTTCAAGTTGAGGTTTGTGCGGTCACAGGATACTCCAAATCCAGGGTTATCGATGTGCCGCTAAATCTTATTGATGCCCGACTCATAATCGTACGCGAGGTTTTCTAAATGCCGAAGTTGACTATGAAACACCTATCATTTTTCTTACGCCGGTTTCTGCGCTATAACGCCGAGTTGTTCTGCCTGCAAGCGAAGATGCCGAAATGGTCCGAGCATCCCGATGAGCGTCTGGCCCAATCGCTTAACGATAGGCGCCTGGCGGCCCATCGAGAGATTCTTGATGCGACCAGAGATTACGGGCATCTTTGCGGCTCATGCGGCCGGTGTTGCCTGGAAAAAGTCGAACGGCACACCGATTTTGACCAGTTTATTCACGCCGGTATCGGCGAGCCCCTGCATTACTTCGATAAGAAGATATTGAACCTTCCCGTGATGATAGCGACAAGCATAAAGCGGACGGTTCAACACCTGATCGGCAAAGAACACGACGAACGGAAGTCCTGCCGCTATCTAAGTGAGTCCGGCTGTACACTCACGCACCAGCAAAGGCCGATGCTGTGCGTATCATGGTTTTGTCCTAAATACATCTTTGGACTACAGCCAAGCAGCCTCGACTGCCTGGAGAAGCCATTACATGAGATGCGCCTCATTCACCATGAGATTGCCGAGGCCGTATCCTCTCGAGATACAGCCTCATAGCAATGCCGGCATCGCAGGACGCCTGGTAAAGCAATTACCTAACGCGCCACAAAAGCATGTCCGCGGGTGTCCAGCCCACGTGCATGCTTCTTTAATTCTGTTCCTGTGTGGAGCCGTCAGGTGCCCCGCCGAAATGGCCGAAGCCGAGCCGGCGCTCAGATACGCTATCGAAAAGATGCCACAAGATTTAAGAGGCAGGGCGATGGAGAAAGGCTAGACATCAAAAAAGGATTTCCGGCAACATCCCCTATGCCTCCTGGCCTGGCCCCCACCGGTAGATAGTGTGATACACCAACCCCACCAGCACGCTGCCGCCGACAATGTTGCCGAGTATTACCGGCACCAGGTTGCTGAAGAAACCGGCCCAAGTAATGGTGTTAGCGGTCACACCGATATTTTCGAAGGTCTGCAGCAGCATCGCGAGCGGGATAATATACATGTTGGCGACGGAGTGTTCGAAGCCGGCCGCCACAAACGCGGATATCGGAAAGACAATAGCCACAGCCTTGTCGATAACGCTTCGCCCGGCAAACGCCATCCACACCGCCATGCACACGAGCACATTACAGAGAACGCCTTTGAAGAAAGCCGTCCAGAACGGCAGAGCGACCTTGACCGCGGCAATCTTGACATATTCTTCCGCGATGAGTCCGTTGTTCATTTCAGGATGACGGGAGAGAAAAACAAGCAGCGCTAAGCCGACCGCGCCGATGAAATTGCCGACGCAAACAACCGCCCAGTTCCTCAGCAAATCGAGCGTAGTGATCTTCCTGTCAGCCCAAGCCATCGCCAACAGATTATTCCCGGTAAATAACTCCGCGCCGGCGACGACCACGAGAATCAACCCCAAGGCAAAGGCTACGCCACCGAGCACCTGTCTTGCGGCAAAGCCCAGGGAAGGGTCGGATTTGATAAGCATAAAGTAGAGCGCGCCCAAGCCGATGAAGGCTCCGGCCATCACACTCAGCATCAGCATAGAGAGTAACGGCAGACGCGCCTTGGCCACGCCGACTGTTTCGACGCGCGCAGCGATTTCTTTGGGAGAAAAAGCATCAAAACCGAAGATTTCAGTCATGGTATACTCTCGCGTAATATAGCCTAGCGTCGTTAATGATGTTCCACATATTATGCCAAATACCCTTTAAGCGCTATCTAACATATATAATATGGCATTAGGGGCAACGCCCCCCATTTTTTGTGGTAGTGTAATCTTAAAATTGGACTTATCATGCTAAAACTAATAAAATCAGTAACAAGGTCAATCATAAGAGCCATCGTCGAAGACCCTGAGGTGCGGAAGCTCGTACAACGACATCCCCGCTTTTTTGGTTTCTTAAAAAAACGTACCGATTCCGATGCCCGATTTGGTTTAAACCTAACGCTCGGCGTTATTATTGCCGGATTCTTCCTGGTCTTGTTCCTCGGAATCGTTCAGGATTTAATCGGTAACGAGGCGCTCGTCCTTGCCGATCTGCGCATCGTCAATCTGCTCCAGATTTTCCGAACGCCCTCTTTCAACAGGAAGATGCTTTTTATTACCTATCTTGGAAAAGGGCAGCTTATAATAGTTGGCGTCGTAGCGGTCGGTGCGGTTTTGGCCTCGCGCAGGCGCTGGTACCACGTAATCGCGCTGCTCACCTCGGTAGCAGTAGGAGAATTCCTTGTTTTGCTTCTTAAAAACCTTATTCAACGTCCGCGACCGCCCCTGGTCAAT
>JAUXNY010000111.1 GCA_030682615.1 Candidatus Aquicultor sp. | reverse complement strand
GTTTAGAGTCTTAAATAGCTCCTCCTCGTCCTTAATGCCAAAACGCCGTGCGGTCCGTATTCCGAAGAAAAAAATCGCCGGCGGATAAGTGTCGTTCGCCGGCGTGGTTTGGATTTCTTGGGTCTTGCGACAGGACAAAACGCAAGGCATTTTTTGATTGGCTGGTAGTCTAACAGAGAAAGATTTGAGTTCGGCTTATAATGTTCTTGCTTTTCAGAGTTGTCTCCATGTTATGCTAGGTCGCATGGGGAACAACGCCCCTAGTCTTAGTCCCGTCCGCAAATAGCAATCTCATAAATTAAATAACAAGGAAGGACATAATAATGACCGAAGCGACAGAACCGAACAAGAAAGCCGTTCGTGAGATTAGAATCAATCCGATTGTGCCGAGTGAAAGCGTGCTCGTGGCTACGGCGCGGAATATGCGTCCTAAAAAGGAAGAACCACCCGTGCCCCATGATACGCGTGAACATGTAGAGACTTGTCCTTTTTGCAGGGGAAACGAAAGTATGACGCCGGCGTCGATCGCTCGGGTCCCCTCGGAAGGTGACTGGAAAATACGCATCGTCGAGAATCTCTATCCTATTCTCGGCGACGATAACGAAGATCCGAATTTCGCATTCGGGCTGCAACATACAATGAACGGATATGGTCGGCACGAAGTCGTCATCGACCACTCTTCGCACGGGATTCGTATTCATGAAATGACCGAGGAGCATCTCAGCTTGCTTTTTGCCACTTACCGGACGCGAATGGAGCAGCTCTATAATGCGAACCCACGCATCAAGAATGTGCTGGTGTTCAAGAATTTCGGTCCGGCCGCCGGCGCCAGTATCGCGCACACGCACAGCCAGATAATCGCAATGCCCGTCGTGCCCGATAATGTGCAGGCGGAAGTCAGAAACAGCTCGGCGTTTTTCGAGGCTAATCAGCACTGCATTTTCTGTAGTTTAATCGATGAGGCGCTGACGTTCGAGGCAACGCTGTATGACAAAGATTCTGGAGAAATACGGCGAAAAATAAACGTCGGCCAATTTGTCATCGAGCGCAGCAAACGCTTTATTGCGATTAAACCCTTTGCAAGCAGGTATGAGTGGGAAGTGCAAATCCTCCCTCTCGCACACCAAGCCGACTTCCTTGAGGCAAATCCCGAGGATCTTGCGGATCTTGCCTGGATTTTCAGAAGGACGATGGCGCGGCTTAACGCGGTGTTGGGCGGAGCGCCGCAATATAACTACTTTCTCCATTCAGTACCGCACGGTCAAGAGTATGATGATTGCGCGCCGTCGTTCCATTGGCATATCGAAATATGCCCGCGCACCAGCATCCCAACCGGGTTTGAACTCGGCTCGGGGCTTTTTGTCAATACGATCTCTCCCGAAGATGCGGCCGAGCGCCTTCGGAGCGCAACATTTGAATAGCGGGAATTTACTTCGCGGCTGTGGTTTTTGATGCCGGGTATGAGGAGGCTTATTACTGATGCAGGTGTCCATGGTGCGCGTGAAATCGATTGGGTCGCGGCACCGCATTTCTACAGGAAAGGCAGCCGTCCGTAGCACTTCCGATTTTGCTATTAACGGGCTATATTACGTCTCAAACTAACGCTAAAATATTATTAATTACTTTGTTATAGCTTGACGCATATGCATAGAATATGCACAATGATACATATATATCTATGAGCATTAGGGGTAGAAACCATGAGAACAACCATAAATATCGATGACGAATTACTGGCTGAGGCCGAAAAATTGACTGGCATTAAGGAAAAAACGTCTCTGGTAAAACTCGGTCTGCAAGCATTGATTGCGAGAGAAAGCGGCAGGAGATTAGCGGAATTGGGCGGAACTGAAAGTGACCTAAACACAATACCCCGCAGAAGATCCGCGAGTAGCTAGAATGGTTCTTGTTGATACTTCGGTATGGGTGGCACACCTGCGTTTGGGAAACATCAAGCTTGAAACGCTCTTGAATGACGATGGCGTTCTCAGTCATCCGTTCGTTATTGGTGAACTCGCATGCGGAAACATCAAGAATAGGTCAGAAATCCTCTCGCTTCTTGAGGCACTCCCCGTGGCAACCCAAGCTGGACATAACGAAGTGATGCAGTTCATAGAAATTCATAGTCTCATGAGATTAGGTCTGGGATATATAGATATGCATTTGCTAGCCTCGACTCTTTTGACTAATGCTTCGCTCTGGACTCTCGACAAGAAATTGTATGAAGTTGCGCTAAGAATGAGGCTGGCCTTTTGATTATGGATTCGATTACCAGCTAGGCGAATAGTTCTCGTGGAACCCCCGACATCCCTGCCATGCTAGACGATGTTATCGCAGTACAAGTGCATCGCGTCGCGCTTGAACCCGGCGAGCCCGGGCCGCACCTTATCATAGAATTCGGTAAAGCGCTTATCGGCAACGTACATATCGGCGAGCCCCCGGAAAATCTCGGGCGTGCATGTGTAGAACCTGTCGTTGATGTGCTTGAACCATTGCCCGATTTGCTCCTGGACCTCGTCGTCCGCCGGGGGCACGCGCGCCGTTATGGTTGGTACGGCAGTCGAGCCCGGCTTTGCGGAATTCATCATATCCATATACTTCACCTATACTATTATCATATGTTGGTCGTAGCATGAGCTTTAGGAGATGAGATGGAGCGCAAGAACCGGCGCCTGTACGTACTGTTGATTCTGCTATTTCTAGCCATCACCACCCCTGCGGCGTTTTACGTTTATCAGTTTCTGTATCCGGCCTACGTTGCGTCCAAAACAGCCGATGCGTTCTTCGGCGCGCTTCGTGAAAATGACCTTAAAGCCGCTTTCCAACACGGTTCCTATTTCGATACAAACTCGGACGTAAGACCTTCTATCTCATACCGAGCGGCGGAGGAGCTTTGGGTCACAAGGGTCGGCAACCTTAAGAAACAGGGAATTTATCTAAAATCCTATAGTGATATAAAGACATGGACGGACGACGCCTATCCGGTAGGCTGGGTAAACGTCACCATAGTCGAAGATGGCCGTGCGAATACATATCGAGCGCCTATACACTTCTCGTGGCTTCACGGAAAGATGAAAATCCAAGCCATTTATCCGAGCCCTTACGACGGTGCATTAGATGGTTTTGAAGGCGCGATAAGCGGGAACTTGGTGCCCGAAGAGGGCGCTCGCGAGGGCAAAAAACCCGCGCCAACAAGGTAGGGCCTCATCAACCGGACGGGCCTGTTGTTTTTTTGGCGGAGTCGATTCTGGTATCCTTTGGTTAAGCAAGTGCAAAAGCTATACCCGCAGTACCTAGAAGAACAAGGTTGCAATAATGAGAATCTGGAAGTTCGCACTCGGTATCATAGTCTTCGCGATTTTGCTCGGCTTCTTTCTCTATTTCGAGAACAACAGCGTAGTCGTTACGCATCTCGAAATCAAGGATGAGAAAGTGCCCGCGGAGTTTGACGGCTTCAAAATCCTGCACCTCTCCGACCTGCACAGCAAAAGCTTCGGGCAAAACCAGCACACCCTGGTTGATATGATAAAAGAGAACCGGCCCGATATCATCGCGTTTACGGGCGATTTAGTAGATAGAGAGCACTACGATGATGAGGCGGGCATCACGCTCTTGGGGCAGGCCGCAAAGGTCGCCCCGGTATATTATGTTACCGGCAATCACGAGTGGTGGGCGGGCAGATTCGATGAGCTTGAGCCGAAGCTTGTCAAAGCCGGTGTTAACGTATTGCGGGATGAAAATATCTCGATAAAGGTCGAAGACCAATCGATACAGATTGTCGGCATCGACGACATCGCAGGAAGCAATGGTGCTGCCGCCTGGCATGAAAGGCTGGAAGTCGGCAGTGATAAGGCGGTACGGAGCGACCTTGATAAAGCCCTTGAAGGTCTACGCGCCGGCGACTTTAAGATTCTGCTTGCTCATCGACCTGAGCATGTTTCGACCTACAGCTCGTATCCGATAAACCTGGTTTTATGCGGCCACGCCCATGGCGGGCAGGTACGCTTGCCGTTTGTCGGTGGGCTTATCGCCCCGGACCAAGGTTTTTTCCCAAAATACACGACCGGCGCCCACAAGTTGGGCGATACGACGATGGTTGTCAATCGCGGGCTTGGAAACAGCGTCGTTCCCCAGCGGATATTCAACCGGCCTGAAATCATCATCGTTACCCTAAAGAGATAGACCGGCAACCTCAAGATAGCACGCATACGCATGTAGGCTCAGCGCTGGCTACGTAGACCGCACAACATATTCATACTCGATGCAGGCGCATCCTTTGTAGACCAGTTCGCGCGCGGCCTCGAACCCGGCCCGCTCGAAGGCTTTGATGGACGGGGTGTTTTCTAGTCTGATTTTCGCGACGATTCGGGGCAATTCCAGCTTGTCGCCGGCAAACTCGATTGATGCCAGGATTATCGGGGTAGCGAGCTTTCTGCCGCGATAAGCAGCGTCTATAAATATACTCATCTCCCCATCGGCGTCTAACCGCGCCTGCGCTATCGGCGCCCAGCCGCCGTCGCACATCCCCTCGAATATCAATAGTAGGACGTCCTTGTCGTGAAGAAGCTCGGCAAAGAGCCTCCCGAAGGTGTCGAGCGGCACCTCTCCGCGCTTCGCGTTCATGCGCATGCTATCGGGGTCGTTAGCCCATCCATGGGCGACTTTTTGGTCGTCGCGTGTCGCCTCGCGTATCCTGATATCCATAGGCTTATCATACCCCAACCACCCGAACGCTACTAAGCCTGCAAGCAAGCATTGGGGTCAAACCGGGGAGCTAAGCAGGCAGGAACGCAATCCGATTAAGCGCACAATCGGCACTTCGTGTCACGTCACGCACGCTGCCGTAACCGGTTTATCCCCTACCTATCTTTGGGTTGCGCGCTCGCGCTATAATGCTGGTAGATATAATTGCAGGCAACCCGCGAAGTAAGGTGACGATGCGAATCACGATAAACGAGCCCGATGGCAGAACGTCGGGCCTGGTATTGGGCGACACCTATGGCAACAATTACAACAATCAGTTCAAGTATAGCGACCTTGAAGGCGTGACCGGCAGCGACTCGATGCCGATGCTTGAGCGGGCTCTCAAAGCCGCCTGGCCGGATGAGCTTGCCGAGGAAGACAAACAAGCAGCGGAGAAGACGCTACAGATACTGAGGACTTTGCTGGAGATGGCACAGAAAAACCCGGACGGCACCTGGAGCGTCACATGAAAACGTGTTGTGCGGCGAAAAACAAAGCCCGGTGTCTTATCGTCAGACACCGGGCTTTTATCGAATTACTGGTTTTCGTGCTAGGGCGCGGCGCGTTCTATTCGAACGTAAACGAATCTAGCATGCGCTTTGTTGTATCGGCGTAATTTGAATAGAGGCCTTCAACCGCACCGTAAGTCACGATGTACGCTTTATTATTCTTGATAGTCCAAATCTGCATTATCTTCATTTTAGAACCCAGTTGTGTCGCGGTGTAGGTAACCTTGTATGCGGTGTTGCCCCCAAGCGTTGTCGAAGCCGACTCCAGAATTTTGATGTCGGGGAATACTTCTTTCAGCGTAGCCAAACTTAAAGCGGTATACTCGTCGAGGGTTTTAGGGTCGGCCGACAAATCCTCGAATCCCACGTTTGCGTTGTTTCCCTCGGGCGACGTGAAGCCTACGAACGAGCCGTCAGCCAAAACCCAGTTCTCCGGGTAGCTGATGCGATAACCGTTGCCGTCATGGATTATAAGCGCAGGTTTCGGGTAACGGACGGTAATGATCTTCTCGACCGGCTCCCAGACGACCTCGGAATCTATAGCCTCCATAACAAAACGCAAGGGAATGAAGGTGCGGCTTTTCTCGATTATGGGGACGACCTTTGCATTTGTGGAATCGATAGGTAGGCTTGAGCCGCCTACTTCAGCTTGAGCGTTATTTATCCAAAGCTTTATAGTCTTTCCTTGCAGGGTTATAGCGACTTCGTTTTTGACTTGGTCCCACGAGACTTCACCACCGAGCGCTTCCATCAAGAAGCGAATCGGTATAAGCGTGCGTCCTTCGCGGATAAAAGGAGCGACATCGAGCGAGCGGATGTCGTCGCCGACGAAGTAATCGGTCTCGCCAACGGCAAACATGAGTTCCGTCGACGTTTGTGTGGTGGCCGTGGCTTTAAACGGGGCCGGTGCGGCCAGAACGGCCGTTGGCAGAAGGGATACGACCAGAATCATGGCAATAATTACTAGCAGTTTCTTCATTCTTTATCTCCTTTTCTAGTAGAACTTAGCATCGAACGTTAGTGCTATAATACGAGTGATATAATACCATGCGTCAAACCAACAAGCAATAGATTGCAGTCTTTCTGCGAAAGTTTTGGGGCTGCGCGGCGGCACGATAACGACTCTTACTCTCAGGTGTCCGAGCTTGTTTGCGACTGGCGTGGGCTAAAAACCCGTTTTCGTGGTAAAATATATATGCCGATAAGGCTAAACGAGGTGGGGAAACGACCCGTCGCTGGTCGCAGGTTCGCCCGCGGCTAGAGGAAACATCCCACACCCACATGCGGGGCTCGCGCTTTGCATGTAAGAGACCGCCTCTTGCAAAGGAGGGCGGGCTGCGAAGCCCGATGACTAGTGCCACAGAGACGAGCCGCTTGATTCAAGCGGGTGAAACGCGGTAAACATCCGGCAGGGTGCAACTCAAATAGGGAGCGCGCAAGCGAGGTCCCGGGTAGAGGCAGCCGCTTAAGGCGGCACCGGCGTAACCGCCGGTAGATAGATGACGGGATAGAACAGAATGGGAGTTACGGCTTCCCCACCTCTTTTTATTATCTGGGCTGTAAGTAGTGTTATAACCAGGTAAAATGCAGAAATCACCGGGCAAAATCCGGTGGTTTTTTAATTCTTCTAACAAACTTCTGACAGAGTCTTAAAAGAGCTGCTAACAGCAGTCTAATACGGGGGTTTTAGCCGGCGTAAATATGCACGCGTGTCCCCCTTTTTTTGTTCAATTCTTATCTGCCCGCAGAATACACCGCCCCGCAAAATGCACCGCCTATGTGATTCGTGTGCGGACAATCTGAGGTTGCTAGCCTATAATGGAATCTAGTGCTTATAATATAAGCAAACTAAGGTCGTAGTGAGAAGGATAGCGTAAGAGAGGGCTAGCAACATGAGACAAGTAGTGATTGAAAATCCGATTATCAACTCACCATTCGACGAGCCGTCTCGCCACTTCAGGTTTGCCGACGAAGGCATCACGAACGAGGTGGTTGACGGCCGCCGAACCAGCTCGTATTTCGTGCCCATCGCCCGCCCCAAGAAAAAGAGGGGTGGTGCGCAGAAAGCGCTATTTGACACCGAATGGACACAAGACCGCATCGAGGAGAACAAACTTGTCAACGACATCCGGCGTCGCATCGCCTTGTGGCGCAAGGGTGGCTATGTTGGGGTCACACCGACAACGGCACGTTTGATTGCTTATTGGACCG
>JAUXNY010000110.1 GCA_030682615.1 Candidatus Aquicultor sp. | reverse complement strand
ATGGTTTTTACTTTTCCGGTTCTGATTTCTTCAATCCGATTCTCGGCTTCCTTTGCCCATAACGCATCTATCTCTTTTTGCGATGGATGTAAGCTATTGAGAATTGTTTTAACTAATTTTGTTTTTATATCTATAGGTAGTGACTCAACCATTGAGATTAATTCATTTGTTTTGATAGTCATATTGTCAACTCCTCTTCCTTATTCTTATCCTAGTATACCGTGATGATTCGCCGACGGCTATTAGTTGTCAATTGCATTAATGAGGCGATTATTATTGCTGAACTCCAGCCGAGCCACAGTTCAAGACATGGGTGTAAATCATCGTTGTTTTTACGTCTTTGTGACCCAGGAGTTCTTGGACTGTTCGGATATCACGGGCCGCCTTCCAACAGATGCGTCGCGAATGAATGCCGGAAGGTATGACGTGTGGCTCGCTTGGTCAATCCGGCCTTTGCGACTGCGACACTTTCGCGGCTCTCCTTAAGGCGGCCGGCGTCACCTTGCCGAGGCCCTGCCCGAAACGGCACCGTATCTTGCGTAGCCTTATCCGGCAGCTTTTTTATCGATGTGGACCGGCAACAGGTTAGTTAAGTCTACATGCTGTGATGCATCGAGGATTTCAATACCGGCTATCTTCCCGTCCTTATCAAAATCCAGCGTTATATCCGCATCAACATTCTTGCTGGTTACTTTTTCAACAGTATCCGCAAACTTAATATACAAGACATCATGGGTCGTATCATAAGATACTCGCACGTCTTACCTCCAGGTACCATAAAACACATAGGCGGTTATAACTACAATTCTATCGATTCCCTCGACAAAAACAACCTTCACCTTCTTTTGCGCATACCTCTTGCCAAGCCACGTATCATCGTAATCAAAGACCATTTCTTTTGCTTTTCGCCCGACCCGTCTCTTCGGCGAGCTTTTTGAAACAATCAACCGCTATGTGGTCCATGCGAATAGTAACCTGCCGCTTGAGCTTGCCGGCATACGGGTTTTTTTCTGCCTCAGTAAAATCGTATTCTTTTCTCATTTTCATCACCTTTCCCGATAGTTCTCTTGCTCACGACGCGGAGCAAATCGATGATGTAAAAAAAGCGATTCTGATGGCGCTGGGGTAGAAGAATCGGGGGCGGACTGCCAATTACCCAACAGCCCCCGCACAGAGCCCGGCGTGCGGTTTTCCCGCACCGGGCTCCTCAGTTCTTAACGAGCCTGAAATCAGCGGCGGCGCGTTTTGCCGTCCGGTGAAGCTGCTTGTTATGCTATCTCCTCCATTTTTATCTCTATTGTCTCGGGACTGAAATCTTGTTCATTCGGCCATACGAGAGTTCCGAATTCAATTCTCGCTCTTTTGAAATAGCTATAATCCTTCAATTCCGTGAAGATTCCTTTGTCAAGGTATGGCGCAACATTAAATACTCCGGTTTTTCCGCTCGATAAAGTTACCTTAATTCTATATTCAGTCAGAATCTCAAACTCAATGACGTCCGGGGTCATTTTCTGCCTCCTATTTAAGCGGTTCAATTTTAAACGGCATATTTCCTTCGACGGCAAGGGACCAGTCGGCCATCAACTCATCTCGGTGTATCTCAATCCAAGCCTACACTAATCGCAGTTGCCGCTGAGGTATGTCTCCCTCCAGGATTTCCGCCGTAGAGATATCAACAGAAGCCCTGAATTCACTATACCGAATATGCACATGCGGGGTGTGATGCTTGTCGTTATCAAAAAAGAATAGTTGAACTATGATTCCATAAAACATGGATATGATCGGCATTAGCTTGCTCCTTTTGCCTAGAGTAGATTTTTATTAAATTTTAGCATAGTTATGTTTATATTGACCCGCATAATACTCCAAACTTGCTACTGGTGCTAAATAACCCTCCTTCTACGTGCCTTCTTGCTTTAACCATTTGACGCCTTTTAATAAGAGAAGTTCCCTGCAGCGCAGATTGGAAGAGATACTCATTGTCAGTTTGTCATAAAGAGCCACAACCGTTGGGATGGGCAATATTCGAACTCGTTGCGGAGTCGTATCCGACCGTTCCCGATAGCGTCTCCCGCTCGACTACCTCTCGATTTCCTGCCCCCTGAAGACCACGACCGCGCCGATGATAAACCCCGCTATGAGCGCTATCGATAGCGCGGCCGGCGGCATGAACTTGGCGTCCCAGCCTTTCATAATCAGCTCCGGGTAATGCGAGAGGATACAGCCGGGAGAGTAGTCGGCTGTTGCGGAAAACAAGCCAAGAATCGAGCTAAAGACAAACGAACTGAAGAGGCCGACAACGCCGGCGACGGCCGCGCTCTTTGCGATGGTGCTGACAAAAATGGTTGCGGCGATGACGAGCAGGACATAGAAGAGCGTGAGCGCGGCGACCATTAGAAAGTTCACTAAACTGAAGCTCTCGAAGATGGAGACGGTATAGAAATAGCAGACCAGCGCGCTGGCGAAGAAGCTCATGGATATGGTGAGAAAATACGCCGCGAATTTGGAGAGCACGAAGCTCGTCCTTGAGACCGGTTTGACCAGAACCAGCTCCAAGGTCTTCCGGGTCTTTTCGTCGGATACCGCCCCGGCAACGACAAAAATCAGGACGAAGATGACAAGCTGGCTGATGTTTTTTACAAACTGGTCGATGGAATTAATAAAGGTCGCCTCGGGCACGGTGATGACGATGCCGCTCTGGCCGGAGAGACTTTTGACCAACTCGGGCAGGAGTTTCGCGGAAATCGGCGAGACGATGGCGAGAAACGCGAAGACGGCGGCGAGAATTATCACCTTTTTCGAGCGCGCCTGCTCCATGAGGTCTTTCTTTAGTAAAACGCCGATTGTGCTCATCGCTTTTTCTCCAAGAGTTCCACGAACAGGTCTTCGGTCTCGGGCAGGGTCAAGCCGTAGCTCAAGATACCGATGTCGAACCCGGCGAGTGCTTTAAGCGGGATGTTAGACTCCATTACCTCGCTGTCTTGGAGCCAAATCCGTATCTGGTTTCCGCTCTTTTCGACCTTCTTGACCCAGCGACTGCGCTCAAGCTCGGGTACGGCCGCGCCGGGGTCTCTCGTGAAGTCGACCTTTAGAATCGGTGAGGCGTACTTCTCCTTGAGCACGGCAAGCGGTGACTGTATTACCAGCTTACCCTGGTCTATGATAGCGACATCATCGCAAATCCTGTCGACATCGGCCAGAATATGGGTCGACATGAAGATGGTCTTGTCTTTTCGTAGCTCCTCGATGATGTTTAAGACCTCTTTCCTGCCGATTGGGTCGAGCGCCGAGACCGCCTCATCCAATATCAAGACCTCCGGGTCGTTCATCAAGGCCTGCGCGATGCCGAGACGCTGCTTCATCCCGTTCGAGTAGGTGCTTATCTTCTTCTTCCGCGCCGCTTCTAAATCGACCAGCGCCAGTAAGCGCTTCGTCCGCTGCGCTTCTTCTTTTCTGGAGAGGCCAAAGAGCCCGGCGGTAAACCGCAGATACTCCTCCCCGCTCATCCAGCCATAAAAGGAGGGTTGCTCGGGCAGATAGCCGAAACTGCTGTGGGTTTTAACTTCACCGAAAGCGACTTTGGAGCCGGCGATTTCGATGCTACCGCTGCTGGGCTTTATGAGGCCGACCATCATACGAATAGTCGTCGTCTTGCCGGCGCCGTTCGGGCCCAAAAATCCAAAGACTGAGTTTTCGCGTATCTCGAGGTCGAGGTGAGATACCGCCGTGAAATCACCGAATGATTTTGACAGGTTGCGGATGCTTATGGCGCTCAACTAATCCTCCGCTCTCCCAAAGAGAATGTAGGCTATGGGGCCGACAAAGTTTACGAAGATGCAGATGATGATCCAGATGACCGGGGTTAGGCTGCGCGTCTTCTTGCGCCGCGCGATATCTACTATCGCCCAGATAGCCAGAGCAAGCTGTAAGACGATTACCGGCCACAGCAGTTTGATGATATTGATTATGTCTTGCGTGGACATATCTCTCTCCTAATAACATGTTCCCTAATGAATTGTGCAACATCTACATTCTTAGGCATCGCTAGCACGAAATCCTTTATTTAGAAGCGCTTTATCATCGCTTCTTTCGACTATGCAAACGCTAGCCAAACAGGCAATACAAGCGATCATCTCGAACTCATCTAGCGCTTACCCTCCCCTATGGCCTATGTTATCGTTTAGATATCTCTTCCCGACCGGGATGGGTAAGATAACAGCACCGGCTACACGTCTTGCTCTACCGAAAGGGGTAGCGATATCGATTTAAAGTTGGTGAACGCCAAATATTAGGATAGCGCCCGTAACAAGATAAAATAGCGGGCAACGAGAAATGGGGGCTATAGCATGAAACACCTGACCGAGTATCTGATGGTAAACACGCCGAAGCGCTACGATTTTGTGCATCTCACACCAAAAGTCCAGGCGCTGGTCGACAAGAGCGGGGTCCGGGAGGGCTTGTGTCTGGTAAACTCGATGCATATCACGGCGAGCGTCTTTATTAACGACCACGAGGGCGGGCTTTTGAGCGATTGGCAGGTCTGGCTCGAAAAGCTCGCGCCGCACGAGCCGATATCCCAATACCGGCACAATCTAACCGGTGAAGATAACGCCGATGCGCACCTGAAGCGGACCATCATGGGGCGCGAGGTGGTCGTCGCCATCACGGGCGGCAGGCTCGACCTCGGGACCTGGGAAGCGATTTTCTACGGCGAGTTCGACGGGCGTCGCAACAAGCGGGTCTTAGTAAAGATAATCGGAGAATAGCGCATGGGTTGGGTTCATTCTTAAACGATAGACTATGCCCGACATACCCTTTGAATTACCCTATATCTTTTCTTGAGAACATGGAGGACGCGAGACCGACAAAGCCGACCAGGTAGAAGATGGCGTAGACGACCATCGCGGTGCTTGGGGCCGACATCGCCCCGAACGGGCCGAAGAACATCGCATTTATCGAGCCGCCCGGCACATTCGTAACGAGCGAGGCTATCATCCTGTAGATGGCGTCCGCAGGCATGAGCAAGCTGGTGACGATTCCCGTGTTGACCAGCATATCGTTGCTGAGCATCGCGCCGATTTGCTCCAGCATCCCGCCGACCGCGCTCGCGATATAGAGCGTGAATGCGGCGATACCATTGGCGAGTGTCGAGAATGCCGTGCTCCCCGCCAGGGTCACCGCGAGAAAGACGAGCGGCTGGATGATGAAGAGCGCGATGAGCAGCGGCACATTGCCGAGCGCCGCCCCTGCTATAAAATAGTTGAGCAGCAGAACCGAGAGAAATAGTAAGGCCGAATAGACCGAGAGCATAGCGGCGTACCCGCCGAACTTGCCGAGGATTATGTCGCGGCGCCGGATGGGTTTGGCCATCATGGCGTGGATAATGCCGTTTTCAATCTCGGATGAGACCACTCCCACCGATGACAGTATGGCCAAAAGCGACACTATGGAGCTCGAAAAGTAGAGGCCCAGCAAGATTAGGAGCTTCTTCGATGACTCGACCATGATGTCGGCACCGGCGATTGAACCGTTGTCCATGCCTCTTCCGACGCCTTGCGCGGTTTGCTGCTCGATGGTGTTGGTGGCGTAATGCAGCCCGACGCCGTAGACCGTCAAGAAGAGGACGCTCAGGATTATTGCGGCGACCAGTATCTTCTTGCGCAGGGCCTCTTTAAAGGTCAGGCGAGCGATAATGAGCATCTACGCCTCACCGCCCTTGACCGCCCCGAGGAAGAGTTCCTCAAGAGTTCGCTTCTTGCGGCTCAAGTTGTAGAGCTTGCCCCCGGCCTCGATGATGCGCGTAGCGAGCGTCGGAATCATGTCTTCGCTATCAAGCTCGACCAACAGATAAGAACCGTTATTCGCCAAAACCCGCCCGAGTCCGTCGATGACCCGCTCTATCGAGCCGTTTAATTGGGACGCGGTCACTTCGACCTCCACCCTGCCCTTGAGCAACTCCGTAAGCGTTCCCTCTTCGACGACCCGGCCGCCCTTGATGATGGCCACACTGTCGCATATCATCTCAAGCTCGCTCAAGAGATGGCTGTTTAAAAACACCGCTTTGCCGCGGTCGCGAAGGGAGGTGATTATCTCGCGAACCTCCAGGCGGCCGATAGGGTCAAGCGCCGAGGTCGGCTCATCCAAAAAGAGAAGATCGGGGTCGGATATGAGCGCGGCCGCGATGCCGACGCGCTGCTGCATGCCTTTGCTGTAGGTCTTTATCTTGCCGTCGGCGGCCGCTGAGAGCTTGACCATGCGCAAGACCTCGTCGATGCGACTCTCCCGCTCGTGGCGCGGGATAAAGGCAAGCGCGGCATGATAGTAAAGAAGCTCTCGTCCGGAGAGCCAATCCTGATAGCGAAAATTCTCGGGCAAAAAGCCGAGGCGGCGGCGGGCCGCAACATCGCCGAGGGGTGCGCCGAGCAACTTGGCCGTCCCGGAAGTCGGCTTGATGAGGCCGACGAGCATCTTGACAAACGTGCTCTTGCCGGCGCCGTTGGGCCCCAGAAAACCGAAGATTTGCCCCTCCCCGACGGAGAGGCAAATCTTCTCGCAGCCGACTTTTTCGCCGTATAGTTTTGTTAAATCGTGCGTCTCTATAACCATTACTATTATTATATACCGTTATTTGAGTGAAGCTGCTATCTCTTGTGCGGCCGCTAAATCAAGCTGTCCACTTATCCCGCAAACCACGCCGTCCTGCTGCCATACGAGTGCGCTGTCACCCGCGGCGTGCTCCCCTGGAGGTGTGATAAAGACACCGTCGGCGTCGCCGACTTTGACCTCTTGAGCACTACCGTCGATGTTCGGGATGATGAGGGTGTTTCGCCAATCCTTGATCGCCTCGAGCTGCTTCCTGATATTTTCCGGGAGAATCGGCAGGCTCAAGAGCACATCACGCACGGCGTCGGCGTCGACTCCGGCCGGCAGGATAAACTCGGGGCTTCTCGCCTGACCGATTATGACCATACCACCATTTTCCTTCGGATAGTTTGCTATGACGACCGTGGGCATCTTAGCGGTGAACTTCTTGCCATCGAGCGCCCCCGGCAAGAGCTGGGTCGCGCCAAACGACTTGAAGACCTCGTTCGCCTTGTCCACATCGAGCGTGAAGCTGGTCGTAAACCCCTTCTGCACGTTGTAGCTCGGCTCATTGTAACCGGTGAGACCTTGCGGCAACCTCAAGTCAAAATCGACCGCCTCTTTCGCGGCATTCACGGTGACTTGGGCCGGCTGCGTGAAGCCGCTCGACTCTATCTTGCCTAGATTCTCGATATCGACTTTGCCGCCACCCGCTTCACCGAGTTTTTGCAGCGCGTTCATATCCTCGGGTGAGATGGTGATCACCTCTACGTTTTGCACCCTGAATATGTTCAATAAATCCGCGGCTACTCCCCTGACCGGGGCAAAGCTCAGCGCCATCGCAAGCACCGCCACCGCGGCCAGCGGCACCAATGCCGTTTTTAGTCTGCCTTGTAACATCTCAAATACTCCTCTCCTTCGCAGCGGCGCTTTGATTCGCTCATCATGAGTCAAGCGCATCCATGCCGCTTCGGTTGATACGGTCTTGCTGTGAAGTTGCTTCGAAAGTGGTGTCAGCCGGGCCTGTGCCGCTTCGCTAGCATCCCGCAGCAGCGCCAGCCTCTCCTTGCAAGCCTCGCACGTCTCAACGTGCGCCTCTATCTCCCAGCGCCTGCGCCCCGGGAGTTCTCTATCGATATAAGCTTGGAGCGTGCCTTCGTCGTAACACATTCTAGCTCTTCCTTTCATAAACCCTCTGAAACCTCTCAAGCGCCCGCGCCAGCGATTTACCGACGCTCGCCTTCTTAACACCGGTCATCTCCGATATCTCCAGGTAGCTAAACCCGTAGAACTTAAGGACTATCAAGACCCGGTCCCGGTAATCGAGACGACAGAGCGCTTCTCGCACCTCTTCGGCCTCGCCCATGCGAGAAAAATCATCCGCATATATCTCCGTCACGGGCGTGTCGGCCACCTCGCGGCGCTTGCGGTTCTTCTCACCGCGCAAGTAGTTGTAGGCAAGATTGGTCGAGACCTTAATGAGCCAGCCCGAAAGATTGGTAAACTCCTTCGGGGGCCGCTCGTACAGCCGTATAAACGTCTCCTGCGCTATGTCCTCGGCCGCCGCCTGCTCGCCTAGTATCAGGATAAGATGTCGAAGGACCATCGGATAGTTGGCTTCGAAGAGCTCCCTGAAAGCGAAGTCATCCGGCGCGACCGTTCTTTTCAGCCTGTGTCTCAGCGCCACTTGTAGGCCTCCAGTTTCCGCCTTTATATGTATAACACCACTAAAGCTCCGAATGTGACAAGAATCAAGGTGGGTAGCGGGTTTTCGGGGCGCAGTTCATGGGAGTGGTTCATGGGTAAGGATGGTCAAACTTCTGCCGTTTTGCGGATGCTATTGTTTCCGCTGCCGGCGTTGTTGCTGTTGCTGTTCGGTCGCGGATTGAATGGCGCGGTCGTATGCCCAAATAGTCAGCCCGATAAGCGGCGCCGCGAGCATCAATGTCGCGCCAAAGAGCGCGATGAATCCTAATGGGGATACGGTGAGCGTAGCAATAACCCCTTCATCTGAAGCAAACGCCCCCGCTAAAAACCCGAACAGA